>CAYODZ010000049.1:0-3910 GCA_964402835.1 uncultured Gammaproteobacteria bacterium | reverse complement strand
GCTACTTGTTCTTAGCGGTGGAGCGGTAAACGCGGCGCAGATAAACGAAGCAGGCGCCATCGCATGCGTGAATGACAAGTGGAACGAGACTGAGCCTGACAAAGGACACAAGCTGGTCGACGTAGTGCAGCGATGCGTCCTCATTCCCGACGATCCCGCCGCACCGAAGGCCGCCGAAGAGTGTGTAGGAAAGTTCGAGTACATGCCTGATGGAAGCTGGAAGGGCGCCGGAACCTGCACCAACATATATAAAGGTGGAGACAAGGCCCACTTGACCTGGGAGGAGGGTTCACACCTCAAAGGAGTACACCTACAAATACACTGGAGGCACCGGCAAATATGAGGGCGCCAGTGGCGGAGGCACGTACATGTACGAGGGCCTGACCGACACACTCTTCGGCGGCACATACAAGGGCACAATGCAATTACCCTAGAGGCGGTGTTACTGCCGGCAGTTGGCACGATTGCGACCTCATGGAGGGGGGCAGAGCTTATCCGCTCTGCCCCTAGATTCAGACGTCGACCTGCTCGGAATTGCGAGCGCGTCATCGACTTCAATACCCAAATATCTGACGGTGCTCTCGATCTTGGTATGCCCGAGCAGGAGCTGGACGGCCCGAAGATTGCCGGTGCGTCTTTAGATCAGCGTCGCCTTAGTGCGGCGTAATGAATGCGTACCGAACAACGATGCATCGAGGCCACGAGACCAACCGCGCATATTGGCGGGTGGTGAGGCAATGTTGTTTCCCACGTCCTGGAAACAGGCACTCGCCAGGCCTTCTCAAACTCTGTGCGATGTACTCATCAACTGCCTGGCGGGTTTGCTCCGTGAGCTCGAAACGGACAGGCCTGCCAGTCTTCCTCTGGCGAACCGTGGCGCGCTCCACCGCGTAACCATGCGGAGCGACGTCTTCCACCCTCAAATCGCACCCCCTCAACTTGCTGTCGATCGCTAGGTTGAAAATGGCTAAGTCTCGCTTTCGCTTCGCAAGCTGCAATCGCGTTCGGATGGCCGAGACGTGTTTCGGCGGAAGTGGTGGCTTTTGGCCAAGCAATTTCCCCTTGTTCCAAGGCTTCCCCCGCGAAAGAACAGCACTGCATTCGCTACCGATTTGGATTTGCATGGCTCTGCCAAGGGTCCGCAATTGGTGTTGGAGCAGACCAGAGCGGCGCCAAAAAAACCGATGGCGCCCATGCCGAATTTGACCCCAACCGGAACAAGCGAGCTTTTGCCTCAGGGCAGGACCATCTGCCCCTTGAATCTGCCGCCGCAAAGCGTCTCGGGCGTCAGGGTTTCGCACGAGTAAGTGCCGCCGCCGCTGGCGCCGTCATATTTACCGGTGCCGCCGGTGATCTTGTAGATGGATTCCTTGAGGTGCGAACCTTCCTCGACGGTGTCGTAGACCTTGTCGCCATCCTTGAAGTTCCAGGTGCAAGAGCCGGTGGCCTTCCAACTCTCATCCGGCATGAACTCGTACTTGATCACACAGTCCTCCGTGTATTTCGGCGCCGCCGGGTCGTCGGGGATGGCGACGCAGCGGCCAACGAAATCCGCGAGTTTGTGGCCCTTCTCGACCTCCTTCTCTTCCCATTTGTCCGTGACGCAGGCGAGAGCGCCAGCCTCGTTGATGGTCTGTCCGGCGATGGCGCCGCCATTGCCAAGGACGAAGAGCGCGGCAGACACGGCGACAAGAATTTGTTTGTTTTTCATGGTGTGTCCTCCCGGTTGGATCCCTCGCCCTGGCCAGGGATCGCTGACGGAAGCCGCAATGTGACAGGCCGCCCCAGACAGTCGAAGTGTGTTACCGTCAGTGACGGCGCCCCGGAGGCCTGCAAGGCTTGGTTTTCGGCGGCGCTGGGGAGCTCGGTCGTGACCGCGATTCCGTTAGAGTCCTTCAGCCAATCCGACCAGAAGGCGGTTCGCCAGGCGCTGGAGCGCATCCTAAAGAGTGGCCCGTTCGCGCAGTCGCAGCGGCGGCGGCGCTTCCTCGAATACATCGTCAATGAGACCCTCGCCGGTCGCGGCGACCGCCTCAAAGGTTACAGCATCGCGCGCGAAGTATTCGACCGGCCCGAGGAGTTCGATCCGAACCTCGACCCGATCGTGCGCATGGAGGCTGCGCGGTTGCGCGATCGGCTGCGCGAATACTACGAAGGCGACGGCCGTAACGACCCTATCCGCATCGAGCTGCGGAAGGGCACCTACACGCCGCAGATCGAGTTCCGGCAACCCTCGGCATACGATCATCCATCGGACGGACCGCCCCGGTCCCGCGGCAGCACCTTACCGCTGGCAGCTTCCGTGCTTGCGGTCCTGCTTGTCCTACTCGCAGGTTTCAGCGCTTGGTGGTGGTGGACTCCATCGGCGCCATTAGCGGAGAAGGCTTCAATTGCAGTCTTGCCGTTCGAGAACATCGGCAACGATCCGCAGTGGGATCGCCTTGCGGACGGGATTACCGAGGATATCATCACCGACCTTTCTCACTCCAAGGACCTTTTCGTCGTCGCGCGCAATTCAACCGAAGTTTACCGAGGCAAGCCTGCCGACGTGCGAACCATTGGCCGCGACCTCGGAGTGCGCTACCTGCTCGAAGGTAGCATCCAACCGAGCGGCGATCAGATCCGGGTGACCGCGCAACTCGTCGATACGAGAACGGGTGCTCACGTCTGGTCTGAGCGTTACGATCGGCCTAGCGAAGACCTGTTTACGGTGCAGAACGATGTGACGCAAAGAATCGCCGCGACAATAGCTGGCTCCGAAGGCGCAGTCGCGGAAGCCGAGCGCAGTCTTCTCAGGCGCAAGCCGCCCGCGAACTTGACGGCCTTCGACACTTATCTGCTCGGCATGGAGGCGAAACACAAGGTAGAGAAAGAAGCGCTGCTCGAAGCAGAAGGTCTGTTCCGTAAGGCCATTGCACTCGATCCGCAACTGGCACGAGCTTATTACGGGCTGGCGACTGTCCAGATGTATTTGATCGATCTCGGCCTGGCACCCTCTGATGAGGCGTTATCTAAGATGATGGAGGCGGCCAGGAAGGCGGTGCAGCTCGACCCCAACGACGGTAAGACGCACCTCGCTCTCGGCGGGGCCTACGCCTATCACGGGAAAGCGGAGCAAGCCCTTGCCGAATTCGACAGGGCCGAAACTCTGTCACCCTCGGATGCAGACCTGCTCCTTGTGATCGCTTGGACTATCCCAGCGTTTGGTCAAACGGATCGGGCCGTGAGCTTGGCGGAGCGGGCGCTGAAGCTCAACCCTCACTATCCGGACTGGTACAATCAAGGGCTCAGTTACGTGTTCTTTTTCGGTGAGCAATTCGACAGGTCGGTGAAATATCGATTGCTCGTGAAGGAACCCCTTGCCCTCGACTACGCCTTCTTGGCCATGGCTTATGCATATTTGGGTCGCACTGGCGATGCAGAGACGGCTGCCGCCAAAGTCAAAGAGTTGGATCCGACTTGGATCGCAGAATGTTATCTCAGTGACGCTGGCGGCATTGCGGAAAAGGAGGGCGAATTATTTGTCAACGGTGCGCGGAAAGCCGGATTGCTGGACTGTGCCCCAGCCGACAAGCTCAAGGACACGCCCAATCTGATCCACGTTAAGTCCTGCGATGAGCAACGCGCCAAGATCACTGGGTGAACTCTCAAGGTTTTAACGCGCGTCTATATGGAAATCAACGCAACAGACTTCCGGTACTGGCACAGAGCGGACATTGGCTCAGCGGGGAGGGACGTCCGATATTTGGCTCATTGCAGACCTCAAGTCCGCTAGACCGGTATAGGTGGTAGAGTCAATTCTCGGTGGTTGCAGGCCCCCGCAACGCTCAAGATTGCTGGGTTTTTGCTATGTCGGGAGAATTGTTGCGAGCAATTCTTGAAGTTGCAAATCAAGGCGGTTGCGAGCCCC
>CAYODZ010000048.1:0-16742 GCA_964402835.1 uncultured Gammaproteobacteria bacterium | reverse complement strand
GGCGGCGCGACGCGCAACACCTCGGCGATGGTGGTCTGACCTTCGGCGACCTTATGTGCGCCGCGAATTCGTAGGGGTTTCAAGCCGTCCTTCCAGGCCGCACGGCGCAAGGCGTCGCCGCCCGCGCCACCGATCAAGTGTTCGCGTAACGCCGGCGTCATCGACAACATCTCGTACAAACCGATGCGGCCGAGGTAGCCCGTATTGCGACACTCGAGACAGCCGACTGCGTGGTAGACCTGTTTCGGCAACGGCGCTTTGAACGGCGCGACCAACGCTTCCCATTCAGCGGCGTCGACGGCGCCGGATTCTTTGCAATGCGGACACAGCGTGCGCACGAGTCGCTGCGCGATGACGCCGCGTACGGTGGACTGCAGCAGATAGGCGGGCACGCCGAGCTCGATGAGACGCGTGATCGCCCCGGGCGCATCGTTGGTATGCAAGGTCGATAAAACCAAGTGACCGGTAAGCGCGGCCTGCACGGCCATGCCTGCGGTCTCCGCGTCCCGGATCTCGCCGACCATGATGACGTCAGGGTCTTGACGCAACAGCGTGCGGACACCGGACGCAAAATCGAGCCCGATCGACGACTGCACCTGCATCTGATTGAACGCGGGCTCGACGAGCTCGATGGGATCTTCGATGGTGCACACGTTCACTTCGGGCCGCGCGACCTGCTTGAGTGTCGAGTACAGCGTGGTCGTCTTGCCCGAACCGGTCGGCCCGGTCACGAGCACGACGCCGTGCGGATGCTCGACCATCGTGCGCCACGTCGCCTCGTCGTCTGCGTCGAATCCCAGTTCACGGAAATTCTTGAGCAACACCACCGGGTCGAAAATGCGCATCACGAGTTTTTCGCCGAAGGCGGTCGGCATCGTCGAGAGACGTAACTCGACCTCGTCGCCCGATGGCGCGCGTGTCTTAAGGCGGCCATCCTGCGGTCGGCGTTTCTCGGCGATGTCCATGCGGCCGAGAATCTTGAGCCGCGACAGCACCGGCGCATGCACGCCGGCCGGCAGCTCGTACACCGGCTGCATCACGCCGTCGATGCGGAAGCGGATGTTCGCGTGCTCGCGCCGCGGTTCGATGTGGATGTCGCTCGCGCGCTGGTCGAACGCATACTGCAGCAGCCAGTCGACGATGGACACGACGTGCTGGTCATTCGCATCGAGTTGACCGGAGCGACCAAGCTCGAGCATCTGTTCGAGGCTCTGTAACTTGCCGGCGCCGGTTGCGCCCTGTTCGCGCCCCGCGCCGAACACGGATTTGGAAATGGAGTAGAACTCAACGAGGTAGCGCTGCAGGTCCTCGGGATTCACGAACACGCGCTTCAGCTTGCGTCCCTGCACATGCTCGAGTTCGCGCTCCCAGCCGCGCAGCAGCGGTTCGCTGGTCCCAACGGTGATTTCTGTTTTTGAAACAGCGAGCGGTAGCGCGGAGAAGCGAGTCGCGTAGGCGTACGGCATGACTTCCGTCGTGCGACGCACATCCACCTTTAGCGGATCGACATGCTGGTACGGAAGGTCGAAGCGCGTTGCGAGCCAGCGCGACAGCGCTTCGGTCGTGAGTGGTTTGTTCGCATCGCGCGCGTCGAACCAACCGCGCCCCGCGATTACCTCGACCGGATGCCGGTCCGAGAACGCGCCTCCGGCGGCGAGCTGGCGCAGCATCTTCGCCTTGTCCGCCGCGAGCACGCCGTCAGCCTCGAGCCAGTCAAGGACCTCGGTCAGCGTGAGCTTGCGGTCGGTGACGGCGTTCAGATGACCCAGTGCCCCATGAATTCATCGACCGGCGTCATTTCGAGGCGCGTCTGGTCGGCGCAAAGGTCGATGATGGCCTCGCATTGTTTCTCCGGCAGCCGGCGCTCGATGGCCGCTTCGAATTTCTGCTGCAGCACAGGGATGCCCTCGGCGCGGCGCTTGCGGTGTCCGATCGGGAAGTCGATCGCGACGCGCTCCGTCTTGCTGCCGTCCTTGAAGAACACCTGGATCGCGTTGCCGATGTAACGCTTCTGCGCGTCGTAGTAGTCCTTCGTGAATTGCTCGTTCTCGGAAACCACCATCTTCGCGCGCAGCGCGTCGACACGCGGGTCGGACGCGACGGCGTCCTCGTAATCCTCAGCGACGAGGCGCCCATGAATCAACGGGATCGCGATCATGTACTGGAGACAGTGGTCGCGATCGGCCGGGTTGCCGAGCGGGCCGGTCTTGTCGATGATGCGCACGCCCGGCTCCTGCGTCTCCACGACAACGCGTTCGATGTCGCCGAGCCGGCCTTTGACTTCGCCGTGCAGGCGCATCGCGCATTCAACGGCGGTCTGCGCATGAAACTCGGCCGGGAACGAAATCTTGAACAGCACGTTTTCCATCACGTAGCTGCCGAGCGACTGCGGGATCGTCAGCGACTTGCCACCGAACAGCACATCCTGGAAGCCCCACTTGGATGCGGAAAGCGCGGACGGGTAGCCCATCTCGCCGGTCATCGCGATCAGCGCGTGGCGGACCGCGCGACTCGTCGCGTCACCTGCCGCCCAACTCTTGCGGGAACCCGTGTTCGGCGCATGTCGGTACGTGCGCAGCGCGCCGCCGTCGATCCAGGCGTTCGACACCGCATTGATGACTTGCTCACGCGTGCCGCCAAGCATGCGCGTGACGACCGCCGTCGACGCGACGCGCACGAGCAGTACATGGTCGAGGCCCACGCGATTGAAGCTGTTCTCGAGCGCGAGCACGCCCTGGATTTCATGCGCCTTCACCATCGCGGTGAGGACGTCGCGCATCGTCAGTCCGGGCTTGCCCGCGACGACCGAGAGGCGTGACAGGTAGTCGGCGGTTGCGAGGATGCCGCCGAGGTTGTCGGACGGGTGGCCCCATTCAGCGGCGAGCCAGGTGTCATTGAAATCGAGCCAGCGAATCATCGCGCCGATGTTGAACGCGGCCTGCACCGGGTCGAGTTCGTGCGCAGTACCGGGGACGCGCGCACCACCGGCGAGCGTTGCGCCCGGCACGATGGGTCCGAGCAGTTTCGTGCACGCAGGGTACTCGAGCGCGAGCATGCCGCACGCCAGCGTGTCCATCAGGCAGTAGCGCGCAGTCTTGTAGGCCTCGGCGCTCGCGCCGTTGCCGTCGCAGACATAGTCCGCGATTTGAGTCAGCAGCTTGTCGGGGTCGGGCCGCTTGGCCGATTTCATATCGTGTAGGGACATCTACAGCTGTTCCTTCTATTAAGTGTTTGGTGCGAGTGCCGGGCTAATCGCGGCGCGGAGGCTATTTTCTGGCTTTGATGGGTTCCCAAGCTTTGGGGCCGGGGCCGGTGTAATCGGCACCCGGGCGGATCAGGCGGTTGTTCGCGCGCTGCTCCATGATGTGCGCGGACCAACCCGTCGTGCGCGAGCACACGAAAATCGGCGTGAACAGCGGCGTGGGGATGCCCATGAAGTGGTAGGTGCATGCGCTGTAGAAGTCGGCATTCGGGAACAACCGCTTCTCGTCCCACATAACTTTTTCAATGGCCTCGGCGACGGGATAGAGGCGCTTGTCGCCGGTCTCATCGGACAGCTGCTTCGCCCAGCGTTTGATGATTGCGTTACGCGGGTCGGAGTCGCGGTACACGCGATGACCGAAACCCATAATCAGGGCTTTTTTCTCGAGCATCTTGCGGATGCCTTTGGTCGCGGCGTCCGGCGTGCGGAACTTTTCGATGAGCTCCATCGCCGCTTCGTTCGCGCCGCCGTGTAGCGGCCCACGCAGCGTGCCGATGCCCGCAGTGATCGCGGAATGGAAATCGGACAGCGTCGCCGCGCATACACGGGCGGCGAACGTTGATGCATTGAACTCGTGTTCCGCGTACAAAATCAGGGAGACATCCATGCAACGAACGTGTGATTCCTTCGGCTTCTTACCGTGCAGCAAGCGTAAAAAATGGGCCGCGATCGATGTCTCATCGCTGTCGGTGTTGATGCGCTTCTTGTCGGTATGGAAGCGATGCCAATACAGAAGGATGCCGGGGAACGCAGCGAGCAGGCGGTCGGCGACCGTGTGCTGGTGCTTGAAGCCGCCCTCGGGCTCGAGGTTGCCGAGCAACGAGCAGCCGGTGCGCAGCACGTCCATCGGATGCGAGTCGGCGGGAATCTTTTCCAGCGTGTCGCGAAGGGTCTTCGGCAACTTGCGCATCCCGGACAGACGCTTCTGGTAAGCGCGCAGCTCCTTCGCGTTCGGTAGCTTGCCGTAGTGGAGCAGGTAGGCGACTTCTTCGAAGCTCGCGTGTTCGGCGAGGTCATTGATGTCATAGCCGCGATAAGTGAGACCCGCGCCTTCCTTGCCGACCGTCGCGATCGCGGTTTCACCCGCGGTGACACCCGCGAGTCCGCCCGCTTTTTTCTTAGCTGCTTCTGCCATCATTTCTCTCCGAAGAGTTCGTCGAGCTTCTGCTCGTAGCTGTGGTAATCCAGGTGTTCGTACAGCTCGTCACGCGTCTGCATCGTAGACACGACGTTTTTCTGTGTGCCCTCGCGGCGAACCGTCTCGTAGAAATTCAGCGCCGCTTTGTTCATCGCACGGTACGCGCCGCAGCAAAACAGCTGGAGGTCGACGCCCGCGCCCGCGAGTTCGTCGCGCGTGAACAACGGCGTATGGCCGAATTCGGTGATGTTCGCCAAGATCGGCACACCGACCGCGTCCTTAAACGCGCGGTATTGATCGAGCGTCGCGACCGCTTCCGGGAAAATCATGTCCGCGCCCGCCTCGACACAAGCGACGGCGCGCGCGATGGCCGCTTCCATCCCCTCGCTCGCGAGTGCGTCGGTGCGCGCCATCACGACAAACTGGTCGTCGGTGCGCGCGTCCACCGCCGCTTTCACACGATCGACCATCTCGTCCAGCGGCACGACGGCCTTGTTGGGACGGTGGCCGCACCGCTTCGCGGCGACCTGGTCTTCAATGTGCATGCCGGCGGCGCCAGCGCGTGTGAACTGACGCACGGTGCGTGAAATGTTAAATGCTGACCCCCAGCCGGTGTCCGCGTCGACCAGCAGCGGCAAATCACACGCATCGGTGATGCGGCGGATGTCCGTCAGGACGTCGTCCATCGTGCTGATGCCAAGATCCGGCATCCCGAGCGAGTTCGCCGCGACACCGCCACCGGACAGATAAAGCGCCCGAAAACCGGCGTTCTTGGCCATTCGCGCGGCGTACGCATTGATCGCGCCGACGACCTGCAACGGGCGTTCGGCCTCGACGGCGGCGCGCAGGCGCGCGCCGGGGCTGACTGGTTCGGACATTCTGATCCCTGCAGTGACGGGGCTGGTTATTGTAGGGGTTTGAACCGCTTACGCCTAGCGGACCCTGACAATCGTTCGTCCGACGACCTTGCCTGACATAAAATCGTCGAAAGCAGCAGGAAGTTCGTCGAACGAGATGACTTTTGACGCAATCTGATTCAATCGTGCGGGTTTTAGGTCGGTCGCGATGCGCTTCCACACCGCGAGCCGGACCTTGCGCGGCGTCGCCATCGAATTGATTCCGAGCAGGTTGACCCCGCGTAGGATGAACGGCATGACCGTGGTGTGGAGTTCGTGGCTGCCGGCGAGGCCGATGCTCGCGATGTTGCCCCACCAGCCGGTGGTGCGCGTGAGCCAGGTCAACATCTCGCCACCCACGTTGTCGATGGCCCCGGCCCACTGAATACTCTCCAGCGGGCGGCGCCCGTAATCGATTTCGCTGCGGAGCAAGACCGACGCGGCGCCCAGTTTCTTCAAATACGGCGCCTGTTCGGCCTTGCCGGTGACCGCGACGACCTCGTACCCGCGGCCGGCGAGCATGTTCACGGCGAGGCTGCCAACGCCGCCGGTCGCGCCCGTCACGACGACCGGACCATCGTCCGGACGCTGGCCGTTGTGCTCCATCCGGTGCACGGCGAGCGCGGCCGTGAAACCTGCGGTTCCGATTGCCATCGCGCGTTTCGGGTCCAGGCCCTCGGGGATCGGAATCACCCAATCGCCGTCCACCCGCGCAAATTCCGCGTAGCCGCCGTCGACTTCCTCGCCGAGGCCGCATCCCGTAACGAGTACCCGGTCGCCTTTTTTATAACGACGGTCGGCCGACGACTCGACAACGCCCGCGAGGTCGAGCCCGCCCACCAACGGAAACCGTCTGAGGATTTTGCCCTTGCCGGTCGCCGCAAGTGCATCCTTGTAATTGATGCTTGAGTATTGGACCCGCACCACGACTTTGCCGGGTGACAAGTCCGAAAGGTGTAACTGCTCGAACGCCGCGACGATTTGACCGTCGCGGTTGTCGATTCTGAACGCCTTGAACGGTTTCTCACTCACGGCTTGTCGCCACCATGTTCCTGCCACCGCGCTTGCCGCGGTACATCGCGCCGTCGGCGGCGCGCACGACTTCGTCCACGGATGAGCCTGGCCAGTACTGCGCGACACCCGCGGTCAGCGTCAGCGGGTGGCTGACGCCCGCGAGCGTGATGGGTTCCACAGGAAACCCCTCGACGATCTTTCGGGCGAGCACGCCGGCGCCCGGCTCAGTCGTTTCGGGCAGCAGCACGAGCAGTTCGTCGCCGCCCCAGCGCGCGAGGGTGTCTTGGCGCCGCAGCGCGCGCTCGATGCGGCGAGCGACCTCGACAAGGACTTGATCACCGACGGAGTGACCGTGCGTGTCGTTCACGGCCTTGAAGCCGTCGACGTCAATCAGCACAAGCGAAAACGGCCGGCCGCTGCGGCGCGAACGTCGGATCTCGTATTCGACGCGCTCGCGCGCTTCACGCCGGTTCGCGAGTCCCGTGAGTTCATCCGTGCGCGCGGCGCGTTCGAGTTCCTGCGCATGCCGGCGCGACATGCGTTGCCATTTACCCATCGCCGCGAGCAGCAACAGCAACAACACGACCACAATCGTTCCTGCAATCAGCATTCCGCGCTGCCGCTCGAGCTGTAGGCCGGTGACCGTCCGCTCGAATTCGAGCTCGTCGATTTGCCGGCGTTGCTGCTCCGTGTCGTACCGCGCCTGGATTTCCGCGATGCGCGCCTGCGTGTCGGCGGCTACGATTTCCTCGCGAATCGAGGCAATCTCGTGATGGCGTTCGAGCGCGGCCTCGAGGTCGCCGCGCGCTTCCTCAAGCTTTACCCAAGGCTCGTAAACTGTGAGTGCGAGCCGAAGATTGCCATCCGGCAGCAGGGCCTGCGCCTCCGCAAACCGCGCGTCGGCCTCTGCATAGCGACCCAAGGCGGTGAGTGACACCCCCATCGAAGCCAGTGAATTAATCATCCCATGCGCATCGCCGATTTCTCGTCGTGCTGCGAGCGATTGCTTGTGGAATTCGAGCGCGGCGCCAGGCTCCCCAAGCCGGTCATGCGCGAGCCCGACATTGCTCGCCGCGTACGCGACCCCGCGCGCATTCCCGAGCTCGGCGAAGAGCGCGAGCGCGCGCTCGTTGTAATCGAGCAGTTGGGCGTTGTAGCGCCGCGCAGCGGACGCGTCGCCATTGTCGTCAGCTTGAAGCGCGAATTTTGCGGCGAGCGCGCCGAGGTTGATGAGCGTCCCGGCCACCCCCGGTTTGAAAGCGGCCGCTTCGAAATCCTGCAACGCCTGCTCATGATACTGACGCGCGGCATCCAGCGAGCCGAGTGTCACGTACATGATGCCGATGTTCGCCGAAGTCTTTGCGGCCTCGAGCCGGTCGCCGGCCTCCTTGCTTGCTGCGAGCGACGCGAGGTAGTGGCTCAAGGTGTCATCGAATCGGCCGGCGTCGTAATGCGCGAGGCCCGCACCGCGATGGAGCGACGCGCGCAGCTTTGCCTCGGTGCTGTCGTCGGTGAGCGCGAGCGCCGCATCAAATGCGGCCACGGCCTCGTCGATGCGCCCGAGCGTGGTCAGGTTCGCGCCGATCGCGCTGCGCAAACGCGCCTCCTCAATCGGGCATCGGTGTCGGGCGTCGCCGAGCTCGATGAGTGCGGCCTCGCCGCGCGTTACGCCAGCGGCGGGGTCCGAGTCCCGCATCGCGGTGATTTCACCCGCGAGCGCCGCAACATCCGGACAGTGCTCTGCAGTAGCCGGCGACGCGACAACGAGCGCGGCTATTAAATACAGGCTTGGGAGATATCGGTTCGTCACACCGCTCAGTCTACGGTCTTTTGGGGTCAACGCGCGGTCCGTTCGCGCCATGCGATTAAGCCCTGCGCATTCAGCCGGACATCCAGTTCCAGCAGTTCATCCACCAAGTCGGGCGCCAGCTCGCAGCCGTGCGCATCGAGCCGCGCGCGCAAGTAAGCGCCGAGGTCCTCGCGGATGGCATCGACGTCGTCGTGCCGTTCTGCGATGCGCACGAATTCGTCGAGATCGCGGTGCAAATCCGCCGCAAGCCGCTCGATTTCCGTCACCCGGCTGAAATGGGTGAGGTAAATCTCGCGGGGATGATAGGCCACGAGCCGGTCAATCGAGGCGTGTGCTTGGTCGGGGTCGAAATGCGTCGGGGTTGTCGCGGGAAAGATGAAGGCACCCTGCGCGGTATCAAAATCCCGATACGAAATCCCAAAGGTATCGCCGGAGAAGATCTGTTTGTGGTCGTCATCAACGATGCAGTAATGGTGCATCGCGTGGCCCGGCGTGTGGATGAACTCGAGTGTCCGGCCGCCGAGCGGGAGCGTTTCGCCATCGGCCACGGTGCGCACGCGCGCCGCATCGACCGGCGGGATTTCACCATAGAGGCGCGCGTACTCCGCCTCGCCGTACGTCGCAATGGTGCCGGCAACGAGCTTTCCAGGGTCAATCATGTGGGGTGCACCGCGCGGGTGGACAACCAGTTCCGCATTGGGCAGCTCGCGCATCAACTGCCCGGCGCCACCGGCGTGGTCTAAATGAACGTGGGTGATGAGCACCCAGCGCACGGCGGAGCGGGGTAAGCCGGCCGCATCGAGCTCCGCCAGAAATCGGGGTACGGAATGGCTGACCGCCGTGTCCACGAAAGCCGCCTCGCCTTGGTCGACGAGCAAATGGACGGCCGCGAGACCCTCCCTGAAGTAGCCGGCGTCGATTACGCGGATTCCATCGCTTACCATTACCCCATCATCCTGTCGGAGAACACCATGTTCAAGCTCTCAACCGTCTTAATGATTGCTGCGGCACTGATGACCGGCGCTGCCGGTGCCGCCGAACTGACCCGCGTTGAGCGCGGCAACCTCGTCCTCGAGAACATGCCGGAGATTCCGGTTGAAATCACGGAGCGGCTCGCGCAGTACCAGAACACCCGCAGCGCAGGGCTGATCGATTGGCTCAGCGACGGGAGCGTGTTGATCTCAACGCGCTTTGGCGACACGAACCAAATCCATCGAGTCCGCGTGCCGATGGGCGCGCGTACCCAAATCACGTTTCTCGGCGAGCCGGTGCGCGGCGCGTCGGTTTCACCGGACCCGGACCTCGACGGCTTCCTCTACCTCTACGACGTCGGCGGCAGCGAGTTCTCGCAGGTGTACTGGTTCGACCTCGCCGCTGGCAGCAGCACGCTGCTCACCGATGGCAAGTCCCGCAATGGCAGCGTCGCGTGGACGAATGCAGGCGATCGCTTCGCCTACACCAGTACGCGTCGCGATGGCCGGAACTTTGACGTCTGGGTGGGTACGCCTGGGGCCAACTACGCGCAGCACACGCTCGTCCATGAGTCGAGCGGGCTTTGGGTTCCGATGGACTGGTCGCCGGACGACTCGCGCTTGCTGCTGCTCGAGTATCTGTCCATCAATCATTCGCGCATCCACGTGCTTGATCTCGCGTCAGGCACCCTGACCGAGGTGAACCCGTCCGAAACGCCGATTGGCTACAACGGCGGCGCGTTCGACACGACCGGTGAGGGCGTCTATCTGGTCCACGACGAGGGTGCCGAGTTCAAGCAGCTTCACCACTTCGACTTAGAGAGTGGGCAATCCCGTCCGCTCTCCGCCAATATCCCGTGGGACGTGGTGAGCGTCGCGCTCACACGCGACCGGAACCGCATGGCTTTTGTCGTGAACGACGGGGGCCGCAGCCAGCTGCACCTGCGCGATTTACGGCGCAACCGTGCGCTGCCGGCGCCGAACCTTCCCATCGGTCTCATCAGTGGTCTCAACTTCAATCGCGACGGCAACCGCCTCGCGATGACCGTGTCGACATCGCGTTCGCCGAGCGACGTGTTTGTCTACGACGTGGGGCGGCGCAGCCTGACGCGCTGGACCGAAAGTGAGGTGGGCGGCCTGGATACCGCGCAGTTCCCCGAGCCCGAACTCGTGCGTTTCAACAGCTTCGACGGGCGCGAGATTCCGGCTTGGGTGTACAAACCGGCGGGCGAGGGTCCGCACCCGGTCGTCATCCAAATCCACGGCGGCCCCGAAAGCCAGTCGCGCCCCGGCTTCTCGTCGACCTATGCCTACTGGGTCAATGAACTTGGGGCGGCGGTAATCAGCCCGAACGTGCGCGGCTCGAGTGGCTACGGCAAGACCTACCTGCAACTCGACAACGGGATGAAGCGCGAAGATTCGGTGAAGGACATCGGCGCGCTGCTCGACTGGATCGCGGCGCAGCCCGACCTCGATGCGGAACGGGTCATCGTTTACGGGGGTTCGTACGGCGGTTACATGGTGCTCGCGTCGCTGGTGCACTACAACGACCGGCTGCTCGGCGGCATCGACATCGTCGGTATCAGCAACTTCGTGAGCTTCTTGGAAAACACCGAGTCGTATCGGCGCGACCTTCGCCGTGCGGAATACGGTGACGAGCGCGATCCCGCGATGCGCGCGCACCTCGAGCAAATTTCGCCACTAAGCCGTATGAACGAAGTCTCACGGCCGCTGTTCGTCGCGCAGGGCTTGAACGATCCGCGCGTGCCGGCGAGTGAAGCCGAGCAAGTCGTCGAGGCCGTGCGCGAAAACGGCGGTGACGTCTGGTATCTGCTCGCGAAGGACGAGGGTCACGGTTTCGCGAAGAAGGTGAACCGCGATTATTTCCAAGCGGCGTCGGCGTTATTCATGCAGCGCCTGTTCGAGCAAGGCGCGCCATGAGCGGACAGAAAAGTCTGCAAGAGCAGTACGCGCCGACGAGTATCTGTTACGGCTGCGGGCCGGCCAACGAGCACGGCTTACGCATTCGGTCCATCGTCGACGGCGACACGGTCGTCGCCGATTGGACGCCGGAGAAATACCACGAGGCGTTTCCCGGCGTGCTCAACGGCGGCATCATCGGCTCGCTGCTCGACTGCCACTCGAACTGGACCGCGGCGTGGCACTTGATGAACCGCGCGGGCGCCGACCACACGCCGTGCACGGTGACCGCCGACTACCACGTGAAGCTCACGCGGCCGACGCCAACCGATGGCCCGGTGCACCTCGTCGCGCGTGTCGTCGATTCGACCGACGACCGCGCGACCATTGAAGCCGAGCTACACGCGGGCGGCAAGGTGTGCGCGACTTGCCGCGGCACCTTCGTCGCGGTCAAACCGGGCCACCCCGCCTACTACCGCTGGTAGCGCGCGAGCGTTTTGGTGGCGGCCTGCTGCGACGGCCGGACCGAACTCGCCGCTGCCGCTTCCCTCGACTGCGCGGCTGATTGACTGCCGCCTTGGATGACGGGTCTTCCGCGGCACCGCTGTGCGGCGCCTTCGTTTGAAGGGCTTACCCACGGCCGTCTCGGTCGCTCCCGGCGAGTTGTCCGTCCGCTCCGCTGGCCGGCTGAGGCCTTGCAGCCAAGGTTCGAAGTATCAGGTGGGAGCGACGCTCTGCGTCGCGATGGTCGGGCCACCGGCGCAATCACGGCGACGGGCACCTCGCGAGGCGAGATTGAAGTCGGTTTATGACTTCACACGAGCCGAGCGAGCTCGGTGCCCGGCGCCGAATCCAAACGTGAGTGCCTCGACCAGCGCGAAGGCGACATCAGAGGCCGAGCTCTTCGAGCAGCGCGTCGGGGTGGTACACGTTCCGTAGCGCCTCGGCGATGAAGCCCGCGTGTACCGACACCGCGCGGTTCAATCGCGCGTCGTACCAATACGCACCACCAAGCGAGTGGATGTTGCCGTCGAACACGAGACCCACGACCTCGGCGTCGCGATTAATCATCGGGCTGCCTGAGTTACCGCCAATGATGTCGTGCGTGGTCGAGAGATTCATGCGCTGCTCAAGATTCACCGCGTCCTTCGCCTCAAGCCACCGTGGTGCGAGCGCGTACGGCGCGTCACCGGTGTGGCGGCCATACGCCCCCGCAATCACCGTGAACGGTGGAATGGTGCGGTCGCCTTCCGTCCAGCCCTGCACCTCGCCGTGCGACAAGCGCAGCGTAAAGGTTGCGTCGGGATAGGTGTCGGTGCCTTTCAGCGCAAACAGTACCGCCGCGATTCGCTGCTGATTCGCCGTCTCGACCGAATCGACTTCATCCTCGTACCGGTCGTGCAACGCGCGTGCGTCGTCGTCGATACGGCGCGCGAGCACAATCATCGGGTCAGTCGATGCGGCAATCGCCGCCGCGCCACCTTCCCAAAGCGCACGTCGAAACTCGACGTCAAACAATTGCGTGCCCTCGACGAGATCGCCCGCGAGCTCCACTGGACCGTCTTTGCCCAATACCGACTGTACGAATGGATCGTCGGTCCCCAGCGCCTCGCGAAGTTTCGTGAGCGACCAGCCGAGCTTCAACTTCTCGTACTCAGCGTGGATCGGCGCGGGCGACAGGACGCTCCGGGAGAGCGACTGCAACGCGGTCTCGCGATAAGCGCGCATGCGCTCGTCGTTCGGTTTTTCACGCTCGGCGCCCGCGCGCACCAGCGAGCGCGCAATCGAGAACAGGCGGCTCTGGAATCCACGCCCAACTTCGATCATCGAATACCGCTGGTGCATGTCGCGGTACGCGGCTTGCGCGGCCTCGATGCGGTCCCACGCGTCTCCGTATTCCGCGCGGCGTGCGCGACGGGCCTGTACCCAATCGCGCAGCGCTTTCTCTTCGCGCTCCTTGAATGCGAACACCGCGGGGTCCTGGAGTGCCTGCAGGCGACCGCGCAGCACTTTGTAGGCATTCTCAAGGCCGAGGATTTCCGCCTGTGCATACCGGGCCTGCTCATCGCCCTGCGACGCGTACTGGTTCAGCATGCCGCGCATCTCGGCGATGTACAGCAAACGATCCAACAGCGTCACGTCGCGCAGCAGCTGGAGTTGCGACACCGTCAGCAGGCGCTGTGTCGAACCCGGATGGCCGGTCACGAAGACGGCCTCGCCTTCTTCGGCGCCGTCTGCATTCCAGGCGAAGTAATCCGGCGTCGTCGCGGGCTCACCATTCTCGTACGCGCGCAGCAGCGATGCGTCGAGCGCGTAGCGGGGGAAGTTGAAGTTGTCGGGGTCGCCGCCGAAGAACGACGCCTGGAGTTCCGGCGACCACGCAAGGCGCACGTCGTCGTAGCGCTTGTAGCGGTACAGGTGATAGCGGCCGCCGTGATACAGCGTGACGACATCGCAGCGGACAGTTTCGTCGTCCGCGACACACTCCTGCTCGAGCCGGCTCATCACCGCGCTGCGTGCGTCACCGACCGGCGCGGCCGACACGGCCTCGGTCACATCGCGGGTCTCGACAAGCTGGTTCAACTCGACGTTCGGACATTGGCGCTCTTCGGCGCGCTCGTCCGCGAGGAATCCGTCCTGCAACAGGTTCTCGTCGGCACTCGATAGCTGCTCGACACACGACCAAACGCAATGGTGGTTCGTGAGCACTAGGCCTTCCGGTGACACAAACGAGCCCGAGCAACCGCCCGCAAGGCGTACGGACGAGCGCTGTACGCGGCTAATCCATTCCTCGCTCGGTGAGAAGTCGTACGCGGACTCGAGCACCTTTCGGGGAAGGTTGTCGAGCGTCCACATACCTTCGGCGGCGGACAACGTGATGGGGGTGAGCAGCAGGGCAGCGAAAAAAAGGCGCGTATTCATGGTCGGTCTCACTGTTCAGGAGCAACGATGGTAGCCGAGCACCGTGCGCGTTGCACGGCAGGGTCGGGTATTGGGACGGCGTCCAGCAGCGCCCGCGTGTACGGGTGACCGGGCGTCGCGTACAAAGTCTCGCTGTCGGCCAGCTCCACGACTTTTCCGCGGTGCATGACCATCACTCGGTGGCTGATATGTCGAACGACCGCGAGGTCGTGCGCGATGAACAGCAGCGTGAGCCCAAGCTCGCGCTGCAGGTCCATCAATAGGTTCACGATTTGCGCGCGGATTGAAACATCGAGTGCCGATACGGGTTCGTCACACACGAGCAGCTTCGGTTCGAGAATCAACGCACGCGCGATACCGATGCGCTGGCACTGACCGCCGGAGAACTCGTGTGGGTAGCGGTTTGCCTGCCGATCGAGCAATCCGACGCGGTCCATCGATGCGGCGACGCGCGCGTCGAGTTCGTGGTCCGACAGGCCGCGCGCATGCGTTCGCAGGGGTTCAGCGATGATTTGATACGCGGTCATGCGTGGGTTCAAGCTGCCGAGCGGGTCCTGCAACACGATTTGCATGTCGCGCCGGCGCGCGCGTAACGAACGCCGGTCGAGGGTGGTGAGTTCCTCTCCCAACAGCCTCACGCTGCCGGAAGTCGGCCGCACGAGCTGCAACACAGCGCGCGCGAGCGTGGACTTGCCGCTGCCTGACTCGCCGACGATGCCGAGCGTCTCGCCCGCGAACGCATCAAAACCCACACCGTCCACGGCGCGCACGCGTCCGAAGTGGACGCTCAAATCGCGCACGCTCAATAGAACGGGACGCATGGGGTCAGGCACCATCGGTCCCGTTGGTGCCTGACCCCAATGGGACATGGCACGCGACACTCGCCGTGAGCGCAGGCCGTTCTGCATCGCACCGCGCAATGCGCCGCTCACAACGTGGTGCGTACGCGCAGCCGATGGGCAATGCCTGCAAGTCGGCCGGGTCGCCCGGAATCGTCGCGAGCCGCGACGCATCGGGACGGTCGAGCCGCGGCACCGAGCGGAGCAGCCCCGCTGTGTACGGGTGGCGCGGCGCGGCGAAGACGGCGTCGATGGCGCCGTGCTCCACCACGCGGCCGGCGTACATCACCATCAGGGTGTCGCACTGGCCCGCGACGACGCCAAGATCGTGTGAGATCAGGATCGTCGCGGTGTTGGCCGCGTGCGTGACCTCGCGCAGAACCGCGAGGACTTGCGCCTGGACGGTGACATCCAGCGCGGTCGTCGGCTCGTCGGCGATCAGGACATCGGGCCCGCATAAGAGCGCCATCGCAATCATCACGCGCTGTCGCATTCCGCCCGAAAGCGTGTGCGGATAGTCATTGATCCGGTTTTTCGCGTCGGGGATCCGGACCGCGTCGAGCATCCGAATCGAATCGCGGACTGCGTCGGCGCGGCCGATGCCCCGGTGTCGCTGCAGCACCTCGGCCATCTGCGTACGTACGCGCAAGTACGGGTTCAGGCTCGTCATCGCATCTTGAAACACCATCGCGATTCGCGCGCCGCGCACGCGATTGTGCGCGCGCTCGTCCATCCCGATGAGCTGCTGGTCGCCGAGCAAAGCGCTGCCCGTCACCCGGCCGTTTTCCGGCAGCAAGCCCATCAAGGCGAGCATAGCCTGCGTTTTGCCGGCGCCTGACTCGCCGACGATACCGAGCGTCGTGCCGCGCGCGATGGATAAGTCGAGTGCGTCGACGGCAGTCACGTCGCCGTCAGGCGTCGCGAACGAAACGGACAGACCCTCGACCGTCAGCGCGCTCATCGGTCCCTCGGATCGAGCGCGTCGCGCAGGCCGTCGCCCAGAAAATTGAAACAGAACAGCGTGACGGCGAGGAACGTCGCCGGAAACACGAGCATCCACGGCGCGCGCTCCATCTCGCGCGCACCCTCGCTGACCAACGCGCCCCAACTGGTTGCCGGCTCTTGGACGCCGAGTCCGAGGAACGACAAGAACGACTCGACGAGGATGACCTGCGGAATCGTGAGCGTGACGTACACGGCGACGACGCCGAGCAGGTTAGGAACGATATGGCGGCGAATGATGGCTGCGCTGCCCACGCCTGCGGCCTGTGCGGCCTCGACGTAACCGCGCCGCTTCAGCGACAGCGTTTGCCCACGCACGATACGCGCCATGTCGAGCCAGTTGATCGCGCCGATTGCGATGAAGATCAGCAGGATATTCCGCCCGAACACCACCATCAGCAGTATCACGAAGAAAATGAAGGGAATCGCGTAGAGCACGTCGACGATGCGCATCATCACCTGATCGACACGGCCGCCAAGGTAGCCGGCGGTCGCGCCCCACGCGACCCCGATGACGAGCGAGACGAGCGTCGCGGCAAGGCCAACCAGCAATGAGATTCGGCCGCCATGCAAGGTGCGCGCGAACAGATCACGCCCAACCGCGTCCGTGCCGAACAGATGCCAGCCGTCGAGCGTCGGCGCAGACGCAATCTGCGCCCAGTCGGTCTGATCCGGGGCATGTGGGCTTAACACCGGCGCGGCGACGACGAGCAAGACGAGGACGGCGAGAATGGCCGCGGCCGCGAGCGCCGCGCGATTTCGGCGCAGGCGCCGCCACGCGTCAGTCCAAAGCGACCGGCGCGTCACCGGTACCGCACCTGTGGGTCGAGCCACGCATACAGCAAGTCCACGATCAGGCTCATCGCAATCACGAAAGCGCCGTAGAAAACGACGACGCCCATCACGAGCGTGTAGTCGCGGTTTAGCGCGCCTTGGATGAAATATCGACCGATGCCGGGCAAGCCGAA
>CAYODZ010000047.1:0-2147 GCA_964402835.1 uncultured Gammaproteobacteria bacterium | reverse complement strand
CTGGACTGTGCCGCATCGCGGCCGGGTAAATAAGTTGGCGCGCCCACGCGGTGACGCCGTGTCTACCTCCAGGAGAACCTCTTGTTCTTGACTCGCCAACTCTTTCACAGAATCAGGCTTGCCCGTGCTGTTCCGGCCGTCCCTTGCGGTCCAACGCACCGGCCACGTCTCCGCGAGCAGCCCGCTGATACCTCGCCGACGGTGCATAACATGACTCCGCGTTGCCGACGATACATGGGCCGCCGGCCCAAATCATCACCGGCTGAGGCTCGACCGCCGTGGCAAACTTCAACCACACCCGATCGCACGAATTACGCAGTGGAAACGTACTAGCGCACTGCCGCTGCGTGCTAGCGCTGTCACCGCTTCCCACCACAAGCGACGGCCCGAACAGCACGGGCAAGCGAGTATGCACAACATCACGAAGCCCCAGGAAATTAACACTGGCAGTTGACCGGGCAGGTAAAGGGCGCTTCTTGCGCAGCGACAGATCACGTTCTTATCCGCACGTGACCTGCACAGGCGGCATGCGTGCCGTCGTCGCTCCAGCGAGTAAGGCTTGCCTGAAAACCTGGAACGGATCGGCGCTGGGCCGATTCGGGCGGTGCAGGAGTCAGCAGAGGTCGTAGTACCGAGGATCGAACGCCAACGATCGCGGGAAGGACCAAACGATGAAGTACAAGGAGGAGCCATCAGCCGCCTCGACACGAGGGAACCCCTCTTCGCGCGAAGAGACCACAGGTTCGCTGTCCCGACCGGGACGAACCGTGACGGCGTCGGCCGAGCAGCCAGCCTTGAGTCTGTTTTCAGAGAGTCCGATGGAAGCCGTCGTCGATCGACGCAACATGGAACGAGCTTGGAAGCAAGTCCGGTCAAACCGCGGAGCCGCAGGCCCCGACGGCATCAAGCTGGGCGAGTTTCCCGATTGGCTCCGACCGCGTTGGCCCACGATTCGGCAACAGCTTCTCGATGGCACTTATCGCCCCGCACCGGTGCGCAGAAAGACCATCAGCAAGGAGGATGGCGGACAACGTCAGCTCGGTATACCCAACGTGCTCGACCGCGTCATACAGCAAGCCATCCTGCAAGTCCTCACGCCCGTGTTCGATCCGGGTTTCTCGGATTCAAGTCACGGTTTTCGGCCTCGACGTTCCGCTCACGGAGCCGCCAAGCAAGTTCAACGCACGATCCGCCGAGGATATCGGCATGTCGTGGATATGGACCTTTCCAAATTCTTCGACCGCGTTCAACACGACGTTCTTATGAGTCGCGTCGCCCGCAAGGTGAGCGATCCCAGTCTGTTGACACTGATCGGACGTTACTTGCGAGCGGGAGTCATGGTCGAAGGTGTCTTACAAGCCAGTGACGAGGGAACCCCGCAAGGCGGGCCACTATCACCGTTGTTAGCCAACATCCTGTTGGACGACTTGGATAAAGAGTTGGAACGACGGGGTCTGCCATTCGTGCGTTACGCAGACGACTTTGTGATCTTCACGCGGTCCGAGCGCAGTGCCGCGCGGGTGTTTGCCTCGGTTGGTCGCTATCTGACGGAGGAGCTTCGCTTGGTGGTGAACCAGGAGAAGAGCCGCATCGTCGCAGCGGATGGGGTCGAGTTCCTCGGCTTTGTCTTTCGCGGCCGTCGGGGCACGATCAACGTGTCGGAGAAGAACGTCCGGAAGTTCAAACGTCGCGTTCGTCAGCTCACCGGCCGCAGCCGGGGCATCTCGATGGACCGGCGAATGGGCGAACTGCGGCCTTACCTTCGCGGTTGGATGGGCTACTTCGGCTTGGCAGCGCAGTTGAAGCTGTTCGACAAACTCGACCAGTGGATACGACGCCGAATTCGGATGTGCTACTGGAAGCGTTGGCGTCTCACACGCACGCGTCGAAGGGAACTCATTCGCTTAGGCGTACCGCGTCGTCAGGCGATCCGGCATGCACGTAGCCGCAAAGGGCCGTGGCACATGGCGAAAACCATTGCCAGCGGCGTCGGCTTAAACAACGCTTGGCTACACCAGCAAGGACTACTGAGCCTGAAAACTCTCTGGGCTCAACTTGCTCCGCTTCGTCGAACCGCCTAGTGCGGAGCCGCATGCTAGGTGGTGTGGGGAGGGGGGCCCGGTAACGGGCTCCCCTTACCCGATTCG
>CAYODZ010000046.1:0-2108 GCA_964402835.1 uncultured Gammaproteobacteria bacterium | reverse complement strand
CCCGCGGCTAGTTGGCTATAGTGATGAAAAGGAGAGTTGATCAAAAGAGGGGATGCCTCGAGACTGGGAGTTTTCAGGCGGACCTGTACCCAGGATATAGGAGGTCATCCCCATGGTGAGCAACAGAGCATACAAGCGCTGTGATGTCAAGAAAGTGGATGTGGAGGTGTTGCGGGACCGAGCTTGCGATCGAGGCGGCGCGGCCACGGCGGTGGGACTGGACGTGGCCAAGCAGGAGATCGTGGCCTGTGTGCGTTGGGCCGACGGCAGCTTCGAGCGGCCCTGGCGGGTGAAGAATCCGGCGGAGATCCCGGAGTTGGTGAAGTTGCTGCAAGTGCTGCGACAGGTGTGTGACGGGCTGCGGGTGGGCCTGGAGTCGACGGGGACCTACAGCGAAGGGGTGCGGCGGGCGCTGACGCTGGCGGGCCTGGAGGTGCATCGGGTCAGCGGCAAGGCGGCCAGCGACTACCAGGAGGTGTTCGATGGCGTTCCCAGCCAGCACGACGGCAAGGACGCGGCGCTGCTCGCGGAGCTGACGGCGTTTGGCAAAGGCACGCCGTGGCCGTTTGCCGAGGCCAGCCCGACGGTGCAGCAGACCGAGCACCAGGTGCTGCGGATCGACGCCTTCGCCAAGCAAAAGACGCAGTGGCTGGGGCGGCTGGAAGGGCTGTTGGCGGCGCACTGGCCGGAGCTGACCAGCCACCTGTCGCTTTGCCGGGTGTCGCTGTTGCGGATGTTGGCGCACTACGGCTCTCCGGCGGAGGTGGCGGCCGATGCGCAGGCGGCCGCGCGGCTGTCCCGCTGGGGCGGCCCGAAGCTGACGCCCCTGAAGATCGAGCAGGTGCTCGAGTCCGCCCGCTTGACGGGCGGGACTCCGATGAGCGTGTCGCAGCGCCAGTGGATGCAAGAGGTGGCCGAGCAGGCGCTGAGCATGGCGCAGGAGGTGAGAAAGTGCGAACGGCGTTTGGAGGCGTTGGCGAAGGAGGAGCCGTCGATGCGGGCGTATGTGGATTCGGTGGGCGCGGTGACGCTGGGCGTGATCTTTGCGACGGTGGGAGATCCTCGCCATTACGACAGCAGCGGCGCGTTTTTGAAGGCCTTGGGGTTGAACCTGAAGGAGCGCAGCAGCGGGCGCCGTCAGGGCCAGTTGGCCATCAGCAAGCGAGGCCCGTCGCGGGCCCGGCGTTGGCTTTACTACTGGGCGTTGCGTGCGGTCCAGCGGGAGGAAGTGCGGCCGTGGCACTGGTCGTATTGCCAGACGGGCCAGCGGCCGGCCGTGCCGGATCGGCGCACGGACGGCCGCAAGATGAAAGGCGTGGTGGCGGTGATGCGGAAGTTGTGCCGGGGGCTGTGGCGAGCGTGCCGTCGTGAGGCGCCGTTCGACTATGCCCAGGTGCTCAAGCAGCGAGGCTCGGCTGGCTCGGCCAGGCGGCGCCGGCGGAGGCGGCGGTCGCCTTCGGCGCGCGCGGCGCGGTGACCACTGCGATCCGACGAGTGTCCGGTGGTAAGAAGCGCTGCGAGGAGGAAGGCGAGAGGTTGGTGAGGCGGTACGCCGCGCCCTGCCCTGGCAGGAAGGGCGCGGGGCGGATTTTGACAGGTGAACATCCATGACTTGTGAAACAGGAGGAGCGACAACGACTGGCAAGCTTCGTGACCGCTGACGTGTTCGGAGACGACCTTCCACACCGGCGCTTTGTGGCTGAGGAGGGGGCGCAGGCTCCTTCCGGCAAGACCATCTCAGCTAGTATCAAGGCGTCTCCCTTCACGTCCCTGGAAGTGATCTTCCATGAAGCCAATTCGACGCATGGGTTCTCCGGCAGAGCGATGCTCTGCGACAGGATCGCAGCCCGCCAATGACGTCCCAGGCAAAAGCTTGAAGCTATTCCAGGCCTTAGGCCGTGAGAGCACGTGCGGCGCGTGGCGGGCTTGGCAAGTCGGCAAACGATGCAGTGAATCCACTCACGAGACGGATGAACAAACCAGACCGGCAGTCAGCGAGACGTTTCCAAAAGAGTTGCAAGAAACGCAGGGCTACCGGTATGCACTCAGGTTGCACTAACATGGAGAAAAACATGAGCTTGACAACGCTAGAAAAGCGCCGTCGGCTC
>CAYODZ010000045.1:0-6554 GCA_964402835.1 uncultured Gammaproteobacteria bacterium | reverse complement strand
ACTGCGGGGCTAAAAAGTAGCGCCAGCAGCGGCAGTATTGCGACTTTTCGCAGCATTTCGGACTCCGTGACCCCGTCCCCGCTTAACATTGTCCTTCACAATGCTCGGCTAACTATAGCTTATAGATGGCTTTTCACCAATGCTTCGGCAATCTGGACCGCATTCAGGGCCCCGCCCTTGCGCACGTTATCCGCGACAACCCACATCAATAGGCCGTTTTCACGGCTCGGATCGTCCCGCAGACGGCCCACAAAGACCCCATCGGCGTGCGCTGCGTGGGTCACCGGCGTCGGGTATCCGCCCGGGCCACGCGCGTCCACGACCACGACACCTGGGGCCAGCGCGAGCAGTTCGCGGGCACGGTCGGCGCCGAGCGGTCGCTCGGTCTGGACCGCCACCACCTCAGAGTGCCCAAAGAAAACCGGCACCCGTACCGCCGTCGCGGCAATCGCGAGATCGGGTAGGTCCATGATCTTGCGCGTCTCGCGCATCACCTTTTGTTCCTCGCCCGTGAAACCCTCATCGTCGAACGCATCAATATGAGGAATCAGATTGAATGCGATCTGGACCGGGAACGCATCCGGATCGTCGACCGCTTGCGCATTCAGCAGGCGCGCCGTCTGCTGCGCAAGTTCGGTGACCGCCGCGCGACCCGCGCCGGACACCGCCTGGTAGCTCGCGACGCTGACGTGCGCGAGTCCCGCGGCATCGTGCAATGGTTTCAGTGCAACGACGAGTTGGATGGTCGAGCAATTCGGATTTGCGATGATGCGTCGGCGTTGCCAATCGTTCAACGCGTCGGCATTGACCTCCGGCACCACGAGCGGCACCTCCGGATCGGCGCGCCAACGCGCGCTGTTGTCGATGACGACGCAGCCGGCGGCTGCGGCTTTAGGCGCGTATTCACCGGAGACCTCCGCACCTGCGGAAAACAACGCGAGCTGCGCCTGTGACCAATCGAAGGTGGCCGCATCTTTGACGACGACGGTCTTGCCACGGAACTTGCGGCCCTCACCACTCGACTGCTCGCTCGCGAGCAGGAACAGCTTGCCGACCGGAATCGACGACGCCTCGAGAATCTCGATCATCGCCTCGCCGATCAACCCGGTCGCACCGAGGATCGCTATGTCGTAATTTCTTTCCGCCACCTTCCAACTCCCACCAAAACTGCCAATGCCACCGACGCGCTCGTTGCTGAAGCGATCCAAATCGCGGCAGGCGCGACGCCGTCCCACAAGTAGCCCGCCGCGAGACTCCCGAGCGCCGTGCCCGCGCCGAAGGTCAGGCTCGAGAACAATGCCTGGCCTCTACCCTGTAACCGTCCTGGGAAGTATCGATGCACGAGGCCGATCGACACCGCGTGAAAAATCCCGAAGCTCGCGAGATGGAGAATCTGAGCAAACGCGAGTGCCGCCATCTTATCAGCAAATCCTGCAATCAGAAGCCAGCGCAAGGTCGACAAGCCGAGCGACCAAGCGAGCAATACGCGCGCCGGATATCGCGCGAGTAGCCGGCCCATGTAGACGAAAACCGCGATCTCTGCGATCACGCCGAGCGCCCAGAACTGCCCGATGGCCGCGCGCGTGTAGCCGAGCCCCTCGAGGTACAGGCTGAAGAACGAATAGTACGGCCCGTGTGCGAATTGCGCGCAGAGCCCGACCACAATGAGGAGAATGACCTCGCGCCGCGCAAGCGCACCGAGGAACGACCCTGTCGCGGGCGCCGCGACCGGATGGTGCTTGTCGGGGACGAGCAGGCTCGCGACGAACAGCGCCGCGAGCAGTGCGAACATCACGGGCACAAGGAAACCCGCGCCGCGCACATCGAGCGCCGGTCCAAGCGCGACCACCGCCGCGATGAAGCCGACGGAGCCCCAGAGCCGGATTTTGCCGTAGCCCTGTTCGCCGAGGTGGTTGAGCGTCGTCGATTCGAGCTGCGGCAGCATCGCACTGAAGCAGAACGCCCATGCAGCGAGCACGAACGCGACCCAGCCGAAACTCGTGCCCAACCAGAGCCCGGTGATGGTGATGCAGCAGCCGAGCGCCGCAAGCCGAGCCGTACGCATGTGCCGCCCGTCGCGGTCCGAATACCACGCGACGAGGTTCGGCGCGACGATGCGCGCGGTGACTTGGATACCGAACAGAAGGCCGATTTCCCGCGCGCTGAAACCGACGAGGTCGAGATACAGCGTCAGAAACGGAATCATCGCCCCGAGGGCGGCGAAATAGAAAAGATAAAGGCCGGAGAGCCGCCAGTAAGGCGTCATCCGTTTTGTGCGCGCTGTCGCAGCCAATGATCGGCGAGCACGATCGCAAGCATCGCCTCAGCGACCGGCACCGCACGGATTCCGACGCACGGGTCGTGGCGACCGCCGACCGAGATTTCGACAGGCTTGCCGTGCACGTCGATGCTGCGCGCGGGCAAGCGAATGCTCGATGTCGGCTTCACCGCGATGGACACGAGCACTTCCTGACCCGACGAAACGCCGCCGAGCACGCCGCCCGCGTGATTGGACAAGAAGCCGTCCGGCGTCTGTTCGTCACGGTGTTCGCTGCCCGCCTGCTCGACGGCGGCGAACCCGGCGCCGACCTCGACGCCCTTGACGGCGTTGATACCCATCATCGCGTGCGCGATGTCCGCATCGAGCCGGTCGAACACGGGTTCGCCCAGACCCGCCGGCACACCGGTTGCGACGACGTTCACGCGCGCGCCCGCAGAATCGCCGCGTTTGCGCAACGCGTCCATCCAGGCCTCGAGTTCGGCAACACGCGACGAATCGCCGCAAAAGAACGGATTCTTTTCGACGACCGACCAATCGTCGGGGCGCGGTAGTGCGTGCGGGCCGAGCTGCGCGAGCCAACCGTGGATCTCGACACCCACGCGTTCTGCGAGCAGCTTGCGGGCGATTGCCCCCGCCGCGACGCGCGATGCGGTGTCGCGCGCGGACGCGCGTCCGCCGCCGCGTGGATCGCGTATGCCGTACTTCTGGTGCCATGACCAGTCCGCGTGTCCGGGCCGGAACCGGTCGGCGAGCTCGTCGTAATCTTTGGGGCGCGCGTCGGTGTTTTCGATGAGCAGCGCGATCGGCGCGCCGGTCGTGACGCCTTGATAAGTGCCCGACAGGATGCGCACCGCATCGGCCTCGCGCCGCTGGCTCACGTGCCGACTTTGGCCGGGGCGGCGCCGGTCGAGGTCTTGCTGGAGGTCGGCTTCCGAGAGCGCGAGGCCTGGCGGACACCCATCGACCACGCAGCCGATGGCCGGCCCGTGGCTCTCGCCGAAAGTCGTGACGACAAACGAGCGACCGATGCTGTTGCCGGACATCAGCGCGCGTTCAGCGCCGCAGCGACGGCATCATGATGTGCGCGCAAGCCCGGTGCATCGATCACGAAGACGCCATCGCCCCCGTGCTCGAACTCGACCCAAGACAGCGGGAGTTCCGGCAGGAGCTCGGCCAGCGCGGGCGCGCTCGCGCCGACTTCGCAAACAAGCACGCCGTCGTCGGCGAGATACGCGGGCGCTTCGTGCAGGATACGCAGCGCGAGGTCGAGCCCGTCGGTCCCCGCGGTCAGCCCGAGTTCGGGTTCGTGACGGAATTCGGCCGGCAACGCGTCCATCTCGTCCGCATCGACATACGGTGGATTCGCGACGATGAGGTCATAGTGGCGGCCGGCGTGTGCGGCGAACAAGTCCGACTGATAGAGGTGCACGCGGCCGGAAACATGATGTCGTTCGACGTTCTTGGTCGCGACTTCGAGCGCGCCCGGCGACAGGTCGCTCGCGTCAACCGCCGCATCCGGAAACGCATACGCGCACGCGACGGCGATGCAGCCGCTGCCCGTGCAAATGTCGAGGATACGTTCGATGCTGTCGGGATCCACCCACGGTTCGAACTGCCGCGTGATTAACTCCGCAATCGGTGAGCGAGGAATCAGCACGCGCTCGTCAACGTGGAACGGCAGACCACAAAACCACGCATCGCCGGTCAGGTAGGCGGCAGGCTTGCGCTCCGTAATCCGGCGCTCAAGGAGCGCCGTGACGCGATGGATCTCGTCGTCGGTCAATGCAGCGGTATAAAGTGCGGGCGGCAGCGTCGCCGGTAGATGCAGCGCGTGCAACGTGAGTTGAGCGGCTTCGTCAATCGCGTTATCGGTGCCATGCCCGAAATGGATGTCGGCCTCGCCGAAGCGGCTCGCGCCCCAGCGGATTAGGTCATTCACCGTGCGTAGGTTCTGCATCGCGCCATGATAACCGAGCGCGTCGCGTGCGATAATCCACACATGCAATTCAAGCTCGTGCTGGCGGTTGTGGTCGTGGCGGCGCTCGGGGCGGGCTTCTGGGCCGCGTTGAGCCTCACCAATGGTGAGCCCCCTGAAACCGATGCCATCGTCCTGGAGAGCCCGCGAGACCCCGGCGCGTTCGCACTGGTCGACCATCACGGCGAGCCGTTCGGCCCCGCAGAGATTCAGGATCAGTGGACACTGTGGTTCTTCGGTTTCACACATTGTCCGGATATCTGCCCGATGACGCTGTCCGTGCTCAACCTCACGGACAAGGCGTTGGCCGATGCCGGTGCGACCCGACCCACCGTTGTCATGGTCAGCGTTGATCCGCAGCGCGATACCCCGGAGAAACTCGCCGCGTATGTTCCGTTTTTCAACGACGCGTTTGTCGGTGTCACGGGCACGACGGCCGCGGTACTCACGTTGACCGAGCGCCTCGGGATTATCGTGCAATACCTCGCGCGCGACGGCGACGATTACACGGTTGAGCACGGCGCCTCGCTGCTGCTCACCGGGCCCGACGGGCTCGTCCGCGCCGTGTTCACCGCGCCGCACGAGCCGCAGAAGCTGGCGCAGGACCTCGCGGTCCTCATTCCTTGGCTGGAGAAACAACGATGACTTTGAACTTTTCATCGCGGCGCGGAGCGCCGCTCCCACCTGTACTTGCGCAGCGCTGTGGAACATCAGGTGGGAGCGACGCTCTCGGCGTCGCGATGATTCTGGCACTCGCGCTATTTATGGCGCCACTCACCGCCCTCGCCCAACCCACCCTCAGCGTGGATGATGCGTGGGTCCGTGCCGCGCCGCCGGCCGCGCAAGTGTTGTCGGGCTACTTCACCGTTCGCAATGACGCACGCGCCCCCATCGCACTCACGCGCGTCGAGAGTCCGAATTTCGCGCGCGTGGAAATCCACCGCAGTTCGATCGTCGACGGCGTCGCACGCATGGAGGCGGTCGACTCGATTGCGGTCCCCGCGCGTGGCGAAGTCGTGCTCGCACCCGGGGGCCTGCACTTGATGCTGATGGAACCCCTCGGCGCGATGTCCCTGGGTACGACCGTTTATTTCGTGCTGACTTTCGACAACGGCTGGACGCTCGAAGTCACCGCACCTGTCCGAAAGGTCGACTGATGGAGCGCATCTACACACCCCCCGGAACTTGGCTCGGCGACTACGCGCGCGTCGTGCTCCAATTTGTGATTCCCACGCACGCGCTGTCGCGCATCGTTCATTGGGCAACGCGCCGCGAGGCGCGCGGCTTCAAGAACATGCTCATTCGCCGCTTCATGGCGAACTTCCGCATCAAGCTGAACGAGGCGGTCGAGCCGGACCCGTACGCATATAAGAGTTTCAACGCGTTCTTCACGCGTGCGCTCAAGGACGGCGTACGCCCGCTGCCCGTCGAATCCGACGCCATCGCGTCTCCGGTCGACGGGACTTGCAGCCAGGCCGGCGACATTCGCAACGGACGCATCTTCCAGGCGAAAGGCCGCGAGTTCTCAATTGTCGAATTGCTCGGCGGCGTGCCGAGCGTTGCGGCGCCGTTCTTCAACGGCTCGTTCGCGACGCTGTACCTAGCGCCGCGCGACTATCATCGCATCCACATTCCGCTCGACGGCACGCTGCGCCGCATGACGCACGTACCGGGCCGGCTGTTCGCAGTGAACCCGCCCGCCGTCCGACGCATCAATCGCGTGTTTGCCCGCAATGAGCGCGCGTCGTGCATCTTCGAGACCGACGCGGGGCCGATGGCCGTCGTGATGGTCGGCGCGCTGTTCGTCGGCAGCATCGAGACGGTGTGGGCCGGCGAAGTCACGCCGCCGACCGCACGCAAGGTCACGCACTGGCGTTATGACGGCGAGGACGCGCCCCACTTCAAGCGCGGCGACGAAATCGGGCGGTTCAACATGGGTTCAACGGTGATACTCGCGTTCGGCCCGGGTAAGGCCGCGTTCGACGAAATGCTGCGCGACCAGACGCGCGTACAGATGGGTGAACGGATCGGCCTTACGCGTCGCTCCAGCAGATAGCTTTCGCCTTGCCGTACGGCAAGGGCGTCGCGTTGAGGGTGTAGAGGTACGATCCAACGTGCCCGAGGTGTCGCGATACCAGCGGGTCGATGTATAGCTTATAGCCCGCTTTTCGCGCATTCGCGCAGAAGCTCACATCCTCGCCTTCGTGGTAGCCGCCGAGCGTGTTCCAGGTAATCGGAAAGCGCGGCTGCGGGACCTTCTCCAACACGGTGCGCTTCATCAAGAGCGCGCCGAAGCCC
>CAYODZ010000044.1:0-4934 GCA_964402835.1 uncultured Gammaproteobacteria bacterium | reverse complement strand
GGCTACGTGTTCGGGCGCCTGATTGGAGGTCGCAAGCTGGCGCCGGCATGGAGCCCGAACAAGACGTGGGCAGGCTTCGTCGGTGCCGCAGTGAGCGCCGCTATCGTGGGAGCAGTGACGGCCTTGATCATCGAAAGCCCGTCGTTTTGGCCGCTGGTCGGTCTGAGCGCCCTGCTTGGTGGCGCCACGCAGGGCGGTGATCTGTTCGAATCCTGGGTAAAGCGGCATTTCGGCGTCAAGGATACCAGTGGCCTGATTCCCGGACACGGCGGCTTGCTCGATCGTGTGGACGGGCTCCTGGCGGCATCGGCCTTGACAGCGTTGATCGGTGTGGTTGGCAACGGCAGTGTACTCAGATGGATATGACAGGCAGCAAATCCGATCGATATGACGATACGGAACACTGTCGCGGCGTAACAATCCTCGGCTCGACCGGATCTGTCGGCGCGAACACCGTTGATCTTGTTATGCGACAGCCTGAGATGTTTCGCGTCGAAGCCCTGACCGGCAACCGCAACACGGCCCTCTTGGCCGAACAGGCGAAGCAATTGTCGGCGCGTCTGGCCGTGGTTGCGGATCCTGCTCACTATCGCACCTTGAAGGAAGCTTTGTGGGGCACCGGCATCGAGGTGGCCGCTGGACCGGAGGCCGTCGTCGCGGCGGCCGATCGACCGGCCGAGGTCGTGATGGCATCCATCGTCGGTACCGCAGGCCTTGCCCCGGTCCTTGCCGCAATCCGCCGCGGCGCTCTCGTCGGGCTCGCCAACAAGGAATGTCTGGTATCTGCGGGAAGCGTCGTCGTGGCGGAAGTCGAGCGATGGGGCGCCCGCCTCATCCCGGTCGACTCGGAGCACAGCGCGATCTTTCAGGTGTTCGACTTTGACAACGTGGACCGCGTGCGCACCATCGTGCTCACTGCTTCGGGTGGACCTTTCCGGACGATGGACCGCGCTGCGATGGCGACAATGACTCCCGCCCAGGCTGTTGCTCACCCGAACTGGAGCATGGGCGCGAAAATTTCGGTCGATTCGGCGACGATGATGAACAAGGGCCTTGAACTGATCGAAGCGTTCCACCTGTTCCCGGTCGACCAGGAGCAGATCGAGATTGTGGTTCATCCACAGTCGGTCATTCACGGCATGGTCACATACGTCGACGGCTCCGTCCTGGCGCAGCTCGGGGCGCCGGACATGCGCACCCCGATTGCCTATGCCCTTTCCTGGCCCGATCGGATCGAGACGCCCGCGCCCCGATTGGATCTTGCCGCGGTCGGCCATCTGACGTTTGAGCCGCCCGACGAGGAGCGATTTCCGGCCTTGCGGCTTGCGCGCGCGGCTTTGGCGGCAGGGGGTGCGGCGTCCGCAGTGCTCAACGCGGCCAATGAAGTTGCCGTGCACAGCTTTCTTGCCGGAGAGATTGGTTTTCTCGATATTGCGCACGTTGTCGAGACGGCACTGGAAAAGACTCCGAGTCGAGCCCTTGCAACACTCGATGATGTCACTGAAATAGATAACGTGGCCAGGGAGGTGGCCGCAGCGTCAATTTGCCACTTCGCGCCGCGCGCTCAGGTCCGGCTAAGGTAGGTCTTTATCACGAAATGGAAATTCTAACGTATCTCTGGGAGTGGGTGATTCCCTTTCTCGTGGTGTTCTCCGTGCTTGTCTTCGTGCACGAGTTGGGGCACTACCTCGTCGCCCGTTACAATAAGGTCCGTGTCGAGGTGTTCTCCATCGGGTTCGGCCCGGAGATTTACGGATGGTTCGACCGGGCAGGGACTCGCTGGAAAATAAGCGCCGTTCCCCTTGGGGGCTACGTCAAGATGTTCGGAGAGCACGACTTCGACGAGGACGGAGAGGCGAAGCCGATGACGCCAGAGGACGAGAAGGTCTCGTTCCACCACAAGCGTCTCGGGCAGCGGACGGCGATCGTGTCGGCGGGCCCTCTCGCCAACTTCGCTTTCGCGATCATACTTTTGACGGGGTTGTTCGCGATCGCGGGTATGCCAACGCCGATGGCGGGCATTGGCACTGTTCAGCCTGAAAGCGCAGCGGCGGAGGCGGGTCTGGAGCCGGGGGACCGAATCATTGAGGTTGATGGCGAATCAATCGCTTGGTTCGATGATCTGCGCCAACGAGTAAGCGAACATGCGGGCGCACCTCTCCAACTGACGGTGGAACGTAATGAAGCGGTGATTGTTCTCACCGCTGTGCCGAAGGCTACCGAGGTCGTTGACGAGGACGGTCGGCGGCAGATCGGTGTGCTGGGCGTGACGCCCGATCCGGCGCAGATCGAGTACCAACGGCTTGATCCGTTTACATCTCTTTGGACTGCCACCGAACGCACCGTCAGCCTCATTGGCCAGATCATGAGTGCGCTCTGGCAGATCATCACTGGCTCGCGGACCGCAGAAGAACTCGGTGGTCCATTGCGAATTGCTCAACTCTCCGGTCAAATGGCGCAAGGCGGCGCCGTTAGCCTTATCTTCTTCATGGCAGCGTTGTCGGTGAACCTTGGCCTCATCAACCTGTTCCCGATTCCAATGCTGGACGGCGGCCACCTTGCGTTCTATGCCGCCGAGGCCGTTCGCGGCAAGCCGTTGGACCGGCGCGTGCAGGAATACGGGTTCCGGGCCGGTCTGCTTTTTGTCTTGCTGCTGATGATTTTCGCGACCTGGAACGACTTGGTTCAACTGGAAGTATTTGACTTCGTACGAAGACTGGTGACGTGAACACCAGGGAGCTTATCGGGGGGGAACATTGCTGCGACGCATTGGCGTTTTGTTGCTGCTGCTCGGATTCTCGGTGGCAGCTTTCTCAACGCTCAGAGCGAACGCCCAGGAGGTGGGTGTCATCCGCGAGATCGTTGTTGAGGGTATTCAGCGTATTGAGCCGGAAACGGTCCGGACCTACCTTCTTGTCCGAGAGGGCGATCCCTTTGACCCGGCACGGATCGACCGTTCGCTGAAGAGCCTGTTCGCCACCGGGCTGTTCTCCGACGTGGCGATGACCCGAGAAAACGGCACGTTGATCGTCACCGTCGCGGAGAACCCGATCATCAATCGGGTCGCGTTCGAGGGCAATCAGCGGGTTAACAATGAAACGCTTGAGGCCGAGACGACCCTTCGCCCGAGAGTCATCTACACGCGCAGCAGGGTTCAGGGCGACGTCAGGCGGATTCTCACCCTCTACCGGCGCACCGGCCGGTTCGCGGCAACCGTGGAGCCCCAGATCATCCAGTTGCCGGATAACCGGGTCGACCTTGTTTTCGTCATTGACGAAGGACCCGCAACCAGGATCGAGAGCATCCGTTTCATTGGCAATGCCGTATACAGCGACTCTCGCCTTCGTGACGTGATTCGCACCAGGGAGTCGGCATGGTGGCGCTTTCTTACCACCGAAGACACGTATGATCCCGACCGATTGGCATTGGACCAGGAACTGTTGCGTCGGTACTACCTGTCGCGGGGTTATGCGGACTTTCAGGTCGTCTCGGCCGTTGCCGAGCTGACCCCCGACCGCCAGGACTTTTTCATTACCTTCACTGTCGACGAAGGTGAACGCTACCGGTTCGGCGAAATCGGGATTGAGACGACCTTGATCGATCTCGATCCTGAGCGGCTGCGTGGCCGGATCGAATTCAGCGAAGGCGACTGGTACGATGCCGAAGCGCTGGAGGAGACAATCGAGACCCTGACCGAGGCCGTGGGCGACTTCGGCTACGCTTTTGTCGACGTGCGGCCGCGGATTGTCCGCGATCGCGAAGCACAGGCGATCGATGTCACCTTCGAGGTGAACGAAGGTCCGCGCGTGTTTGTGGAGCGGATCGACATCATGGGCAACGTCAGAACGCTCGACAGGGTGATCAGGCGCGAATTCCGCCTGGTCGAAGGAGACCCGTTCAACGCGCCGAAGCTGCGCCGGTCGCGGCAGCGCATCCGCAACCTTGACTTTTTCCAGAACGTGGAAGTGGAACAGGTACCGGGCAGTGCTCCGGATCGGGCGGTGGTCAACGTCAATGTGGAGGAAAAGTCAACCGGCAGCATTTCGATCGGCGCGGGCTTTTCAACCACGAGCGGCGTGATCGGCGACATTACCCTGCGTGAGCGGAACCTGCTCGGGCGCGGACAGGACGTCAGGGCGAGGGTTCTGATCGCTCAGCGTGACAGCCAGATCAACCTCAGCTTCACCGAGCCTTACTTTCTCGGTCGCGAGATTGCCGCCGGCTTCGACGTCTTCCGCGTGTCGGTCGATCGCCAGGATGAAAGCTCGTTTGACGAAAACTCCTACGGTGGGGCCCTGCGGTTCGGCTACCCGATTACCGAACGCCTCAATCAAAGCTGGCGGTATTCTCTCCGCCAGACCAGCATCAGGAACGTGCCCGCCGATGCATCGTTCTTTATCAGGGCGGCCGAGGGAACAAACCTTGTGTCTGAGGTGTTTCAATCTCTCACGTACGACCGTAGGGACAGCATTATCAGCCCGACCCAGGGATATTTCGGCACGTGGAGCATCGGCGTCGCGGGGCTTGGCGGCGACGTGAGGTATGCGCGCAATCAGCTTCAAGCGGGATATTTCTATCCCGTCACTGAGCAGTGGATCCTCTCGTTCAGAGCGTCAGGCGGCTATGTGGTCGGCCTTGGGGAGGATGTGCGGCTGTTTGAGCGGTTCTTTGTCGGTGGTGACAATTTGCGGGGATTTGCGACGGCGGGAGTCGGGCCGCGTGACCTCGCGACAAACGATTCGCTTGGCGGCGAGTGGTTCTATACCGGCAGCGCCGAGATAGCCTTTCCCTTGGGGCTGCCGGAGGAACTGCCGATTCGAGGAAGGCTCTTTACCGATGTCGGAAGTGCCGGGGGCATCCAGCCGACCGGGCCCACCGTTGCAGACACTGCCAGTGTGAGGGTCTCCGTCGGCGCCGGACTGACGTGGACTTCG
>CAYODZ010000043.1:0-10338 GCA_964402835.1 uncultured Gammaproteobacteria bacterium | reverse complement strand
ATGAGGCTCCTCAGGCTCACCAGCGCATATCCGACGTACGTGCGGAGTTTCTATCGCAGGCACGGTACGCTGCACCGACAGCCCTACGCGAGGCAGCTTGAGGAGATGAATGCTGATGCCTTCGGCTGGGCGGATTTCTGGGAGCATGCACTCGCGCCGCTCGGATACTCCGTCTGGGACATCACCGCAAATGCGAAGCCGATGCAGATGTCGTGGGCGCGAGAGCAAGGCGTCGCCCCGGGCACGGATCGGTGGCTCACCGAGATCGCTTTTGCGCAAGTCGTGCATTACGCGCCAGACGTGTTATTCATGGACGACTACTCTAACTTCCCGGAAAACTGGATTCGAGAGGTGCGGGCAGCATGTCCCTCCATCCGCCTGGTACTGGGCTGGTGCGGCGCGCCCTACGACGATGAATCGGTCTTCCGTGCCTATGACATCGTACTTAGCTGCATTCCCGAGCTGGTGCGGGAGTTCAGAGACAAGGGGCACAGGGCGTTCCAGCTCCATCACGCGTTCGACCCGCGGATCGCGGCAAGGATGCCGAAAACAGAAAGGGACATCGATCTCTCATTCGTCGGCCAGCTGTCCGTGGACAGAGAGGCGCACCACACACGACTGGCGATTCTTGCCCGGCTGTCGAAGGACGTTAGCATTCGCATCCATTCGCCTCAGACTTCGCAGTTGTTCGATCTGTACAATGGAACCCTCCCGCGGCTCATCAAGGATTTAGTCCGCATTCCCTGGTATCACGCGTTCTGGTTACTACGTCGCGCGGGTGCCCCCGTAGAGGACATTCCATACTTCCGCAAGGCGCTCAAGTGGACGCGTCCGCAGGTGCACTCGCTAGATCGCTCACCCATCGCCGGCATGCGGCCGGGCGTATTCGGCATGGACATGTTCCGATTGCTGCATCGATCGAAGCTGACCTTCAACAGCCATATTGATCTGTCGCGCAACTCAGCTTCCAACATGCGTCTGTTCGAGGCGACCGGCTGCGGGGCGTGCCTAGTGACGGACTGGAAGCAGAATCTGGCCGAACTGTTTGAGCCGGACGTCGAAGTGGTGACCTACCGAGATGCCGAGGAGTGCATTGACAAGGTCAAGTGGTTGCTCGACCAGCCGGGAGAGCGCGCTAAGATTGCGGCGGCCGGAGCGAAGCGAACGCTTGGTCAGCACACCTATGCCCACCGAGCGCCGCTGCTGGACAGAATCATCCGACAGCATCTTTGACCACCGGTGATTTCTCGTATGCCACGAAATGGCGTGCAATGATTCGGTACCTTCGGTCCGTGCGCAATCGGGTCAGGGCGCGCCTCGAGCCCCCTCTTGCCGCGTACCGTCTTCGCCGAGCGCTGCGCGAGAGGCAGTCTGATTTGCGCATAATCATCGGCGCGAGTGGCTCAGCGTTTCCGGGATGGGTTGCAACCGAGTATCCACTGGTGAATGTGGCCGACAAACGTTCGCTGGAAGAATTCTTCGCCCCGGCATCGGTCCAGGCAATTCTCGCCGAGCATGTTTGGGAGCATCTGACCCCGGAACAGGCGAGGGCGGGTGCTCGCAATGCGTACTGGCTTCTCAAATCCGGCGGATATTTACGAATCGCGGTGCCGGATGGGCTGCATCCCGCCAAGGAATACGTTGAATCCGTAAAGCCGGGCGGCCACGGAGCGGGCAGCGACGACCACAAGGTGCTCTACACTAATGAGAGCCTTGTAAGACTCCTTGAGGGTGCAGGATTCCGGACAGCATTGCTGGAGTGGTTCGACGAAAGCGGTCGCTTCCATTTCCAGGAATGGGATCCGGCAATGGGCCACGTCCTCCGGTCGACGCGATTCGATGACCGGAACAGGACCAATCCGACCGCATACACGTCCCTTATTGCGGACGCGCGCAAGGACTGACACTAGCGGGTTGCGGCCGAATCGGCGCTTCTCCATGTGCCGGAGAACAATTTCCTCTAGTTGCCTGGCGAAATCCGGCCGCACGGGCTACCGGCGCTGATCCGCAAGGCGCACGAGGCGCTGGTGACGACGTAGAGCAGTGTAGCCGCTCGCGTGGTCCGATGAGCCGGCGAGCTTACGATTCCTTCCTCAACACCAGGAAGACGTGGTCCCTCGTTAGGCCGGTGCCCGGCGGGTAGACGGTAGGCTCGAGGGCCAACATACGCCGCGCCGCGCTTCCCAGCCGGACATAGGCGCGCGGAGCAGCAAGGTATAGCAGGGTAAAGCAAGCCTGCATGGCGTAGCGCAGCGGCGTCAGTTGAAGGTGACGGAACCTCGTCGCTTCGATGAGCCGCGCGCTGTTCCCCTGCCGTTGAAGCCAGCCCCGCATCCAGCGTTCCGAGATGAATGCCAGATGCTCCGGGTAGAAGCAGTACCACCATCGCGCCCCGGCGAGGCCCCACAGGAAATTGTCCGCATCGCCCGTGGTAACGATCAGGGAGCCGCCCGGCCGGAGGACCTCGAGAAGGGAAGCGATGACACGGCCGGGATCCCGGAAATGCTCCACGACATCAACGATGATTGCGAAATCGAAAGTCGCGCCATGGGGCAACGCGTGCAGGCTCGTCGCGATTTCGGCGCCCGAGTGTGCGCGGGCGATCTCACCGGCCCCGGCATTGACTTCGACTCCGGTCCGCGCGTAACGCGGACCCAGCCGCTTCAGGAGCCCTCCCGTGTTGCATCCGAAATCCAGAACGCGGGCGCCGGCAGTGGCGTTGCGCGCGAGATAGCCCTCGACCAGTGCCCAGTCCATCCTCCCTGCATTGTCGGCCGAGCAGTCCGCAGGCGCATTTTCGTAGAGGGCCTCGTATTGGGACGCCGTCAGCACCGGATGCCGATACAGCAGCCCGCAAGTCTGGCATTGGAAAAGCTTGCTCGTGGGCAAGATGTCGGCCACTTCCCGTCTCGAAAAAACACTTGCGCGAGGTAGTGCGCCGACGAGCCGCGAATTCGTCGCGGCGCAGGAGGGGCACGTCGGTGTTGCGGCGTTCGCCACTGCGTCAGGCAGCGCGCGAGCGCGGCTTCAGGGCATGAAACACAGCCCGCACGGCACGGTAGAAGCGGGGACAGCGATTGTGGACGACCTGCCTGAAAATACGCCAGGGCGTGAGCTGGATGCGCCAGCGGTGCTCGAAGCGCATCATCTCGTCGGCACCCGTGTACTTCGGACAGTCGATGAGCGGAAACGAAATGTCGTGCGCTGCACTGTGGTAGGGCCCGGATTCCAGGTTCGTTGTGCGCGTTGCTGAGGAGCCCACGCCGATGTTCAGGACGAGGTTTCTCGCCGGCGTCGCATTGAACAGTTGGCTGCAAAAGCAGTGAAACATGACCGGGTAGCCCCATGAATCGACCTTGCCGGCCGCCTGTCGCTGCAGCACGTCGAGCCAGTAGTTGCGTATCCAGTAGCTCGTGCCCAGCCAGTGATCCTGCACAAGCGATTTTCGGATCCCCGCGATATCAAGGTCGTCGATACGCACCGACTTCCAGCGGTCGGCCCAGCTCGCCCAGCCCCACATATGGAACATCTTGGAGAATAGGTAAGACGCAAGCGGCGGGTGGGCAGAGCCGAAGAAGGTGCCCTGTACCGAGAATACGTGCCGGTCGTCCTTGAACCGCTCAAGCAGCTCCTCGCAGAACCTGAAGAAACTCGGGCTCGGCAGGCAGTCGTCCTCCAGGACGATTCCCCGTTCTTCCTGGGAGAAGAACCAGTCGATCGCGGTACTCACGCCGCGCTTGCAGCCGAGGTTTTCCTCCCGAAACAGGGTTTGCAGCCGGCAAGGCCAGTCCACGGCGGTGACAATCCGACGCACTTCCGCACAGCGCTCCCCGTCGCCCGGATGGGAGGCACGCGGGCCGTCGACGGCAACATAAAGCCGCGGCGGACGACTGTGCCGGATCGCCTCGAAGACACGGGCGGTGGTATCGGGCCGGTTGAAGGCGAGCAGCAACACTGCAGCGCGGGGAGTGCTCTGTCCGGGGGCGGGCGTGTTCATGTCAGGCAGGGGGCCGGCTGCCGAGCCAGCTGACGATCTTGTTGAGCCCCCGCGGGATCCATCGCGTCAGGCTGGAGCGATGCAGCCTCAGGGCGAGCGCGCTGACCCATCCCGGCAGGTGCAGCAGCGGCCACACGTAAAGCCAGTACACGAGAGGCTGCCGACCGAAGAGCCGCTCCATGCGGCGCTCGATCAGCGCCGTGCGGCGCAAGCCGAGCTCGGAGAGCGAGACCGCGCGAATCGGCAGCATTTTCAGGAAGTCGCGCATCTTCCGTCGGTAGAGCGACGGCGGCACGGGGTTGCGATCGCTGCGAAAGACCGTGTCGTACACCTCCAGGGTTCCGCTGAAGGTCTCGAACAGCATCCGCCCGCCCTGCCGCTTCCAGGAATCCTCGGGAACGCGGCAGCCGATATAGCGCGGATCGGCCACGACGTAGACGCGCGCATCGATCAGATTGTGCAGCACCACCCCCATCTGCACGTAATGCGTGTCGTAGAACTGCTCGTAGGGCGTCGCTTCCCACCGCGCACGGCGCATTACGTTGGCCGCCAGGAACGTCGGCACGTGGTCGAGCACCTGAAAGTATTGCTCGGCAGAGGTCAAATACCGGTCTTCCCGAAGCTGCAGGCGGGGCGGGTCGACTTCTCGGCTCAGGTCGCCGCTCAGGAACCGATAGTTGAAATACACGAAGTCGACGTCGGGGTGCCGGGTAACGATGTCCCTGAACTTGTCGAGCGCGCCTGCCGCGAACACGTCGTCCTGTCCGGACCACCAGGCGAAGGTGCCGACCGCATGACCGATGGTCCGCGCAAAGTTCCGATCCATGCCGAGGTTGTCGCGGTTGCGGATCACGCGAATGAAGGGGTGGCGCTGTGCATAGCGCTCGGCGAGCGCGACGGTCCTGTCGCGGGAGGCGTCGTCGCAGATCACGACCTCGAGCCCGTCGAACGCCTGGCCGACGATGCTGTCGAGGGTTTCGGCGAGCGTCGCCTCGCCGTCGTAGGCGGGAATACAGAACGACAATAGGGGGGCCGGCATCAGGCGGGGACAGACGAGGGCTTGGCGGCCAACAGCGTCACGTATTCGCAGCGGCGAGGATCGAGCCGGGATCCCAGGCCCAGCAGCCAGTTGACCGCGCGTTCGTCGAGCCCGGGGGCGGGGCGTTGACGCGGCCGCCAGCCGCGGCGGATTGCCTCGCTTTTCACCGCCTGCGCCGCGTACATCTCGTGCCGGGGCAGCCGGCGGATGTCGCCGAAGCCCTCGGTGCGCAGCAGCGCCTCCAGGGGTTCCCACCCGAACAGCACGAGGTGCCTCGGCGGCTCCAGGCCGCGCCAACTGGCGCCGAAGCGCCGGTGCCCGTCGCTGTCCAGGTTCGGTGTCTCGATCCAGGCCAGTCCGCCCGGCTTCAGCAGCCGATAGATCTGCTGCAAGAACTTGCGCGGGTCATAGACGTGCTCGATCACGTGGCTCAGCGTCACGACATCGAAGGATTCCGGCTGCGCCGGGAGCGCATCCAGATCGCCCTGGCATGCATCGAGCCCACGTGCGCGCGCCGATGCGACGGTGACGGGATCCGGGTCGACCCCCATGACCCGCCAGCCTGCGGATCGGGCGTGCTCCAGGAACGCTCCGTCCCCGAACCCTACGTCCAGCAGCCGCGCGTCCGGCGCTGGCTTTGGCAGATTGCGGTACTGCAGGTCGATCCAGCGCCGCGTGCCGGGAAGGAAGCGCACCGCGACAATTCCCAACCGCGTGGTCGGCGATTCCCTCGTGCCGAAGCGCCAATTGCGATACCCGTTGCCCAGCGCACGCCGGAAGCGGCGGATCCCCGTGAGCGAGCCAGATGCCATGGCCTCGGGCGCGCCGTGGGTGTAGTACTCCCGGTACGCGAGGGGCATGGTGTGCGGCGTCGGCCGCGGATCCAGGTAGGCGCATGAGCAGCCCGTGCATCGATACAGATTCCACGTGCCGGGCGTGTGCTCGTATGCACGGTCGATCAACTCGAGATGGAGCGGGGCGCGCTCGCGCGCGGCGCAAACGGGACAGGCGGGCACCGGCTCGAGGCCGCCCTCCGGCCAGGGTGCGGGACCGTCCATTTGCGCGGAGGACATCAGGACCGATTGCCTCTCAGGCGACCCAAAGCCTTCCTCAGGAGGCCCCGCCCTCCATGCGTCCCCAGCGCCTGTGCGACAGCTTTCGACCACAGCGGCCACCACTCGCGCCAATGATGGAACAACTCCTTCCAGAGAATCTGCGCGCTCTGCTCGCGCGTGATGCTGGCGTCCAGGCCGAGCGCCCTGCCGACAAAATCCCGCTGTGCTTCGGTCACGGCGTCCACCGGCGCGCCGAACAGGTGCTCCGAGGTCGCGGCAAGCTCCAGGAACACCTCGTCCTTCAGGCGCACTTCGCCGGGCGGCCAGTCCTTGTGATCCAGGTTGACGAGCCGCGGGCGCTCACCGAGGAAGAAATAGGGAATTCCCAGTTCGACGCAATACGCCGTCTGCGAACCCCAGATCTGCGACGTCGCATAGGAAAATGCGCTGGCGATCTCGTAGAAGCGGTCGACGAATTGCGTCGAGGACGTGTTGCCGGCCGTCACCAGCGGGAAGCCGTGCCGCCGGAGCTCGGTGTGGGCGGCAGAGTTGATGTCGTGCATGTGAAGGCAGAGCACGACCGGCTGATATTTCTCCGGAAGCGAACGGAGCAGTTCGAAGTATTTTCCGGTGTCGTGATTCTCCCATTTCAGTCCCGGGACGTGATGCGTGAAGAAGGCGAGCGTTCCCTTCGGCGACGGGTGTCGTTCGATGCCGCGGGAGCGCCGGTAGAAGATCCACGGGTGCGGAAGGTGCACGACGCGCCTTCCGGCGAGGCCATCGTTCTTGTCCGCTTTCTGGCGCAGCGAGGTCAGGTGGACGCGCGCGCTGTTGGCAAGCTCGTGCGGATAGAGGTTGGCATTCAGCCCGACGCCGTGGTCGGCATAGACGTACAAGGGCAGTGCCCGCGGGTACCGGGCGTAGGCCCGCAGGCACTTGCCGAAGCTGTAGTGCTCGGACGTCCAGTATGCCCAGGGCGACGATCCGGTAGCACCGGGGCGGCACGCCGCCTCCAGCTCCCGATCGGACATCCCGGCTTGTATGGCCCGCGTTTGCGGCATCGAATAGGGGGGTCTATGCGCAAGGGATCAGCGCTTGCGCAGCAGCTCCCAGCTGAGCGGTGTCCCTCGCTTGACGTCCACGGCCAGTCGTCTGCCCAACACCTCATCCAGGAACTTGGGCGGCAGTCCGAGCGCCGGGCGAATGGCCCGGATGTGCTCTCGCGTGAGCACATCGCCGGCCTTGGCGTCCTTCACTACATAGAGCGAGCGCCGGAACCGGACGGACTCGCGTTCCGCCTCGGTGGGGCCGAATCGCACTTCGCCCAGGGCAGCCCACGCGCGCCCGGTTTCTTCCACGAGCTGGGCCATTTCCCCGGGCTCCATGGAGAACGTGCTGTCGATCCCGCCGTCCGCGCGGCGCAGGGTGAAGTGCTTCTCGATGACCGTGGCGCCCAGCGCGACGCTCGCCACCGCTACGCCGATACCCACGGTGTGATCCGACAGGCCGACCTCGCAGCCGAACAGCTCGCGCATGCGCGGGATGGTCAGCGCGTTGGTGTTCCCGGGCGACGCGGGGTAGGTGCTGGTGCACTTGAGCAGCACGAGGTCCCGGCATCCGGCCGAGCGCGCGGTGTGCACGGCTTCGCCGATCTCCTCGGCGCTCGCCATGCCCGTGGAGATGATGAGCGGCTTGCCGGTGGCGGCCGCGCATCGAATGAGCGGCAGGTCGGTATTCTCGAACGAGGCGATCTTGTAGCAGGGGCAATCCAGGCCCTCGAGGAACGCCACTGCCGATTCGTCGAATGGCGTGCTGAACGGCACCAGCCCGAGCGCGCGTGCCCGCGCGAAGAGGGGGGCGTGCCATTCCCACGGCGTGTGCGCTTCGCGGTACAGGTCGTGCAGCGACCTTCCGTGCCACGGACTTTTCGGGTCCGAGACCAGGAACTCGCGCTCGTTCAGGTCGAGCGTCATCGTGTCAGCGGTGTACGTCTGCAACTTCAACGCATGCGCGCCCGCGCGCGCCGCGGCCGACGCGATATCGAGCGCGCGCTCCAGGGACTGGTTGTGGTTCCCCGACATCTCGGCGATGACGAAGGGTTCATGCTTCGCGCCAATGGGCCGACCGGCGATGGTCAGCATGGTCACGCTCCTCCCGCCGCAGCGCGGAAAAGCGTGTCGCGCAGCCGCTCGCGCGCCGGCGGCCAGTCGGCGTCGAACAGCGCCAGCACGACGACGTCCTCGAACTTGCCGTTCTTGAACACATGCCCGGCGAGAAGCCCCTCCTGCTTGAAGCCGAAGCGCTGATGCAACTTGACGACGCGGGAATTGAAGGCGAGCACCTCGCAGCAAAGCTTGCGCAATCCCCGAGTGCCGAAGGCGTGCTCCAGCGCAAGATACTCGAGCGCCGCGCCGCTGCCCGGGGGCACGTTGCGCTCGCCGACGTAAAACGCCCACGACGCCCTGCGGCTAGGCGGGTCGATCCGCGTCAACGCCACCAGGCCGATCGGGCGGCCCGCGTGCTCGCCGATCCGGTAGTCGACGCCTGGGTCCGCCCGCATGCGCGCGAACCATTGCGCATGCTCGTCGGGCGAAATGGGGTGATCGGTGTACATGTATGCACGCACCCGCTCGTCGTTGCGCCAATGCAGCATGCGCTCGGCATCGTCCGGACGCACCGAGCGCAGAGCGAATTGGGCAAGATCAAGCACGTGCCGCCCCGCGCTGCATGAGACCGATGCATTCGGCAGGTCCTCGCTCGCAACCGTCCATCATGGCCCGGGCATTGGTTGAAAGACGCCTGAGCGTGTCGGGCTCGCGCACCGCGCGCTCGAGCAATCCGGCATAGACCTGGGGGGCGGCGCGGGCGTCCGTTCCGGTCAGCCAGATGCAGTTCTGTCCGGCCAGATACTGCATGGCCGCCAGCTGATTCGCGGCGACCGGAGTAACGATGCTCGGCAGCCCGATGGCGCAACGCTCCCAGGCCGCCAGGCCGCCCGCCCCGAGGCACAGGTCGGCCGCTTCCAGCAGTACCACAAGCTCGGCGGGCTGCACGTGCAGCCGCGCGCCCGGCAGCTCGCGGCAAAGCACGTCGATGTCCGCGGCGTTCGGGTTGCTGGAGCCGACGACGACGTCGATGATCCGGGGCCGTGCCGCGGCCAGGCGAACGCCCGCGAGCGCGCTGGCGGTCTGGGCCGTGGGATCCGTTCCGCCAAAGGAGACCAGCAGCCTCTGCGCGCGGCCAGCGCGCGGCCTGTCGCGTTGCCGGACCTCGAGGAGCTCGGGACGCAGCAGTGCGTACCGGGGGCCGAGCAGCGTCACACAGCTTTCCGGAACGAGCCCCGCGTATCTCTGCGCGGGCGCGGCGTGGCTGACTGCATCGAGCAGGACATCGCAGTCGTGACGGCGATCGGCGAGGTCGTCGATCGCCAGGATGTGACTCACACGGTCGCGCATCGCCCGCTCCCATGCCTCGCCGAGCCCATAGTGATCAACGACGATCCAGTCCCATGCCCCGCGTTCGCCCAGCACGGCCATGGTTTGCCTGGCGTCCTCGTCGGCGCCGGCCGGCGGTGAGCCCCGCGATGGCATCACCACGACGTCATGACCGGCGGCGGTCGCGTGCGCGCTGACCTCGCCCGGCAGGTCGCGGGTGACGAAGAGCGTGTGTGCGCCGTCGCGCTTCAGCGCGTTCGCGAGCACCAGGCAGCGCATCACGTGCCCCGTGCCGATGGAAATCGAGGAATCCACCCGGAATGCCGTGCGCATTATTTACGCTGCATCGACGCACGCTGCTTTTGCGCCACGTTCGCGTTCAGGGCGCAGAGCTCCGGGCGCTCGCGCAGGAAATCGATCACGTCCTGGGTCGAGAAGAGGGCGCCGCCCGCGCCCAAGCCCGCGTAGATCGCCTGGATGAGGGCCCAGTCTTCCTCGGTGTCGAGTGTCCAGCGGTGTGGCGACTGGTCGGTCGCCTGGCGCAACGTCTCGAGCCGGAACAATCCCGGGTGGGCGTAGATGTAAGGCGTGACGTGCTCGCGATCCCACGGATCCGCGGCCAGGGAATGCGCCCGCGATAGCGCCTCCAAGGTGAAGACTTCCACTTCCAGGCCCCTGGGGAATGTCCTCTGGCCAAGCGTGTTGCTGAGATAGTCCAGCGTTGCCGCTGGCTCGTTTCTTTCGCGGTAAATAGCCACCATCCGGCACAGCACCTGCGGGTCGACAAGCGGGCAATCCGAGGTCACGCGGACA
>CAYODZ010000042.1:0-2986 GCA_964402835.1 uncultured Gammaproteobacteria bacterium | reverse complement strand
CAGCTTGGCCAGGTGGCCACGAACGTCGTCGCGCCGACCGTGTTCTATTCGAACCTGGGCGACAATCCCGTGAACTTCGATCTGGGCGGCGGCGAGGATACCTTGGTCGTGGTCGGCAGCACTTTCGGCAACCGCGAACTGGTCCCGCCAGCGCCGCAAGTGTTCGACATCGATGTACCGAATGCGACCGTCACGATCGACGACAATCCGAACGTGGCCGGCACCAACGGCACGGTGACTTGGATCAACAACGAGTCGTTGGCCGTGTTTGGCCTGGAAGGCGACGATACGTTCAACGTCACGCCGGGGTCGATTCCGGTGTTTGTGGACGGCGGCGATCCGATCGGGCAAACCGCCGGCGATTTGATCAATGTAATCGGGGGTGGCAACCCCGTGGTATTCGAAGCTGGTCCGGAAAGCGACGAAGGCGGATTCATCGTCGGCGCGAACGCTCGTGTCAGCTTTGACCACATCGAAGAGGCCGTGGTCAGCGCGGCGATGAAGGCTTTCATTCAAGGCACCAACGGCGACGACGATATCACCGTGATTGCTCGCGACAGTTCGACGCACGTGGGAGCCGACGGCATCCAAGACTTCACGGTCAGCGTCAACGAGGGACCATCGGTACTGTTCCTGGACACGCCGCAATTGGTGATCGACGCCCTGGCGGGCAACGACGATATCGTCATCCGTGCCCCCGCGCCCAATAACGCCGATTGGAACATGGAGATCTGGGTCCTGGGCGGCGCTCCGGCCGCGGCGACCGGCGATCAAGGCGACGTGCTGCTGTTGGAAACGCCGTCGTTCGACATGGCTGGCAATCCGGTTGCCGACCACATCATTTACACTCCCACCGGTCCGGGCACGGGGACCTTGGTGATCGACGAGGACGTCGATGGCATGTTCGGTGGCACCGACACGATTATCAACATCGGCATCTTGCCAGCAGCGATGGCCAACGTGCCGACGCCCGATCCGGGCGGCATCGAACTGGTGGTCTATGACGGCGAGGCGGGCGACGACGTGCTGACGATTGTCGGCGACGGCGGCGGCGTCGACACCGACGATCAGATCGTGCATCGCGTGGGCGACGCGGCCGACGACGGCAGCTTCCACGTCAACAGCTTCCTGCCGCTGGTGTACGAAGACCTCGGCCTGGCGGGCCGGTTGCGCGTGAACGGCGGCGGCGCCGGCGGCAACGACACACTGGTCTTCTTCGGCACCAACGCCGACGATCAATTCACGGTCGAGGCGGACCCCGGCCCGGACGACAACGCCGTGCGGATCAACGGCGCGATTGACTATCTCGATGTGTTCACGACGGCTGTCAACAACGTGACGCTGATCGGACTGGACGGCAACGATTCGTTCATCGTCAACTTGACCAACAGCTTCACGAACATCGCCGTCGAAGGGAACGGTCCATCCGTCGGCGATCGCCTGACGGTGCTGGGAGTTGCCGGCACGGTCGAAAATTTGACGATCAACCCCAATAGCACGCCAGGCAATGGTTCGATCGCGGAAGCAGTCAGCGCGACCACGATCGATTACAGCGGCATCGAACACTTGTTCCTCGAAGGCAACATAGGCGACGCCGATACCTTGGTTATTAACGATGACCAGCGTGACAATACTTGGAGCGTTTCGTCCGGCACGGTGGGCGACCTGGTGCAGATCGCGGGTCGTGAATCGATCGATTACAACGTGTTCGCGGACGTGACGCTAAACAACACGTTCGGCACGGACGACTTCAATATTCATCCCACGAACTTGACCGGCTTCCTGAACAGCCTGACGGTCAACGGCGACGGGACCACACCGGTCGATGACGTGCTGCGATTGATCGGCACGCCCGGCAACGACGTGGTGACGTCCACCGCCACGGTCGTCACAATGAACGGCGTGGGGATCACCGTGGGAACCGGCCTGGCCGAGTTGGCCGTGCAGACCTTGGCGGGCAACGACAACATCACGCTGGCGCTGGCTCTGCCGGGTGTGCGTAAGGTGGTCGAAGCCGGCGCGGGGAACGACGTGGTGGATATGTCCGCGACGGACGATGCCTTCATCTTCGGTGGCGACGGCGACGATTTCCTGATCGGTTCGCCGACTGGCGACTTTATCGACGGCGGCCGCGGCAATGACGTGCTGTTTGGTCTGGCTGGCAACGACACGTTGATCGGAGGCGAGGGGAACGACATTCTGAACGGTGGCCTAGGCGTCGATCAGATGTTTGGAAACGAGGATTCCGACATCTTGATTTGGAACCCGGGCGACGGCAACGATCTGGTGGAAGGCGGTGACGGCGAGGACATCCTGCAGTTCATGGGCGGTTCCGGCGCGGACACCATGACGCTGTCCGCGGACGGCACGCGGCTGCGGTTCGAACGCCAGCCGGGCAATATCGTGCTGGACGTGGCCCAATCGGAGCAAGTGGATGCCAATTACACGGCGACATTCGCCGGCTTGCTGTCGCAGGCACAGGAAGTTCCGGCCCCGATGGCAGTGCCGGGAGCCTATGGCACGTTGGTCATGGTGTACAACAGTGCCACCAACACCTTCGACATCGAGGTTGCCGCATTTGGACTGAGCGGCCCGGTGACGGGCTTCCACCTGCACACCGGCGCGCCGGGCGTTGCGGGCCCGGTCATTGTGCCCTTCGCCAACGCCTCGTTGGCGCCTGACAGTTCGGGCGCCCTGCGCGCTCGGCTCACCAACGTCGCCTTGCCGGCGGCGAACATTGCGGACTTGCTGGCAGGCAACACCTATATCAACATCCACACGGCCCTCAACCCGGCCGGTGAAATCCGCGCCCAGGCCAACTTCGGGTCCAACCCGCTGACGGCTCTCGTGCCAGCCGGATTCGGTGGCGCGGACACGTTCACGGTCAACGATCTTACGCCGACTGCGGTCGACGTGGTGAATATTGGCCTCGGCGCGATGGGACTCGACGCGGGGGCGACGGACAACGTGACCGTCAACGGCCGCA
>CAYODZ010000041.1:0-8874 GCA_964402835.1 uncultured Gammaproteobacteria bacterium | reverse complement strand
CAGACCGGCCTCAAGTCCATCGACTCGATGGTGCCAATCGGCCGCGGCCAGCGCGAGCTGATCATCGGCGACCGCCAGACCGGTAAGACTGCGGTGGCGATCGACGCGATCATCAACCAGAAGGGCACCGGCATTAAATGTATCTATGTCGCGATCGGCCAAAAGGCCTCGTCGATCGCGAACGTCGTGCGCAAGCTCGAAGAGCACGGCGCGATGGAGCACACCATCATCGTCGCGGCGACGGCGTCCGAGTCGGCGGCGATGCAGTACATTGCGCCCTACTCCGGCTGCTCGATGGGCGAGTACTTCCGCGACATCGGCGAAGACGCGCTGATCGTGTATGACGATTTGACCAAGCAGGCCTGGGCCTACCGCCAGGTCTCGCTGCTGCTGCGCCGCCCGCCGGGCCGCGAAGCATACCCGGGCGACGTGTTCTACCTGCACTCGCGCTTGCTTGAGCGCGCCGCGCGCGTGAACGCCGACTACGTCGAGAAAATGACCGACGGCAAAGTGAAGGGTAAGACCGGTTCGCTGACCGCGCTGCCGATCATCGAGACGCAGGCCGGCGACGTGTCCGCGTTCGTGCCGACCAACGTGATCTCGATCACCGACGGCCAGATCTTCCTCGAGACCGACCTGTTCAACGCCGGCATCCGGCCCGCGATCAACGCGGGCGTGTCCGTGTCGCGTGTCGGCGGCGCCGCGCAGACCAAGATCATCAAGAAGCTCGGTGGCGGCGTGCGACTCGCGCTCGCGCAGTATCGTGAGCTCGCGGCGTTTGCGCAGTTCGCGTCCGACCTCGACGAGACGACCCGCAAGCAGCTCGAGCGCGGCCAGCGCGTGACCGAGCTCATGAAGCAGAAGCAGTACTCGCCGCTGTCCATCGCCGAGATGGCGGTTTCGCTGTACGCCGCGAACGAAGGCTTCCTGGACGACGTCGAGTTCAAGAAAGTCGTCGACTTCGAAGCCGCGCTGCATGCGTACTTCAAGTCCAGCCATGCGGCGTTGTACGCGAAGATCAATGAGAAGGGCGACTGGAACGACGAGATCGAGTCGGGCCTGAAGAAAGTGCTGGAGCAGTTCAAGTCGAGCCAGGCCTGGTAACGACATGGCAGGCGCAAAAGAAATCCGGACCCAGATCGGCAGCGTCAAGAACACCCAAAAGGTGACGAAGGCGCTCGAGATGGTCTCTGCGAGCAAGATTCGTAAGTCGCAGGACCGGATGGCCAAGTCGCGGCCGTACGCGCAGAAAATCCGGTCCGTGATCGGCCACCTCGGCCAGGCGAACCCGGAAGTTCCGCACCCGTACCTCGTCACGCGCGACGCAAACCGCGTCGGCTTCATCATCGTATCGACCGACCGCGGCCTTGCCGGCGGATTGAACATCAACCTGTTCAAGCTCGTGCTCGGTGAGATGAAGCAGTGGCAGCAGGACGGCGCGGAAATCGACCTGTGCCTCGTCGGCCAGAAAGCGACGCAGTTCTTCCGTCGTTTCGGCGGCAGCGTGGTCGCGCAGACTTCGCACCTCGGCGACCGCCCGCGGCTCGCGGACCTGATCGGTACCGTGAAAATCATGCTCGACGCGTACAAGGACGGTCGCATCGACCGCCTGTTCATCGTCTACAACAACTTCGTCAACACGATGTCGCAGAAACCGGTGTCCGAGCAGTTGCTGCCGGTCGTTCCGGTCGACGAATCAGAATTGCAGAAGCACTGGGATTACATTTACGAGCCCGGCGCGGCCGAGCTGCTCGAGGGCGTTTTGATGCGCTACATCGAGTCGCAGGTCTATCAGGCGGTGCTCGAGAACGTCGCGTCGGAACACGCGGCGCGCATGGTTGCGATGAAGAGCGCGTCGGACAACGCCGGCGAACTTATCGAAGGCCTCCAGCTCGCCTACAACAAGGCGCGCCAGGCGGCCATCACCCAGGAACTGGCCGAAATCGTAGGTGGTGCAGCCGCGGTCTAAAGACCGCGGCGTGTGGGAGCGACGCTCTTGGCGTCGCGATGGCGGCCGCGGACCGACCGCCGGACGCTAGAAAGAAAAGTAGGAGCGGCGCCTTTGCGCCGCGATGGCGGCGGTGAATTCACCGCCGGACACTGAATTAGGAAACGAGGCTGAACATGAGCTCAGGAAAAATCGTACAGGTCATCGGTGCAGTCGTGGACGTGGAGTTCGCGCGCGAAGACATGCCGCAGATTTATGATGCGTTGCTGCTCGACGACGGCGGCCTGACCTTCGAGGTACAGCAGCAGCTCGGCGACGGCGTCGTCCGGACGATCGCGATGGGCTCGACCGACGGCCTCAAGCGAAGCATGCCGGTCACGAACACTGGCAAGCCGATTTCCGTGCCGGTCGGCCAGGCGACGCTCGGCCGCATCATGAACGTGCTCGGCGAGCCGATCGACGAAGTCGGTCCCGTTGACGCGAAAGACCATTGGGCGATCCACCGCGACGCACCGTCGTACGAGGAACAGGCGGGTTCGACGGAACTGCTCGAGACCGGCATCAAGGTCATCGACCTGCTCTGCCCGTTCGCGAAGGGCGGCAAGGTCGGCCTGTTCGGCGGCGCGGGTGTCGGCAAGACCGTCAACATGCTCGAGCTGATCAACAACATCGCGAAGGAGCACGCGGGTCTGTCCGTGTTCGCCGGCGTCGGCGAGCGTACCCGCGAGGGCAACGACTTCTATCACGAGATGGCCGAATCGGGCGTCATCGACCTCAAGAACTTTGAGAACTCGAAAGTCGCGATGGTGTACGGCCAGATGAACGAGCCGCCGGGCAACCGCCTGCGCGTCGCGCTGACCGGCCTCACGATGGCCGAGTACTTCCGCGACGAAGGCCGCGACGTGCTGCTGTTCATCGACAACATTTACCGTTACACGCTCGCAGGTACCGAGGTCTCGGCGCTGCTCGGCCGCATGCCGTCCGCGGTGGGCTACCAGCCGACGCTCGCCGAAGAGATGGGCGTGCTGCAGGAGCGCATCACCTCGACGAAGAAGGGTTCGATCACGTCTGTGCAGGCCGTGTACGTGCCGGCGGACGACTTGACCGACCCGTCGCCCGCGACAACCTTCGCGCACTTGGATGCGACCGTGGTGCTCTCGCGCGACATCGCGTCACTCGGCATCTACCCCGCCGTCGACCCGCTCGACTCGACGAGCCGCCAGCTCGACCCGCTCGTCGTTGGCCAGGACCATTACGACACCGCGCGTGGCGTGCAGGCTGTGCTGCAGCGCTACAAAGAACTCAAGGACATCATCGCGATCCTGGGCATGGACGAGCTGTCGGAAGAAGACAAACTCGCCGTCAGCCGTGCGCGTAAGATCCAGCGCTTCCTGTCGCAGCCGTTCCACGTCGCCGAGGTCTTCACCGGCTCGCCGGGCAAGTACGTGCCGCTGAAAGAGACCATCAAGGGTTTCAAGGCGATTCTCGCCGGCGAATACGACCACCTGCCCGAGCAGGCGTTCTACATGGTCGGCGGCATTGAAGAAGCGGCCGAGCGCGCAAAGAAGCTCTAAGTGGCTAACACGATCAAAGTCGACATCGTCTCTGCGGAAGCCGACATCTGGGCCGGCGCCGCGACGATGCTGTTCGCGCCGGCTGAGATGGGTGAGATTGGCGTCGCCCCACGGCACGCACCGCTGCTGACCCGGCTCGCGTCGGGCGAAGTGCGCGTGCAGCAGGAGAACGGCGAGGAGCTGTACTTCTACGTGTCCGGCGGCATCATTGAAATCCAGCCGCACCACGTGACCGTGCTCGCAGATACCGCGGCGCGCGCAAAAGACCTGGATGAGGCCGCCGCGCTCGAGGCCAAGCAGCGTGCGGAATCGGCGCTTGCCGACAAGGCTGACGCCATTGACTACGCGAAGGCACAGGCGGAGTTGGTCGAAGCCATCGCCCGCTTGAAGATGATCGAGAACCTGCGGAAGCGCGCGAAGCGTTGACCGCGCCGGTGTTCGCAAGCGCGAACTCAGGTGTTCCCTCCCCCGGGCGCGCGGACGGCTACGGTAGAATGCCCCCCATATGTCGCTGACCGCCGTCATCCTCGCCGCAGGCCAGGGCAAGCGCATGAACTCCGCGCTGCCCAAGGTCCTTCAGCCGCTCGCCGGCCGGCCGCTGCTCGCGCACGTGCTGGCCGCCGCCCGTGCGCTTGAGCCGTCTTCGATTCGGGTCGTCCACGGCCACGGTGCTGAGGCTGTGCGGGCGGCGTTCCCGGATTCCGACCTGGACTGGGTGTTGCAAGCCGAACAGCTCGGCACGGGCCACGCGGTCATGCAGGCAATGTCCGGCATCCCGGACGACCACACCGTGCTCGTATTGTGTGCTGACGTTCCACTGATTCACCCGGAAACGCTCCGCGCGCTCGTCGCCGCAGCGTCTGAAGGCGTCGGCCTACTCACGGTCGAGCTTCAGGATGCGACGGGCTACGGCCGCGTGTTGCGGGACAAGTCGGGCCACGTCCAGCGCATCGTCGAGCATCGCGACGCGACCGATGTCGAGCGCGCGGTGCGTGAAATCAACACCGGCATCATGGCCCTGCCCGCCGCGCGGCTCGCCGGCTGGCTCGACCGCCTCGGTAACAAGAATTCACAAGGCGAGTATTACCTGACCGATGTGATCGCAATGGCCGTCGCGGATGGTGTGCCCGTTTCCGCGGTGAAAGCCGCCGACGAGGCTGAAGTCGCCGGCGTGAACGACCGACGTCAACTCGCCGCACTTGAGCGCGCGCACCAGCGCGCAACGGCCGACGCCTTGATGGCCGCCGGCACCACGATTGTGGACCCGGCGCGATTCGATGTGCGCGGTGAACTCATCTGCGGGCGCGACGTCGTCATCGACGTGAATTGCGTATTTGAAGGCCGCGTCGAACTCGGCGACGGCGTGCGCATCGCGCCGAACTCGGTGCTTGAGGACTGCGTTGTCGGCGCGGGCACAAGCGTCGGGCCGTTCGCACGCATTCGACCGGGAACCGTAGTGGGCAAGGGTGCGCGGGTCGGCAACTTCGTCGAAATCAAAAACTCGGAGCTCGCCGACGGCGCGAAAGTGCCGCATCTGAGCTATGTCGGCGACACCTCGGTCGGCGAGCGCGCGAACGTCGGCGCGGGCACGATCACGTGTAATTACGACGGCGCGCACAAGCACCGCACGGTGATCGGTAAGGACGCGTTCATCGGCTCGAACTCGGCGCTCGTCGCGCCAGTCACGATCGGCGAGGGCGCGACGATTGGCGCCGGTTCGGTCGTGACGAAAGATGCGCCCGACGGCAAGCTTACGCTCGCCCGCGGTAAACAGGTCACGCTGGATAACTGGAAAAGGCCGAAAAAATAATGTGCGGAATCGTTGGAGCTGTCGCCGAGCGTGATGTCGTCCCGATCCTGATGGAGGGTCTGCGCCGGCTGGAATACCGCGGCTACGACTCGGCGGGGCTCGCCGTCGTCGGTAACGGTGCGATACAGCGGCACCGGGCCGTCGGCCGCGTCGTCGAGCTCTCGAACCGACTCGAGGCAGAACCGTTGCGCGGCAACGCAGGCATCGCGCACACACGCTGGGCAACGCATGGCGAACCTACAGAACGCAACGCGCATCCGCATCTGTCGTCGGACCGGATTGCGCTGGTCCACAACGGCATTATCGAGAACCACGACCCGCTGCGCGGCGAGCAGAAGGAATGGGGCTACCAGTTCACGTCCGACACCGATACCGAAGTCGTCGTGCACCGGATCCATCGTTACTTGAACGGCGAGGGCTTGCTGTCGGCAGTGCAACGCACCGTGCGCGACCTACGCGGCGCATACGCGCTCGCGGTCGTGGACCGCGAGCATCCGGACAGCGTGGTCGTCGCGCGCATGGGTTGCCCGGTCGTGATCGGCGTCGGCATCGGTGAGAACTTCGTCGCATCCGACATCGCCGCCCTCCTCCCCGTTACCCGCCGGTTCATCTTCCTCGAAGAAGGCGACGTCGCAGAAATCCGTCGTGAGAGCATCGTCATCGTCGATGCGGACGGCAAGCCGGTACAGCGCCCCGAAGTCGAAAGCCAGATGACGGCCGATTCGGCCGATCGCGGCGATTACTCGCACTTCATGCTGAAGGAAATTCACGAGCAGCCGCGCGCGATTGCCGAGACGCTCGAAGACCGGATCAGCCGGGACCGCGTGCTCGAGAACGCGTTCGGGGTGAAGGCCGGCGACAAGTTCGCGCAGGTCAAGGGCGTGCACATCATCGCGTGCGGCACGAGTTACCACGCCGGCCTCGTCGCACGCTATACGATTGAATCGATCGCCGGCTTACCGTGCTCGGTGGAGATTGCGAGCGAGTACCGCTACCGAAATCCGGTCGTCCCAGAGGGCACGCTGTTCGTGACCTTGTCTCAGTCCGGCGAGACCGCGGACACGCTAGCCGCGCTGCGGCTCGCCAAGACCCTCGACTACGCAGCGACGCTGGCGATCTGCAACGTGCCCGAGAGCTCGCTCGTCCGGGAGTCTGAGCTCGTGCTGATGACGCGAGCGGGTCCGGAGATCGGCGTTGCATCAACCAAAGCGTTCGTCACGCAGCTCGTCGCGCTCGCGTTGCTGACCATCGTGCTTGCGCGCCGTACTGGCAAGCTCGACGACGCGACCGAGGGTGAAATGGTGCGTGCGCTCGCTGCGCTGCCGCGCCAGGTCGAGACCGCGCTGGAGCTCAACGATGAGGTGGTCGAGCTCGCGGAGCGCTTCATCGACAAGCAACATGCGCTCTATCTCGGCCGCGGGCCCGCGTACCCCATCGCGCTCGAAGGTGCCTTGAAACTCAAGGAAATCAGTTATATACACGCGGAGGCCTATCCCGCAGGCGAACTGAAACATGGTCCGCTTGCGCTGGTCGACGAGCACATGCCGGTCATCACCGTCGCGCCGAATAACGAGCTCCTTGAGAAAGTGAAAGCGAACCTACAGGAAGTACGCGCGCGCAAGGGCGTGCTGTACGTGTTCGCCGACCAGACCGTAGACATGAGCGAAACGGGCGCCGAAATGGTGCTGCGTCTTCCGAACTCTCACCCGCTCGTCGCGCCCGTCTTGCACACCATCCCGCTACAACTGCTCGCGTACCACGTCGCGGTGCTGAAGGGCACCGACGTCGACAAGCCGCGCAACCTCGCGAAGTCCGTAACAGTCGAATGAGCACGCGCGCGACCGTTCTCGCCCTTTTTCTTGCGGTCGCCTCCACGCCCTCCTTCGCCCAAGACGCCGTCACCGCCGAAGAACTCGCCTGCGGCGGTGCGCTCGCCGCGGACGTCGACTTTCGCATCACTTATGGCCCGTTCTGGGACGGCACGTGGCGAATGACGGCGACGCGCGGAACCGCGGATACACCGCCGCAGCTTGTCGTCGAGTCCATTGAGTTTGCACCCGCAGCGCATGCGGGCACCGTCATCGAGCGCCATGAACGCGCCGCGGGCGGCACGGACCTGCGTGCGCTTAGGCGCGCGTCCGGCGTGATGATCGCGGAGATGCAGCGGTATGCCGAGCGCGATGAGGTCCCCGAGCAGCGCGACCAGCTGCGGAAGCTGACCGTCCAACTGAACGGGGCAAACGGTGTCCTGTGTGCGGACGGGTACGCCAATTGGCCACGCATCCCCGGCACGTATTATTTCTCCGCGGTTGAGTTACTCGCCGACTGGGTGCAACATCCAGCAGGACGAGACCCATGGAGCGCGGTGAGGCTGCAATTGAAGCAGATTCGCGCTCCCTGGCAATAACAAAGGGGGAAACGATGTCCTTCCTGATCTTGCTCGCCGGCCTTGCCGGTGCGGCGCCGTTGCCGGGTGATTGGCAAACCGTCTACGTTGTCACGCAAAGCCGCACCACCAGCGGTCCGGTTCTCAGCGAGGATGCATTGCGACTCCTCGACACCCTGCAGGCGCAGTACGCGCAGAAGTTGCGTGCAGAGGGTAAGGCCGTCGCAGGGGGTGTGCTCGATGACGGCAAGACGGAACCGAGTAGCCTTTTGTTGTTGTGTGCAGCGTCAGCTGACGCGGCCCGTTCGCTCGCGGACGGGGACCCACGCGTACAGTTTGGCCAGGTCACCACCGAGGTGCGCGCGTGGCGCGTACCCGCCGGCACCATCGACTGCCCACAATGAAAATTACGTTCGAACTCGAACCCGCGGATGTCGAGCGTTTTCAAAACGCGCTCGCAAACGCACGGGACGCCGTGCGGTCGGCGGACGAGGGCGAACTCATCGACTGCGCGAAGCATTCACTGGATCGATTGCCGCTCGGCACCGCGCCGCGCTATGTCCGCGATCGCATTGGTCAGGTGCAACGCCTGATCTCGATGCTCGAGGACGAGGAGTGGGCGTTGCCGCCCGCGCTGCGCACCGAAGTGTTGAGCGCGCTCGTGTACTTCAGCGACCCCGATGACATGATCCCGGACGGTTTGCCGGTCATCGGTTTGCTCGACGATGCGATCATGCTGGAACTCCTTTTGCGCGAAGAGCGTGATCTGTTATCCGCGTACACCGCGTTCTGTGACTTTCGCCTCGATTTAGGTCCGTTACCGGACGATTTGGACCTCCGCACCGCCTGGTGTGCGAAACTGAAGCAGGAACGGCAGCACTTGCTGACGCCTTTAAAGGCAAGTCGCCAGATTTATTAATAAAAAAGCGCGTTGTTGGCTGCACACCACGCTTCTAATAATAAATCCTGCGTCTTAATGGCTTGCCCGAACCCCCTCTGACGGGTAGAATCTGCGGTCCCTAGCACCGTGTACCCGAGTCACTTCGGAGGAACCGTTGAGCAAAGAATTGATGTTTTATTGCGTACCCCAGGAAGCCATCATGAGCACTGGGCATTGTAAGAAATTGCGTACACGTCCGTCCGGCAAGGCGCCGGC
>CAYODZ010000040.1:0-47416 GCA_964402835.1 uncultured Gammaproteobacteria bacterium | reverse complement strand
TACGACATCTCAGGCGCGGTGCCCGAACTCGTGAGCGCCGTCGTCTGCCCGGGCGGTCAGGGTGACGTGTCGGTGGTCGGCAATCTGTTGCTCATGTCGGTCGAGCAGTTTCGCGGCCGAACCGACTGCGGGCTGATGGGCGTGGCGGGGGAGGTCAGCGAGGAGCGCTTCCGCGGCATCCGCATTTTCGATATCGCCGATCCGGCAATGCCGCGCCAGGTTGGACAGGTACAGACCTGCCGGGGTTCACATACCCATACCGTCGTCGACACGAGCGATGAGCGCATCATCGTCTACAACTCCGGCACCGCGCCGGTGCGCGATGGGGACGAGCTCGCGGGCTGTTCGGACAAGGACCCGTATCGCGACGAAGGCACCGCGCTGTTCCGCATCGACGTCATCGAGATTCCGGTGGACCGTCCGCAGGACGCGCGCATCGTCGACTCTCCCGCGGTGTTCGCCGACCTAGAGACCGGCGTGTTGGCCGGGCTCTGGGAGCGCGGCGATCATGGCCCGGACACCCAGACCACCGCCGAGACCAATCACTGCCACGACATCACCGTGTTCCCGGGTAAGCAGATTGCCGCAGGCGCGTGCTCGGGCAATGGCATCTTGTTCGACATCTCTGACCCACTCGCGCCGCGTCGGCTCGACGCGGTCATCGATCCCGCGTTCGCGTACTGGCATTCGGCGACCTTCAACAACGATGGCACCAAGGTGTTGTTCACCGACGAATGGGGCGGTGGCTCACGCGCACGGTGCCAAGCGTCCGATCCCCTGAACTGGGGCGCGAACGCGATTTACGATATCGTCGATGGCAAGCTCGAGTTCGGTGCCTATTACAAGATGCCGGCCCCGCAGACCGCGCAGGAGAACTGCGTCGCCCATAACGGCTCGCTGGTCCCGATCCCCGGACGCGACCTCATGGTGCAGGCTTGGTACCAGGGCGGTATCTCGGTGTTCGATTTCACCGAGTCGGCAAACCCGGTCGAGATCGCGTGGTTCGACCGCGGGCCGATCGACGAGGAAGAGCTGCTCACCGGCGGCTTCTGGTCGGCGTACTGGCATCAGGGAAGGATCTACGGCTCTGAAATCGTGCGCGGGCTCGACGTACTCGAGTTGCTGCCGAGCGAACACCTCAGCGACAACGAACTCGCCGCCGCGCGTTTGGCGAAGGTCGACGGCGCGTACAACCCGCAACAACAGCACGCAGTACGCTGGCCGGCCGAGCCGGTCGTGGCGCGCGCGTACATCGATCAGTTGCAGCGGGGCGGCCACGCTACGCTCGATGCATTGCTCACGCGGGTCGAGCACGCATTGACCGGCGCGTCGGCGGATACTGCGTTGACCGCCTTAGCGGCGGAACTCGCCGAACAAGCCCGCGATCACGAAGGCAGCACCCGCCAACGGCTGGTCGCGTTGGCAGAGGTTCTCGAAGCGATCGCTGGCCGGGCGAACACGCGTTGAAGCGGTGGTTGCTGCTGCTGGCCTTGATTCTGCCAAGCCTGTCGCAGGCAGAAACGCGCACCGAATATCGCATCGAACGCACGGAAACGTTGCGCGTCGTGTCGGCCAAACAGCATGAGTACGAGTTGTATATCCAGCTGCCGCGGGATTACGCCTCGAGTACGCGTTCGTATCCTGTCGTGTTCTTGCAAGACACCGGATTCTCGTTTCCGATCGCGAGCGGCGTTGTGCGGCTGATGGGTGGGCAGGATATCGACGCGCCCATTCTTGTAGGGATTTCATATTCAAAGGGGACCTCGCCCGAGATTAGTCGCACGCGCGACTTCACGCCGACCCATGCGCCCGACGAACAAGGCGCTCATTCGTTCGAAGCGCAGCAATCCTCCGGTCAAGCGTTGGATTACATCAGGTTCATGGCGGAAGGAGTCCTCCCGTTGGTGTCTGAGAAATATCGCGTCGACGCCGATCGGAAAATCTTCGTCGGTCACTCGTTCGGAGGACTGCTCGGCGCCTACATCCTGTTGGTCAACCCGGAGTTGTTCGACCACTACATCCTGAGCAGCCCGTCACTCTGGTATGACGACCTCGCAATCTTCAAGCTGGAAGAACGCTACGCCGAGGACCATCAGTCCATGAATGCAACCGTGTTCCTGTATATCGGTGGGGAAGAGCGAAAGAGCAAGCGCAGCGACATGGTCCAGGACGTGTTGAAATTCGAGCGTGCCCTCGTATCCCGAAATTACAGTGGACTAAAGGTCAGCGCTTCGGTTTTAGAGGGGGCAACGCATTACAGTGCCTTTCCGTCGCTCTTGCCTGATGCGTTGAAGAAAGCCTTACCCAGATAGGGGGACCCATGTACAACCTTCCGTATCACAAAGAGCGGGACTCCCAAGTCATCAAGTCGTTCATCGACGAGTATCCGTTTGCGTTCCTGACGGGGTGTGACGCGCAGGGGCGACCGATTGCGACCCAAATCCCCATGTTTTTGGAAGAAGCGCCGGACGGCCGCCGGGCCTTGCGCGGGCACATCATGCGCAACACCGACCACCACAAAGCATTCCAGCACAACGAAAACGTGCTCGCGGTCTTCTCGGGGGCACATATCTATGTGAGCGGTTCGTGGTACTCGAACCCGCACACGCCGTCGACCTGGAATTACATGAGCGTGCATGCTCGGGGCACGATTCGCTTTCTCGACGGCGCCGAGCTCGAGGACATGCTCCGGAAGACGTCGCTTCACTTTGAGGGCTACGACCCGGATTCACCAACGGTCTACGACAACCTTCCCGCCGAGCTCAGGCAACGGTTCGTGAAGATGATTGTGGCCTTCGAGATTACGGTGACTGAGTTGGATAACGTCTTCAAACTTAGCCAGGACCGCGATGCGGCCAGCTATCGCAATATCATCGAGCAGCTCAAGACGAAGGGCGAGAACGGCCGCACAATCGCAGGCGAGATGGAAAAGCGGTGGGCCGCGGTCTTTCCTAACGCGGACGGCGCGTGATTCGTGTCACGATAGGTTCAGTGATTCCAGAAACGAATCCGGCACGTTAGCGCGCTTGCGTCCGCCGATCGCGAAGTAGTAGAGCGGGATACCCTCCATCGACAGGCGATGGCGATACCGTTGCAGGTGGTACATGTCCAGGTAATTGGCAAAAATCATCTCGCGCACCAAATGCGAGAGGCCGGAAGTGTCGCTTCGGTCGAAGAACGTCTCTTTCAAATTGAACGCGACGCAACCGCCGTCGCCGACCATATTGAAGGCCTGCAGGAACGCCGCGGCGGGAATGTCACCGAAGCCGAGCGCTGCCACCGATACCAGCCCGTCCGGCGACCACGAGGCGACATCCGATTGTTGCTCGTCCGACATATTACAAAGGTCCATGACGTAGTACGCGTCATAGACACCCGGGCGATCTCGCTGCGCCGCTTCCCGCGCCTCTTCGATGATGTCGATGCCGATGACCCTTGAGACATCGTGTTGCTTCAGCACCTCGCCGACGATGCCGTTACCGGCGCCAACGTCGAGGACGCGCAGCTCGCTCATCGACATCCCAGACTGCTTGACCACATATTTCAGGACGTCGACGACGACGGTCGGGGACTGACACTTGAGGCGGTCGTAGACGACCTGTTCGTAGAGACCCGGAGATTTGTAGATCCGGTCGTAGTCGTGAAGGCGGATTTTCTCCTTCTCGGCACCATCTGTGAGGTAAAAGTAGACGTCGTCTTGGGCGAGCTCTCGAACATCGGCGGCGGGAAACTGAATCTGATGGCGTAATTGCATCCAGGCAGGGTAACGCATCGGGTGTGCCAGGGTCTGTTGACCCTGGCACACACGGTTTTACGCTGCGGCGGACCCCTTCTCGGTCGCGTAACCATTCGCGACCCAAGTTGACCAACCACCCTCGACTTCAATCACGCGATAGCCCTGTTCGGTCAGTTCGACCGCAGCTTCGGCTGCGAGGTGACAGGTCGGGTTGTAGCAGTACAGGTACAGCGTTGCGTCTTTGTTCAGGCCCTCCGGGGCCTTCCACTGGTTCTTCGGCAGGTTAATCGAGCCGGGGACCCGCTCGGCCGCGTAGTCGGCCGGGTAGCGGACGTCGACGATCTGATAGCCGGTTTTGTCCTTGCGGCTGTTGAGCATCACTTCGACTTCGTGGACGCCGGTCGTGAACGCGACGCGGTCCTGGAAGTACTCGTTGGCGCGGGCGATGTTGTAGGTTTTCATGGTGTTCTCCTTGGGTTTGTGAGGCGATGGGTGCAGTCTATGTGTTTCGTGAGGATTGATAATCCACCTGAATGGAATATGATTGTTTCCCAATATGAACAATCTCTCCGACATTGCACTCTTCGTGGTGGTGGTCGAGCAGGGCGGTTTCACGGCCGCGGCGGACCACCTGGACCTCTCGAAAGGCGCGGTGAGCAAGGCGGTGACGCGGCTTGAGAAAAGCCTCGGCGTTCGGCTGTTGCACCGCACGACGCGGCGCCACACGCTCACGGAGGCGGGCGAGGTGCTGTATCGGCGCGCGAGCGGCGCACTGGAGGAGTTGGAGGCGGTCACGACCGAGGTGGCTGGGCTCGGTGGTCGTCCGCGCGGACGGCTTCGCGTGACCGCGCCGGTCCACTACGGCGAAACGCATCTCACGCCGCTGCTTGCTGCGTTCCATACGGCGTATCCGGACATCCGGATCGAGCTCGATCTCAGTAACCAACGAGTCGATCTGGTGCGGGAGCGTTTCGACGTTGCGTTACGCATCACCGAACCGCGCGACAGTACGCTCGTCGCACGCCCACTCCGGCCAGTGCGTACGCTGACCTGTGCGTCGCCAGCGTATCTCGCGCGCTTCGGCGCGCCGACGATGCCCGCGGACCTAACCAACCACGCGTGCCTGAGCTACACGCTCGACCGCACGCCGAGTGTCTGGCACTACCGCCCAACTGGGGGACGTTGGCTGTCGGTGAACGTGGACGGCCCGTTTCGTTGCAACAACGATGGAATGCTCTTGCGCGCGGCGCTGGATGGCATCGGCGTCCTGCACATGCCGGACTTGTTCGTGGCGCGGCATCTCGCGGACGGATCACTCGTACAGGTGCTCAAGGCCTACGAGACCCCGGAGCTCCGCCTGGCGGCGGTTTTTCCGACGCGGGCGAACCTCGCGGGGAAGGTGCGTGCCTTTGTGGATTTCGTCGCAGAGCGACACAGCTGATTTGTCCAGTATTATGGGTCCGGGTCCAGTGGCGCTGGGGGAGTTATGAATCCGATCGTCCGTAACGTTCTGGCCGTGATCGCCGGCTTGGTCGTCGGCAGCCTCGTCAACATGGGATTGGTCGCGGTGGGCGGGGTCGTGGTTCCGGCGCCCGCCGGTGCCGACACCACTTCGATGGAAGCGATGCAAGCCTCGATGCACCTATTCGAGCCGAAGCATTTCCTGTTCCCGTTTCTCGCGCATGCGCTCGGCACGCTGATCGGCGCCTTCGTCGCTGCGAAATTTGCCGCAACGCGAAAGCTCGCGATGGCATTCGTGGTCGGCGGGCTGTTCCTGCTGGGCGGCATTTTGGCCGTCTTGATGCTACCCGCGCCGCTTTGGTTCGAGGCTTTAGACCTTGTGGCCGCCTATTTGCCGATGGCCTGGCTGGGCGCCTGGTCTGCGACCCATAAGCAGGTATCGTAGGAGACACGCAAAACAAGGAGGTTGCCGATGTTACGGAAGATCGCGCTGGTTGTTGCGCTGGGTTGGGTCGTCGGGGCGACGGCGGATGATCGGCTTGAATCGCACCCCGATGTGGTCGCCGGCACGCTCGAGAACGGCGTCGGGTACCGCATCCTCACCCACGCGGTGCCGCCGGGTCGGGTATCGCTCCGGTTACATCTCCCGATCGGTTCGCTGCAGGAAACGGACGACGAGCGCGGCTACGCGCATCTACTTGAGCACGTTGCGTTCGCCGGCTCCGAGAACTTCAAACCCGGCGAGCTCATCCCGTTTTTCGAGTCGATGGGCCTTACGGTCGGGCGACACCAGAACGCGGTCACCACGCTCGACCAAACCTTCTACATCCTCGAACTACCGGACACGACCGATGCAACTCTGACGTCGGGGCTGACATTTCTCGCAGATGTTTTAGGACGCGTCGAGATTACCGACGCGAGCGTCGAGCAGGAACGCGCGGTTGTGCTCGCGGAACTCCGCAACGGGCTTGGACCGGGCCAGCGTCTGATGGAGCAGTGGTTGCCACGCGTTCTCAAAGGCTCACTCGCGGCCGAGCGCATGACGCTCGGGACCGATAAGACCGTGCGTGAAGCGACGGCCGAGAAACTCGAAGCGTTCTACCGACGCTGGTACACGACCGGGAATGCGACGGTCGTGTTCGTCGGCGATGTACCAGTCGAGCGGGCGCGTGCATTAATCGATGGCGTGTTCGGGGAACTCTCCGCGGCACCGGAAACGGCAGCCGTCGATCCCGGGACGGTCGAGTACGACGCGTCGTTCGGTGTCGTCGCGACTGACCCGGATGCGCGGGGCGCCGACATTGGCATCGTGCGCATCGGGCCGCCGCGGCCGCCAGTGACGACCGTCGCGGGCGCGCGGGATTCTGTTGTTGAGGGGCTGGCGACCGCGGCGTTCAATCGACGGCTCGCCACAAAAGTCTCTGCGGGTGAAGTCGCTTTCCAGGGCGGCGGCGCCGGCACCGGCGATTTCTTTGGGGCGGGCTGGCTCGCGAATGCGGGCGCCGGCGGCGAGCCTGAAGATTGGCGGCGCATGATCACGGACCTCGCAACCGAGGTCGCGCGCGCACGGGCGCATGGCTTCAGCGAAAGCGAGATTCAGGACGCGCGCGCATCGATGCTCGCGGGCGCGCGACAGTTCGCGCAGGCGCAAGCAACGCTTCCGGCGCAGGCGCACGCATCGATGATTATGGGCAGTGTCCACAACCAAAACGTTTTGCAATCACCCGAGCAGCGACTCGCGGTGCTTGAGTCGCTGTTGCCGGGTATCACTGCCGACGAAGCCTCTGCCGCTTTCCGGTCGCTGTTCAAACCAGAAGCAATCGCCGTCAGATTGTCGATCGAAACCAGCGACCAGGTTCCCGACGATGCCGCCGTTCTGGCGGCCGCGCTCGAGGGCTTCGGCGCGAAAGTCGCGGCCGAAGCCGAACGCGAACGGCCCACCGAGTTGCTCGCCGAGCTTCCGACGCCCGGGACTGTTGTCGCCGAATCAGTCGATGAAGAGACCGGTGTGTACTCGGCGTGGCTTGCCAACGGGGTCCGTCTGCATCACCGATACATGGATGAGCGTGAGAACCGGGTCGTTGCACGCGTGATGCTCGCGGGCGGCGTCATCGAGGAAACGAAAGAAACGATTGGGCACACGCGCGCTGCGGTCGATACGCTTCGACGGCTTGCGACCCAGACCCACTCTAGCGTCGCGTTGCGCGATTTTCTGGTGGGACGCACGGTGTCGGTAGGCCTGTCGAGTTCTACCGACACCATCGACGTCAACATCAGTGGCACGCCGGACGCGATTGAAACAGGCTTTCAGATTGCGCACCTGCTCATCACTGAGCCTCGAATCGAGCCCGTGGCATTCGGTCAGTGGAAGCTCGCGCGGTTGAGATACCTCGAAGCCGCCCGCAAGCACACCGGCGCGGCGTCTGCGCGTCTAGAGGACGAACTGCGTTATCCGGCGGACGACCCGCGGTGGCACCCCCTTGAGGCCGCGGACGTCGAGGCGTTGGAAGCGGACGCCACGCAAGCGTGGCTGAATAGTGTCTTCGCGCGGGCGCCCATTGACGTCGCAATCGTCGGCGACATCACGCGTGAAGCCGCGGTCGAGCTCGCATCGCGATACGTCGGCTCGCTGCCGCGACGCGAGCGCGTCGCCCCCTCGCTGTTTGCCGAGTTGCGCAAAGTACCCACGCCGGGCCCGGCCGTGCATCGCGCGGTCATCGAGTCGTCGATTCCGCAAGCCGCGGTATTGGTGGGCTTCACGGGCGCCGACCACGACGCGTTAGATGATGTCCGCGCGTTGGCCCAGGCCGGTCGAATCCTGAGTTCTCGCATGGCCCGCCGGATCCGCGAAGAGGAGGGGCTGACGTACAACATCGGCGCGAGTCACAGGACTGTCGAAGCGGTGGATGGGTTTAGCACGTTCAGCGCGAGTACGGCGGTCGATCCGACCGAAGCGGACCGCCTCGTTGCGCTCATCGAAGAGATGTTTGCCGACTTTGCAGAAGATGGTCCGACGGAGGAGGAGGTAGCGGTCGCGCGCCGACAATTCGAGAACGGCTTTGCCGAAACCATCCGTGACCCGGGTTACTGGATGCGGCGGTTGTCCGACCTGACCTACCGTGGCCGCCAAACGCGCGTGTCGGTCGAAGAAACGCGAGCCGGCTATGTCGCGCTGAACGCCACGCAGATTCACGAAGTCTTCCGGCGCTACTACAACGCCGATACGAAAATCCGAATCGTCGTGCTGCCGGAGGATGGATGACCGTCAGCTCGACCCCATGGGCGTGAATTGACCCGCGATTTCCAGTACTAGGCCGATCTCGTATTGGATGCGCCACGTCACGGCGTGTAGGGACTCGCGGAACAGCCACAGTAGCCAGAGTGTCGTGAGCGACACCAGCGGCGATGCGAGCGTTGCAAACGCGCGCGGGAGTTTTGGCGCGAGCGCATCGACCGCGACGCGGTAAGCGAACCTCAGCACGAACCACATTAGGAACAGCGTAATCGGTCCACCGATTGCAAGGGCGAGGACAACCAGCACCGCCGCTCGGGGTCCGAGATCCGCGGTGGCGGTGGTGGCTGGAAGATCCGCGACGGGGGTGGCGAGAAGATAGAACGCGAACACGGCGGTCCAGGCCCACGCGAACCAAGTCGCCGCAGTTCCGACTGCGTTGACGACCCAGCGAAGCCGCTCGGCGCGCTCGCTGGCAATGAATTCTTCGCAGTCGACGATTGCGCCCTGAACGGCGCGCACCAACCCCATGGCCAGTCCCGTCTGGCCGGACTCAGTTCGCATCGCAGTGCCTCCCTGTCCTTGGGCCCTCAAAACGATAATCGCTGCTTCAAGCTGCGTCCAGCCGGATGCTAAACTTTCTGCCATGACAGAAGAAAAAGCGGTGTGGGCGGGGACGCCGTCGCAGGTAATCAACCTGCCGACGTTTGTGGTGTGCGTGCTGTTGTTCTTTTTGGTGATTCCAGTGTTCTACGCGCTGTGGCGCTGGCTCGTCGTCAAGATGACGACCTACGAGCTCACGACCGAGCGCCTTAGGACTCGCTACGGCGTGCTGAACCGGAAGACCGACGAGCTCGAGTTGTACCGCGTGCGCGACTATAAATTCGACCAGCCGCTTTACCTGCGTCTATTCTCGCTCGGCAACATCATCATGGAGACCTCGGATCGGTCGCACCCGACGGTCGTAATTCGCGCGATTCCAAATGGTGAGCAACTGCGCGAACAACTCCGGACCCATGTCGAGGCGTGCCGCGTCGCGAAACGGGTCCGCGAAGTCGACTTCGAATGAGGACGAACCATGGGCGCATTTGAAATCATCGTCGCCGTCGTCGGCGTGGGCCTGCTGCTGCTTGGTGGCGTGTCGGGTGTCGCGCTATTCCGGCGGGCATTGACGCAAGGCGACCGCATGGGCGACGAGACCAACGTTGGTACGCTCTGGGGTCTGTTCACGATGGGTATCACCATCGGACTGTTATTACTCTACTGGGCGCTCAATTGAGTGGATTCGCTCCAGATACGGATTGACGACCTGTCTGGTCCCGAGGTTGCCGCGCTCCTAGACGAGCACCTTCAAGACATGCGCGCGACCTCGCCACCGGAGAGCAAGCATGCGCTCGATCTTGAGGGGCTACGCAAACCGGACGTCACTTTTTGGGCCGCCTGGGTCGGCGAAACACTGGCCGGATGCGGCGCGCTGAAGGAACTCGATTCGACCCACGGTGAAATCAAGTCCATGCGGGTTGCACGAAGTCACCGTGGGCAGGGCGTCGGTGCGGCCATCGTCCAGCATCTCATCTCAGAGGGCGTTCGCCGGGGCTATCAACGCCTGAGTCTCGAGACGGGCTCGATGGCGTTCTTCGAGCCGGCCCATCGCCTTTATCAGCGCTTCGGCTTCGAGTTCACTGGCCCGTTCGGTAACTACCGAGTGGATCCGAACAGCTGCTTCATGACGCGCGCAATGCAGTAATCGGACTATGATGGTTTCATGAACGCCTCGACGACGATGCCGGCGGTTTTCTTTGGGCACGGGAACCCGATGAACGCATTACTCGATAACGAGTTTTCGTCGGCGTGGAAAGCGATCGGACGTGCGCTGCCTCATCCGCGGGCGGTGCTGTGCATTTCGGCGCACTGGTACATCGAGGGGACTGCGGTGACCGCGATGCCGATGCCGCGAACCATCCACGATTTTGGCGGCTTTCCCGACGAACTCTTCGCGGTCGAATACCCGGCCCCAGGTGAACCCGCGCTCGCGGAGCGCGTGCGTGATTTGCTCGCCCCGGTCACTGTTTCCATGGACCGGTCGTGGGGCCTCGATCATGGGACTTGGTCGGTGCTCGTCCATGTGTTCCCGGACGCCGACATCCCAGTCGTACAGCTCAGCATCGACCGCGACCAAGAACCCGGTTTTCATTACCGACTCGGTCAAGCACTCGCACCGCTTCGCGACGAGGGCGTGCTCATCGTCGGCAGCGGCAACATTGTGCACAATCTGCACGCGTACGCGTGGGGCCGGCATTGTCCAGAGCCACTCGACTGGGCGGGGCGTTTCGATGCGATGGCGCGTGAGTTCATCGAGCGGGGCGATGACCGAGCCCTCGTCGACTACGAAGCGCTGGGCGCGGACGCACGTCTGTCGATTCCGACCCCTGAGCATTACTTGCCGCTTTTGTACGTGCTCGGCGCTCGACGGCCGGACGATTCCGTGAGCTTTCCGGTTGCCGGTATCGACGGGGGTTCGGTGTCGATGTTGTCGGTGAAGGTCGGATGAGTGCGTTCACGCTGGTCGGCCGGCAAAGCTCGCATTACTCGCGCGTCGTGCGGATTTTTGCGGCGGAACTCGGCGTCGAGTACCGGTTAACACCCGTGGTCGACCTGATGAGCGTGGACGCGCACACCTTCGCCGACAACCCCGCATTGAAACTGCCGGTCCTACGCGCAGGCAACGACTACATCTTCGGCACGCTGAACATCTGCCGGGTGCTCGCGCAAGCGGCGCCGGCGCCCCGGCGTATCGGCTGGCCGGAAGCGTTGGCGACGCCGCTACACATGAACGCCCACGAACTGCTCTCGCATGCGATGGGCACCGAGGTTGAAATCGTGATGCATGAAGTGGTCGCACACCGGCCACCCGACAACGCATCGCGCAAGCGCCGAGCAAGTCTCAACAACTGCTTGGTGTGGTTGGACGCGCGTCTGGATGAAATTCGGCAGGAACTGCGCGAATTCGAGCTGACCTATTTCGAAGTCGGGTTGTTCTGCCTGCTCGAGCACATCCCATTCCGAAACCCGATGGACTTGAGTGAAATGAAGGCGCTGCGTGCTTTTGCGGATGAATTCTCGACGCGATCCTCGGCGTCTTCGACGCCGTATAAGTTCGACCAGTAGGGCGTCGCTTGACCTTTTATTTCTTTCGTCCATGATAGGCACTGTATTGGTCGCCAACCGTCGGTTGGCGGCCTTTTGTCTTTTAAGGAGCTTGGAAATGACGACTGAAAATCGCCCGGCAATCCGGATCACCGCAGCGGATTTTGAGCGCCTGGAACGGCTGCTCGATTCACCGGCCGCCCGTAAGATTCCCGGGGCGGATGCTTTGCGTGCGGAAGTCGAGCGCGCAGACATCGTCGAGGGTGACGTTCCGACCGGTGAGTTCATCACGATGGGCGCGACGGCGACCTTCATCGAGAAAACGAGTGAGCGGACTTACGAACTCACTTTGGTTTATCCACAGGACGCAGACGGCTCCGCGGAACAAGTATCGATACTCGCGCCGGTGGGTAGCGCCTTGCTGGGCCTGTCTGTCGGTCAGACCATACAGTGGCCAGTGCGCGGGCGTACGCTTGAACTTGAGGTTTTGAGCATCAGAAAAGAATGATTATCCGCAATTCGGGTTAGGGTTATACCCGCTTACGCCCGTAGTTTTTTCGGGTAGTTTGGGGTCATGAAACTCGCCCCCGATATTGACGCGCTTTGTGCGGTCTTGCGTTCCGCGTGCCTTGCCGACAATGCGATCGGCGGCATGATTCACTTGGTGTCGACCGAGGGTTGCCGCTACGTCGCGCATGTCGATCTTTCCGATGAGTTCCTCGCAGAGTTTGCGGACGTGAATCCTGGCGACGGCACCACGATGTCGCAAGCGCTCGTGGAGCGCCGACGCGTTGCGGTCCGCGACGTGAATCAAGATGAAGGCTTCGCGCCGTATCGAGACGTCGCTGCAGCATCGGACGTTGTTGCGATCCAGTCAACGCCCGTCGGCAATGGCGGGCGTCAACATCTCTATGGCGTCATGACGACGTGCTACAACCGACCGCACCATCCGGACGCCGCAAGCATGGAAATCCTAGACGTGTGCGCGGATATCGTCGCCAAGATCGTTGCGGCGAACGAACTCGAAGAGATGATGGATGCGCGCCATCAGGAGCAGTCGCCCACACACGGGGATGCGCAGACGACGACCGAAGTCGCGCGCGCGACCGCGATTGTTGAAACGCTGCTACCGATTTGCGAAAAGGCGCCATCGCTCGAGATATTGCGCGCTGCCCACGAGAAGCTCTCGGTGGTGGTGAAGGAGCTGAGGCGTCGTGCCCATAGCCAGGGGCCGCGGCCGGAAGACATCGAACCGATGGATCACATCAGCTGCGCGTGAGCGACGTCCCAGTTTTCCATCGCCCAGCTCCAGACCGCCGTAGGATCCGCCGACCCCAGTGCGTCTGGGGGCTGTTGCCCTAAGAAGCGTAAGGCCGCCACCAGCGCCGCGGCCTCAAAGCCGGCGCCAAGCGGCACCGCCGCGAGGCTTTTGGAGAGCTTCCGACCGTCTTCACCGAGGACGACCGGCAGATGTCGGTAAGTCGGTGTTGGGTATCCGAGTAGCTTCTGCAGGTGCATCTGACGGCTCGTCGAGCCGATCAGATCTGCGCCGCGCACGACTTCGGTGACGCCAAGCGCCGCGTCATCGACGACGACTGCGAGCTGATACGCCCAGTAACCGTCCGCGCGGCGGATGACGAAGTCCCCAATTTTTTGCTCTAGCTCACCGTCCGTCCGGACACGCCACGCACGACCTTCCTTCCCATCCGGCACGCCATTCCTGCAAGTGCCTGGATACACCGGCCCTTCGATGCCGGACAGGGCGCTGTCTGCGATTTCTTTGCGTGTACACCCGCATCGGTACGCGTGACCCGAGTCAATCAGCCGATCGAGCGCCGCCTGATAACGGTCGCCGTGCTGGGATTGATACTCGACCTGTCCGTCCCAGCGGAAGCCGAAGCGCTCGAGTGTGGTGAGAATGCTCGCGACCGCCCCGGGCGCTTCGCGCGGCGGGTCGAGGTCTTCGATGCGCAGATGCCACTTCCCCGAATTGCCTGACTTGGCCTGCAGATAGCTGCCAACGGCTGCGACGAGCGAGCCGAAATGCAGAGGTCCCGTAGGGGAGGGGGCGAAGCGACCGACGGTCAGGGTGGCGTCAGCCACCCATCTGCTTCTCGCGAATCTCGTCGAGCGTCTTGCAGTCGATACACTGGGTCGCGGTCGGGCGCGCTTCGAGTCGGCGCACACCGATTTCGACGCCACAGGTTTCGCACCAGCCGTATTCGTCGGCGTCGATGGCTTGCAGCGCTTCGTCGATCTTTTTGATCAGCTTGCGTTCGCGGTCACGCGTTCGCAGCTCGAGGCTGAATTCCGATTCCTGCGTCGCGCGATCGTTCGGGTCCGGAAAGTTCGCCGCTTCGTCCTGCATGTGATGCACGGTACGGTCGACTTCCTCCATGAGCTCCTGCTTCCACGAGAGCAACGAGCCGCGGAAGTGCAGCTTCATCTCGTCGCTCATGTAGTCCTCGCCCTTTTTCTGCTGGTAAGGCGCGCGTTTCTCGATCGGGCCGCTCGCAGCGGCGACCGTCGCGGCGGACACGCCTTTCTTCTTCGCAGGTTTTTTTGTCGGCGCGCTCTTCGCGACTTTGGTCGATGCCTTCGTGACCTTCGCCGACTTGACTGGGGCTTTCTTTTTGACCGCGGCCTTCTTTGCGGTCTTCTTGCTGGCGGGCATTCGCACGCTCCGTTGATGAATTCGGGTTAAATAAGGGGCGGATATATACCCCAAACTGCAGTGTCGGCGCAACCGGAAGCCGAACTTAATCGCGGCGCAAACGCGCCGCGCCTACATTTGGTCTTGCTAGGGCAGGCTAACCGCCTCCGGGGCTTGCCAGCCGGGTTTGCGGTGTTCCGCGACCACGGTGGTGTAAATACCGCCGCGCACGTTGAACTCCGCGGTCAGGCGCATGAAGCGTGGCGCCGTGGCCGCAACGAGGTCCGCGAGAATCTGGTTCGTCACCGCTTCGTGGAATGCGCCCTCGTCGCGGAAGCTCCATACGTATAGCTTCAATGACTTGAGCTCGACACAAGTCCGGTCCGGGACATATTCGAGGCGCAATTCGGCGAAATCCGGCTGCCCGGTTTTCGGGCACAGGCAAGTGAACTCGGGCACGTCAATACGGATCGTGTAGTCCCGGTCAGGGTTCGGATTCTCGAAGGTTTCGAGGTCGCGACTTGGTGCGGCTGGCATCCCGATACTTTACACTACCGGCCCATGCAATTGAGCAAAATAAAGCTGTCGGGGTTTAAGTCGTTCGTCGATCCAATCACCGTTCCGTTCCCTGGCCAGCTCATCGGCATCGTGGGTCCGAATGGTTGCGGAAAGTCGAACATCATCGATGCGGTTCGCTGGGTGATGGGCGAGGGTTCGGCAAAGAACCTGCGTGGCGAGTCGATGGCGGACGTTATCTTCAACGGCTCGGTCGGGCGCAAGCCGGTCGGCCACGCGTCGGTCGAACTCGTGTTCGACAACTCCGACGGCGGGCTTGGCGGTCAGTACGCGGGCTACGCGGAAATCGCAATCAAGCGCGTCGTGTCGCGTGACGGCACTTCGAACTATTTCCTGAACAACACGCGCTGCCGTCGCAAAGACATCACCGATATCTTTCTCGGCACCGGGCTCGGCCCGCGCAGCTACTCGATCATCGAGCAGGGCATGATCTCGCGCCTGATCGAAGCGCGTCCCGAGGACCTGCGGGTGTTCCTCGAGGAAGCCGCTGGCATCTCCAAGTACAAGGAGCGCCGCCGCGAAACCGAGAACCGCATGGGCCACACACGCGAGAACCTCGAACGCGTGCTCGACCTCCGCGGCGAACTCGAAAAACAGCTCGGCCACCTTAACCGTCAGGCGCGGGCAGCCGAACGTTACAAAGAACTCAAGATCGACGAGCGCAAGATCCGTGCTGAGCTTCTCGCGCTCAAATGGCGTGCGCTCGACCAGGCGCTTGCCGAGCGTCAACGGGCGATTCGCGAGCGCGAGACCGCGCTTGAAGCGGCCGTCGCCGAGCAGCGTAAAGCCGAGGCGACGATCGAGCACAGCCGTGAGGCGCACACCGAAGCGAACGACGCATTCAATTCGGTCCAGGCGCGTTTCTATGCGGTCGGCGCGGACATCGCGCGGGTCGAGCAGGCGATGCAGCACGCAAAGGAAATGCGCCAGAAGCAACAGCAGGATCTCGCGCAGGCCGAGCATGGTTGGCGCGAAGTCGAAGGTCACATTGGGCGTGACCGCACCCAGATTGAAGAGCTGGCTCGGACGCTCGCTGAGATGACGCCTGGACTCGAGCGCCTCCAGACCGCCGAAAGCGCGTCCGGCGAGGCGCTTGCGCAAGCCGAAGCCGCGATGGCCGATTGGCAGCAGCGCTGGGAAGCATTTACTCGCGAAGCCGGCGAGCCTGCTCGGGCCGCCGAAGTCGAGCGCACCCGCCTCGACCACCTCGAGCGTGAGCAGCGCCAGCAGACAGAGCGTCTTGAAAAAGTTCAGGCTGAGCTCGCACAAGTCGCGCCGGACAACGTTGCACGCGAACTCGCGGAACTCGAGCAAAGCGCATCAGAGCAGGCGGCGAAGTCCGAACAGATCCAGCAGCAACTGCAGCATGAAGCGGAACTTCTGCGCGAGTTGCGCGGTAACGAGCAGGACCGTGTGTCTGAGCTCGATGCGAATCGCCGCGACGAGCAACAAGTCGCAGGCCGGCTTGCATCGCTCGAAGCGTTGCAGCAAGCCGCGCTCGGCCAAGACGACGATCGCGTCGTGGGTTGGCTCAAGGGACAGCGGCTGGTCGACAACGCGCGCCTGGGCGCGACACTTCGTGTCGAATCCGGCTGGGAACGTGCCGTCGAGGCGGTGCTCGGCGAATGGCTCGAGGCGGTGTGTGTCGAAGGCATCGACCCGGTTGCGGGCGCGCTGAGTTCGCTCGAAGGCGCGTCGCTCGCGCTGTTCGAGGGCTGGGGCCAGGATTCATCGACGCTGACCGCGGTGGACGACGCGGTGCCACTCGCGACCAAAGTCGAGAGCGCGCAACAAATCGGCGGTCTGCTCGCGGGTGTTTACGCCGCGCCGGATCTTTCATCGGCACTCGCGCTGCGCAAACGCCTGCGCGCGGGCGAATCCGTCGTCACCCCAGACGGCGTCTGGCTCGGCGAGGGTTGGTTGCGCGTCGTCCGCGATAGCGATGGACACGCCGGGGTACTCGCGCGTGGCGAGGAAATTCGTGTCTTGAAAGAACAGTCCGCGCGCGTCGCGGAACGCAGCGAGAAGCTCGCCCAGGCGCTGGTGTCGCACCGCGAGCGCGTGCGCGACGCAGAGCTCGCCCGCGAGCAGCTGCAGTCCGACGCGAACCGCACGCACCGCCAGCATGCGGAACTGGTCGCGGATTTGAATGCGCGTAAACAGCGCAGCGAGCAAATCGAGCAGCGCCGCGAGCAACTCGCCGCCGAATCCGCCGAGCTCGAGCGCGCGAACGGCGAACGGGACAGTGAGATTCGGGCCGCGCGCCAACGCCTCGAGGAAGCGGTGTCGGCCATGGCGGGCTTTGAACGCCAGCGCGAGTCGCTCGACGGGGATCGCGAACGATTCCGTACGACGCTTGAGGCGGCCCGCCAGCAAGCGCGTGCCGACCGTGAAGCGGTGCACCAGCTTGCGCTACAGGCCGAGGCCAAGCGTTCAAGCCGCGCGTCGCTCGAACAAAACCTGTCACGCATGGAGGCGCAACTCGCGCAGCTCGCCGAACGCCGCGATGCACTGACGCAGGCGTTGTCCGGGGGTGATGAGCCACTCGCCGAACAGAAAGCCGAACTCGAGCGCATGCTGCAGTCGCGCAGCGGCGTCGAGCGCGAGCTCGCTGATGCCCGCCGCAAGCTCGAGGACATCGACACACAACTGCGTGAACTCGAACAGCAGCGGGCAGGGCACGAGCAACGTGTGACGGAAGTCCGCGAGTCCGTGCAGCAGCTGAAACTAGATGCGCAGGAAGAGAAAGTCCGCGCGCAAGGCCTCACCGAGCAGCTTGCCGAAACCGGCCACACGCTCGAGTCATTGTTCCAGCAGCTGCCCGAGGGTGCCGACCCGGCCGCGTGGGAGCAGCAGCTCGAGCAGATCGAGAACCGCATCAATCGGCTCGGTCCAATCAACCTCGCCGCGATCGACGAGTTCAAGGAATTATCCGAGCGCAAGGAAAAGCTAGACGCGCAATACACGGACCTCACGGACGCGCTCACGACGCTCGAGAACGCGATCCGCAAAATCGATCGCGAGACCCGTACACGCTTCAAGGAAACGTTCGACAAGGTGAACACCGGGCTTCAAGCGGCGTTCCCGAAACTGTTCGGCGGTGGGCATGCGTACCTCGAACTGACGGGCGACGATTTGCTGAACACCGGCGTGACCGTGATGGCGCGTCCGCCCGGTAAGCGCAACAGCACGATTCACCTACTGTCCGGTGGTGAAAAGGCGCTGACTGCGGTCGCGCTCGTGTTCTCGATCTTCGAACTGAACCCGTCGCCGTTCTGCATGCTCGACGAGGTCGACGCACCGCTCGACGATGCGAACGTCGGTCGCTTCTGCGAACTCGTTCGCGACATGTCGCGTCGGGTGCAGTTCATCCTAATCACCCACAACAAGGTGACGATGGAGCTCGCGCAGCAATTGACCGGTGTCACGATGCAGGAGCCGGGTGTGTCGCGGCTCGTCGCCGTCGACATCGACGAAGCCGTCCAGATGGCTGCGATGTAGGCGATGACCGAACTCCGCTGGATACTGCTGGCCGTCGGCGCCGCGGTGTTGTTCGCGGTGTGGCTCTATGGGCGGATCGCGAAGCGACCCAAGCGCCGCCCGTTCGACGAGAATCTCATCGACGCGGTCCGCGATGATGAACCGCCCGAGCTTAACGACGTACTCGAACCCGGGCTGACGGCGGACGAGATTGAGGCGCTTGGCCGTGGCCTGCAGCGTGAAGTGCGCGACGACGTCGAGGACGATGGCACGGGCGAGCAATTGATCCTGACGCTGCACGTGGCGCGAGACCGCCCGATCCCCGGCGACATCCTCTATCCGGCGCTGCTCGACGAGGGCCTCGCGTTCGGCCGCATGGACATCTTCCACTCTGAAGACGAGGTGTTCTCGGTCGCGAACCTGGTCGAGCCCGGCACCTTCAACCCGTTGCAGCCTGAGGACTTCGAGACCCCCGGCATCTCGCTGTTCGCGGTGCTGCCGGGTCCGCTCGCGGGCGGGCCTACACTTGAGCGCTTGCTGTCCTGCGCGCGGGGGCTCGCCACGGAATTCAACGCGACGGTGCTCGACGAAACACGGAGCGCGCTCACCAAGCAGACCGAAGCCCACCTGCGCGAGCGGGTCGCCGCGTTCGAGGCCCGGCGGCGCCGTGGCTGAAAAGCCGGTTACGGACGACGCGCAGCGACGCGCCGCAGAACTCCGCGAAGCGATTGAGCACCACAACGACCGCTACTACGTCCTAGACGACCCGGAAATCAGCGACGCGCAGTGGGACGCATTGTTCCGCGAACTCGTCGCACTCGAAGCGAAGTATCCGGCGCTCGCCGACCCTGATTCACCGACGCAGCGCGTCGGCGCTGCGCCGGCGGACGGCTTCGCACCGGTTGCCCACAAAGTTCCCATGCTGTCGCTCGATAACGCGTTTGAGGACGACGCCGTCGTCGCGTTCGAAAAGCGCATGCGCGACCGGCTCGATTTTTCGGGTGACATTGAGTTCGTCGCAGAACCGAAACTCGACGGGCTCGCGGTCTCACTCGTCTATGAGAAGGGCCGATTCGTGCAGGGCGCGACCCGTGGCGACGGTATGACTGGCGAGAACATCACCGCGAATCTGCGTACGCTCCGCTCCGTGCCGCTGAAGCTACGCGGCAAAGGCTGGCCGGCCACGCTCGAGGTCCGCGGCGAGGTGTTCATGCCGAAGCGCGGCTTCGAGGACCTGAACCGACGCCAGACAGAGGCGGGCGACAAGGTGTTCGCGAACCCGCGTAACGCCGCTGCCGGCGCGCTGCGGCAGCTCGATCCCGCGATTACCGCGACGCGGCCGCTCGAGCTTTTCTGCTACGGCTGGGGTGAGGTGACCGGAGATTTACCGTGGGAGCGGCAGAGCGACGCGCTGGACCGCTTTCGCGAATGGGGGCTGCGTGTGTGCCCGGAGGCCACGCGCGTGGATGGCGTCGAAGCGCTGCTCGCGTACTACCGTGCCCTTGCCGAACGCCGTGCCGGACTCGCGTATGAAATCGATGGTGTCGTGTACAAAGTCGACCGCGTTGACCTGCAGCGCGAACTCGGCTTCGTCGCGCGTGCGCCGCGTTGGGCGATTGCGCACAAGTATCCGGCCGAGGAAGCCATTACGGTCCTGCACGCCGTCGATTTTCAGGTCGGCCGCACCGGCGCGTTGACGCCCGTCGCCCGCCTCGAGCCGGTGCTCGTCGGCGGCGCGACCGTCAGCAATGCAACGCTGCACAACATCGACGAAGTGAATCGAAAGGACGTGCGCATCGGCGACACGGTGGTGGTGCGCCGCGCCGGCGACGTGATCCCCGAAGTCGTGCGCGTGATTGAGGAGAAGCGTACGCCGCGTGCGCGGCGGGTGACGCTGCCCACCGAATGTCCCATCTGCGGCTCTGAAGTGCTGCGCGACGAGGGCGAAGCGGTCGCGCGCTGCAGCGGCGGCCTCGGCTGCGCCGCACAACGGGTTGGGGCATTGATTCATTTCTCTGGCCGACGTGCGCTCGACATCGAAGGCCTCGGTGACAAACTCGTCGAACAACTGGTCGCGAACGAACTCGTCCACGATCCCGCCGACTTGTTCTCGCTCGATGTTACGACGCTCGCCGCGCTCGAGCGGATGGGTGAAAAATCGGCGAGCAATCTCGTCGCCGAACTCGAGCGCCTGCGTGCGAAGCCGGTCGACCTCGGTCGTCTGTTGTTCGCGCTCGGTATCCGTGAAGTCGGCGAAGCGACCGCGCAGTCGCTCGCGCGGCATTTCGGTTCGCTCAAGGCCGTCGCCGCCGCCGACGAAGCGGCGCTGCTTGAAGTCGCCGACGTCGGCCCCGTAGTCGCGGCACACGTCGCGACGTTCTTTCGCCAAGACGAGAACAAGAAAGTCCTGGCGAAGCTCGCGGAAGTCGGCGTGACTGCGACCGAAACGGCGCCGCAGGTGAAGGCCGCTGGTGGCGTGCTCGAGGGGCTCACGGTCGTGCTAACCGGGACTTTACCCGGGATGACGCGCGATGAGGCGAAGGACGCGCTGGTCGCGCTCGGCGCATCGGTCTCGGGCAGCGTGTCGAAAAAGACCAGCTTCGTGGTGGTCGGCGCCGACGCGGGCTCGAAGCACGAGAAGGCGGTGTCGCTCGGTGTGCCGGTGGTGGAGGGCGCTGATTTCCCAGCCCTGCTCGAGGGCGCGCGCCGTGGCGAGCGACCGGTGCTATGATTTCACGGTGTCTGTGGGACAGGGGGATTCAATGACGCTCAGAACCGCGCTGGTACTTGCCTGCGTGACGGGGCTTGCCGGCTGCAGCGGCATGCTCGCGCCGCCATGGGGCGTGGAAGAAGGAAAATTGCGCGAGTGCGGCAGTCTGCGTGGCTGCGTCTCAAGCCAAGCCGCGGAGCCGGAGCGCCGCGTGGAACCGATTGCCTACACGACGAGCCGCGAGCTCGCGCGCGAAGATCTGATGTCCGTCATCCGAAGCTTCCGCGACGCTCAGGTGGTCTCGTCGCACCCGACCTACATCCGCGTCGAATTCACGAGCCGTGATCACGCAGCATCTGGCTTCAACGTGTTGATGATCGACATCGCAGAATTCTATTTCCCGGTTGAGTCCACGCAAATCGAGGTTCGCTCGATTCCGCGCCGCAACATGCCGGACAGCGGTGACAATCGAAATCGGATTGAAGCCATCCGCGGTCGATTCGAAGAGTTACAGCGTCACCACCCGATTCCGGTTGCCCCGAAATAAAAATGCCCGGTGCTAGCACCGGGCATTGAACGCGGGTGGCATGGGTACATGGACAGTCCCATCCTGGGCACTTCGGTCAACTGGACAGGGAGGGAGCCAGTCGCCCGAGACCACATACTGCCGGCCCTGCAGACGACTGAATCTTATAAGTCCGCCCCCGGACAAAGTGTGAACTGGGTCACACTTTGGCCTTTTTTTCCAAATTACTGACCGTCCGGCCCTGGCATTTCCTCGTCTGCGGCTTCTTCGCCGGCCTCAGCTTTGGCCGCGGCTTCCTCGCCGGCTTCCGGCAAGGTGATTTCGACTTCGGCCGCTTCACGGAGTTCGTTGACCCAGCGCTCGACTTGCTGGCTCTGCAGGTACTCGCTGATCGCGCCCCGGACTTGATCGACCGGCGGTGCTTCGGCAGTGCGGCGCCCTTCGAGCTTGATGATGTGCCAGCCGTACTGCGTCTGGACCGGCTCTTCGGTGTACGCGCCTTCTTCCAGCGCGGCCGCGGCCTCGCCGAACGGGGCGACCATCATGTCCTGCTCGAACCAGCCAAGGTCGCCACCGTTCGCGGCGCTACCGTCGCTTGAGTGTTCTTCCGCCAGCTCGGCGAAGTTCGCGCCGCCATCGAGCTGCTCGATGAGTTCGCGCGCGAGCGCCTCTTCAGCGACCAAGATGTGGCGCGCGTTCAGCTCCTCACCGAGGTCTTCGGCGATGAAGCGCTCGTACTCGGCATCGACGTCGGCGTCGGAGATCTCTGCGGTGGCGAGGCGCTCACGCACGGCGGCCTGTGCGAGCAGCGCGGTGCGCTGCGACGCGAGTTCGCCGGCGGTCTGCGGCCGACGGTCGAGACCGTCCCGAATCGCAGACTGCGCGAGCAGCTCCATGCTGATCAGGTCGTTGACGAGGTCCTCGGGGTTCGTCTGTTGGCCCTGCGCATTGCGGCGCGCTGCGTACACATCGAGCTGTGCCTGCGAGATCGGCTGGCCGTTCACGACCGCGACCGCGTTCTCGGTCTCGGAGTTTGCGGGACCCTTGTTCTGCTCGGCGCTGTCGCACGCCGCGAGCGTCACGACGGCGAGCGCCGCGAGCATCCAATTCAGTCGCTTGTTCATGGTTTCGTTCCTTTGGGAGGTTGGCCGGCTTCCGCCGGGGTGAGCGCGTCGATGGACAGCGCATGGATGTCGGTGGTCATGAGATCGCCGAGCGCCGCGTACACCGCGCGGTGGCGCGCGAGCGCCGCTTGGCCGTCGAACGCAGGGCTTACGATCCGCACGTGGAAATGGCCGCGGCCGTCCCGCGCGCCGGCGTGTCCGATATGGTGGTGGCTATCGTCGCGGACCTCGACGGTGCACGGCGCGAGCGTCGTCTCGATTCGGTCGTGGATCGCGGTTCTCCGGAAGTCGCTCATTGCGTGGGCTCCTGCGCGTGGCGCGCGATGTAGAAGCCCTGTGCGATGGCAAATGCGATCGGCAGGCCGAGAGCCGCAACGAGCTTGAAGTTCACCCAAGTGTCCGTATCGAAGTTGTAGGCGACCCACAGGTTCAACGCGCCGGCGGCGAGGAAGAAAGCGACCCACAGCGCGCTGAGCCGCGCCCAGATTCGGTCGGGCAGGGCAACGCTCGCCTCGAGCATGCGCCGGATGACCGGGCGTCCACCCACCCAGTGACTCGCGGCGAAAATGACAGCGATGAGTGCGTAAACGATGGTGGGCTTCCACTTGATGAACAGTTCGTTGTCGAGCGCCAGTGTGATGCCGCCGAACACGAGCACGGCGCCGGCGGTTACCACTTGCATCCACTTGATCGTGCGGGTGCGTAACCACGACACCGTGACCTGCACGATGGTTGCGACGACCAGCACCGCGGTGGCGACCATAAGTCCCCACACCTTGAACGCCGCGAAAAACAGCAAGACCGGCAGAAATTCGAAAAACAGGGTCATCGAGGCGCCGAATAATACTAGAATTGCCCACCCATGTCGCAGCTGTTCCACATACATCCCGAAAATCCCCAAGCCCGCTTGATTCGCCAGGCGGTTGAGATCGTGCGGGGTGGGGGTCTTGTCGCGTACCCGACGGACTCCTGTTATGCGCTCGGCTGCCACATCGGCGACAAGGCGGCGATGGAGCGTATCCACCGTATTCGCCAGACCGATGACAAGCACAACTTCACGCTCGTGTGTCGGGACCTTTCGGAAATCGCGACGTATGCGCGGGTGGATAACTCGGTGTACCGCTTGCTAAAGGCGCATACCCCGGGTGCGTACACGTTCATCCTGAAGGCAACGAGCGAAGTGCCGCGCCGATTGCAAAATCCGAAGCGGAAGACCATCGGTATCCGTATCCCGGAACATCGCATCGCCCAGGCATTGCTGCACGAACTCGACGAGCCTTTGATGAGTTCCACGCTGATGCTGCCCGGCGACCCACTGCCGCTGACCGATGCCGACGAAATCCGGGCGCGCCTCGAACACGCGGTGGACGTGGTCATTGAGGGCGGTTCGGTCGGTATCGAACCCACCACGGTGGTGGACCTCACGGGGGACGCGCCCGTCATCGCTCGCCAGGGGCGGGGCGACCCGTCCGTATTCGCCTAAGCCGTTATACTGTGCCCCTATGAATGAAGCCGAGGTGGTCCGGCTGATCAACCAGCTATGGTCTATGGAACGGATGCAGCTGCTGGCTGTCGCCGCATTGCCGCTCCTGTTTGCGATCACGCTGCACGAGGTCGCGCACGGCTGGGTCGCCCGGATGCGCGGCGATCGGACCGCAGAAATGCTTGGCCGTCTCAGCCTGAACCCCATCCGGCATATCGACCCGGTCGGCACGATTCTGGTGCCGGGCGTGATGTTGCTGACGGCGGGGTTCATTTTCGGTTGGGCGAAGCCGGTTCCGGTCACGGTCGAGAACCTGAAGCGACGACATAAAGACATGGCGATCGTCGGCGCGGCCGGCCCGCTTTCGAACCTCGCGATGGCCGCGGTCTGGGCGATCGTGATGCTGGTCGCGCAGTGGGTGTACACGATGTCGCCGGGCGCTGGGCAGTTTTTGTTCTTTATGGGCGTCGCAGGCGTATTTTTGAATCTCGTGCTCGGCGTGCTGAATCTCGTCCCGATACCGCCGCTCGACGGCGGACGCGTCGTCAGTGCGTTGTTGCCGGGCCGGCTGTCGTGGCAGTACGACCGCCTCGAGCCGTTCGGCGTGTGGATCGTGCTTGGTCTGTTGCTGATTGGTTGGCTTTGGGCGTTGATCATGCCGGTGGTGATTTTTTTCAGCGGTTTGCTGTTCGGTGCGGTGACTTAGGGGGCTGAGTTGAGTTCGATTGTTGGCAGTAATCAACGCGTCGTGTCGGGGATGCGCCCGACCGGTGCGCTGCACCTTGGGCATTACCACGGCGTGCTGAAGAATTGGCTGCGCCTGCAGCACGAGTACGACTGTTATTTTTTCGTCGCCGACTGGCATGCGCTCACGACGCATTATGCGGACCCGACGGAAATCGGCCGTGCAACTTGGGACATGGTCGTCGATTGGCTCGCGGTCGGTATCGACCCGGGTCGTGCGCGCCTGTTCGTGCAGTCGCGCGTACCGGAGCATGCGGAATTGCACCTGTTGCTGTCGATGATGACGCCGCTCGGTTGGCTCGAGCGCGTGCCGACCTTCAAGGACCAACAAGAAAAGCTACGCGACCGCGACCTCGCAACCTACGGGTTTCTCGGCTACCCGTTGCTGCAGAGCGCGGACATCCTGATGTACCGGCCGCAATTCGTCCCCGTCGGCGAAGACCAGGTCTCGCACGTTGAAATGACGCGCGAGATCGCGCGCCGCTTCAACCACCTGTATGGGCGCGAACCGGGCTTCGAGGAGCGCGCTGAAGAAGCGGTCAAACGGCTCGGTGGCAAAACGGCTCGGCTCTACCGCCAACTGCGCAAGCGCTACAACGAACAGGGCGACGCCGACGCGCTGGCGACGGGCCGCGCGCTCGTTGAGGGCCAACAGAACCTGACCATCGGCGACCAAGAACGCCTGCTCGGCTTCCTCGAGGGCACGGGTCGCATGGTGTTCCCCGAACCACAGGTGCTGTTGACCGAAGCGCCGAAGTTCCCCGGGCTCGACGGCCAGAAAATGTCGAAGTCGTACAACAACACCATTACGCTACGCGAGCCGGACAAGGACATCGAAGAGAAGATCAAACGCATGCCGACCGACCCCGCTCGTGTGCGTCGCACCGACCCGGGTGAGCCGACCAAGTGTCCGGTGTGGGACTGGCACAAAACCTATTCCGACGAGAAGACCCAAGAATGGGTGCTGACCGGGTGCCGCAGCGCAGGCATTGGCTGCCTCGAGTGCAAGCAGCCGGTCGTCGATGCGGTGCGCGCGGAAGTCGCGCCGATTCGCGCACGCGCGGAGGAAATTCTGGGCGACCCACAGATGGTCCGGACGATTGTGTCTGAGGGGTGTGATGAAGCACGCGACGATGCGCGCGACACACTTACCGAAGTCCGGCAAGCGATGGGGATGAGCTACCAATGACCGCGCCTGAGCAATCCGAAATGCCGTTCGCAATGGTGCAAGGTAGCCCGGTCCTCACGCTGCCGCGCGACTTGTACATCCCGCCCGACGCACTCGAAGTGTTTCTCGAGACGTTCGAGGGCCCGCTGGATCTGTTGTTGTATCTCATCAAGCGGCAGAACCTCGACGTGCTCGACATCCCGATCGCCGAAATCACGCGCCAGTACATGGGCTACATCGAGCTGATGCAGGAGATGCGCCTCGAACTTGCGGCCGAGTATCTCGTGATGGCTGCGATGCTCGCGGAGATCAAATCGCGCATGCTGCTGCCGCGGCCCGCCGGCAACGAAGAAGACGAAGACGATCCGCGCGCAGAACTGATTCGTCGCTTGCAGGAGTACGAACGCTATAAGCAGGCGGCCGAGGACATCGATTCATTGCCGCGTGTGCATCGCGACGTGTTCCAAGCGGCCGCCGAGGCACCCGAGCGCAAAGTCGTCCAGATGCTTGCCGAGGTCACGCTCAAAGAACTGCTGCTCGCGTTTCGCGAAGCCTTACAACGCTCCGAGATGTTCGCGCACCACCATATCCAGCGCGAGACGCTCTCGGTGCGGCAACGCATGGGCGAAGTGCTCGGGCGACTGAAGGCCGACGAGTTCACCGACTTCAGCACGCTGTTCACGCCGGAGGAGGGTCGGCATGGCGTCGTCGTGACGTTCCTCGCCGTACTTGAGCTCATCAAAGAGTCGCTCGTCGAAATCGTGCAAGCAGAGCCGTACGCCCCCATCCACGTAAAAGCCGCGTCGGCGTCCGTTGCCGACGGCGATACCGCATTGACCACGGATTAAGAACATGAACGCCGAACAGATCAAACAAATCGTTGAAGCCGCGCTACTCGCCGCCGGCCGTCCGCTGAATCTCGACCAGTTGCTGGCCGTGTTCGGCGATGAATCGGCGCAACCCGAACGCGACGCGCTGCGCACGGCGCTCGCCGCGCTCGGTGAGGATTACGAGGGGCGCGCGATTGAGATCGTGCAGGTCGCGAGTGGTTGGCGCGTACAAGTTCGCGCCGGACTGTCGGAGTGGGTCGGTCGCTTGTGGGAAGAACGCCCGACGCGCTACTCGCGTGCGCTGCTCGAGACGCTTGCATTGGTCGCGTACCGCCAGCCCATCACCCGGGGCGAGATCGAAGACGTGCGTGGCGTGACCGTGAGTACCTCAATCATGAAGACCTTGTTGGAACGCGAGTGGGTCCGCATCGTCGGCCACCGCGACGTACCCGGCCGGCCCGCGCTGTACGGCACGACGCGCGAGTTCCTCGATTACTTCGGCCTCAAAAGCCTCGACGAATTGCCGACACTCGCGGAACTGCGCGACATCGATAGCCTGAACGTCGAGCTGCCGCTCGATGATCCGAACGCCCCGCACGAAGTCCAGGCCATCGAGGAGCCGGCTGCCCTCGCCGACAACGAGTGAGCGCCGAACGAATCCAGAAAGTGCTCGCCGCGGCCGGCTTAGGCTCGCGCCGCGAAATCGAGCAGTGGATCCGCGACGGGCGCGTGACGGTGGACGGCAAGACCGCCGAACTCGGCGTGCGTATCTTGGGTAACGAGCGCGTGCGCATCGACGGCAAGGCCGTCGCGGCTGAAAAACTTCGACGCGCGCCGAGCGCCGTACTGCTGTACCACAAGCCCGATGGCGAACTCACGACGCGCAAGGACCCAGAAGGGCGACCGACCGTGTTCGACAAACTTCCGAAACCGCCGAAAGGTGGCCGCTGGGTCGCGGTCGGTCGGCTCGATTTCAACACGGGCGGTTTGCTGATTCTCACCACCGACGGCGAACTCGCGCACAAGCTCATGCACCCCAGCACCGAGATCGTTCGCGAGTACGCCGTGCGCGTGCGCGGCGAGCCATCGCCAGAGGTCTTGCAGCGCCTTCAGGACGGGGTCGATATCGGCGACGGTATCGCGAAATTCGAGACCATCGAGCCGGCGGGCGGGGATGGGACGAACCGCTGGTACAAAGTGACACTCCGGGAGGGCCGCAACCGTGAGGTCCGCCGCCTGTGGGAAAGCCAGGAAATCCAAGTCAGCCGCCTGACGCGGACAAAATATGGCCCCATCGCCATGCCGCCGGGCCTCCGCCGCGGCCAATCGAGGCCCGCCACGCCGGAGGAGAGCGCCGCGTTGTACGCTGCCGTACGGCAGTAAATTCCCTATTGCGTTTGTCCTAATTTCACCCTACCTTGTTGGCAACTAGCTCCCACGGCACCCGACGGAGGGTCTCACGATGAAACGCGTCGTCTACGGTCTTATTGCTCTATTTGCAGGGGCCTCAGCGCTCCACGCACAAGAAATTCCCACCAGCGTTCCAGCGGAAGCCGCCTCGGAAATGCGCTGGTTCGTCGAGGTCAGCGGTGACAAGAATGCGGTGCGCAACGCCGCCGCGAAAGCAGGCATCGAATTCGAAGAGCGTTTCTCGTACGACACCTTGTGGAACGGTTTGTCGGTCCGTACGACCGCGAGCCAAGCAGCGGCCATGACCGCGCTGAAGGGCGTCGTTGCGGTGTATCCGGTTGAGAACATCGAACTCGCGCCGCACGCAGCCGCGGGTGCACCTGACTTGGTCAGTGCGATTTACATGAGCGGCGCGAATGTCGCGCAAGCGGCGGGTTACGACGGTACGGGCATCAAGGTCGGCGTGATCGACTCCGGTATCGACTATCACCATCCGGACCTCGGCGGTTGCTTCGGTCCCGGTTGCCGTGTCGCAGTGGGCTATGACTTCGTCGGCGACGGCTTCGCGTCGGGTGTCGCGCCTGCCGTTCCCGACAACGATCCGGATGACTGTCAGGGGCCTGAGAACCTGATTCCTGGTCTCACCCAGTCGGCCGGCCACGGCACGCACGTCGCCGGTATTGTCGGCGCCAGTGGCGCAGCGGGCGGGACGGGCGCACGCGGCGTCGCCCCGGGCGTGACGTTCGGCGCGTATCGTGTGTTCGGCTGCAGCGGCTCGACGAGCTCCGACATCATGCTCGCCGCCATGGAGCGTGCGTACGCCGACGGCATGGACGTCGTGAACATGAGCATCGGCTCCGGTCATCAGTGGCCGCAGTATCCGACCGCAGTCGCCGCCGACAGCCTTGTCGAGCGCGGCGTCGTCGTGGTCGCCTCGATCGGTAACAGTGGTCCGAGCGGCCAGTACGCGGGCGGCGCACCGGGCGTCGGCGCAAAAGTGATCGGCGTTGCGTCGGTCAACAACACGCATTCGAACAACCAGTACTTCACGGTGCCGGGCGGCGCCGTGCCGTACAACCCGGCGACCGGCGCACCGCCGCCGCCGACCAGCGGCACCGCCTCGCTCGCGCGCACCGGCACGGCCGCGTCGCTCGACGACGCCTGTACCGCGTTGCCCGCCGGGAGCCTCGCAGGCCAAGTCGCTTTGATCCAGCGCGGCACCTGTGCGTTCCACATCAAGTCGCTGAACGCGCAGAACGCAGGCGCGGTCGGCGCCATCATCTACAACAACGCCGCCGGCCTCCAGTCGATCACGGTCGCGGGCACGCCGGAAATCACGATTCCAGTGGTTTCCATCACGCAGGGCGCCGGTCTGTACCTCGACGCTCAGCTCGCAGGCGGCTCGGTCACGATTACGTGGCAGGACGGCTTCGTTTCGCAGCCAGCAGCCGGCGGCGGTACGACCTCGTCGTTCAGCTCATACGGCCTCGCGCCGGATCTGTCCATCAAGCCGGACATCACGGGCCCGGGCGGTGCGATTCGCTCCACCTATCCGCTGGGCTTCGGTAGCGGCTACGCAGTGCTTGGTGGCACATCGATGTCGTCGCCGCACGTCGCGGGGAACGTCGCACAGTTGTTGCAGGCGGAGCCGGGTCTGTCGCCGGCGGAAGTCCTCACGCGCCTGCAGAACACCGCGCAGCCGATTCTCTGGTACGGCAATCCGGGCCTCGGCTTCCTCGACAACGTGCACCGTCAGGGCGCGGGCCATGTCCGTATCGACCGCGCGATCGGTGCGACTTCGCGCGTCTCGCCCGCCCGTGTCCCGCTCGGTGAGAGCGTTGCGTCGGGTCGCCATAAGTTCAAACTCGACGTCTCAAACTCGGGCGCGGACGCGGTCACCTACAGCGTGCACCACGAGCCCGCGCTCGCGACCTCGCCGACGGCACACACCGTGACTGGCAAGCTCGGGCCGTTCCAGTGGGGCTTCTATGCCAGCTTCGCGACGACGGACGGCGCATCGTCGGTGACCGTCGGTGCGGGCGGTACAACGTCAGTACAGGTTGAGATCGTCGAGCCCGCTGGCTTGCCGGACCTCGGCGTGTACGGTGGCTACGTCGTGTTCACGCCGGATGACGGCAGCGACGTTATCCGCGTGCCATACGCCGGCTTCAAGGGCGATTACCAGGCCCTCGAAATCCTGCAGCCCGCAAGCACGTTCGCATTCCCGTGGCTTGCGCAGCTCAGCGGCGGCAGCTATTTCAACCGTCCGGACGGGCAGGTCTACACGATGGTCGGCGACGACATCCCGTTCTTCCTGTTCCATCTCGCGCACCAGTCGCGCAACCTGAAGATGACCGTACGTTCGGTCGGCGGCAACAATGCCAACTGGCACTCGATCCTCGACGTCGACTACATGCGGCGTAACGGTGGCGATAATCCGGCCGCGCTGGCCGACTCGTTCTACTCAATCGCGTGGGACGGGCTCGTGTTCAACCCGAGCGGCAAGAAGGTGTTCATGGTGCCGAACGGCCAGTACCAAGTCACGATCACGGCACAGAAGGCCCTCGGTAATGCATCCGACACCGAGAGCTGGACGTCGCCGGTGATTACGATCGCGCGCCCGTAAGCCAAGCGGGTTGCTGAGTACTCAGACCGGCGGGGGCAACCCCGCCGGTTTTTTTATTGGGCGTCGAAGGACTCGCCGGTGACCTTGCCGCTGTCGGGCCCGAGCAACCAGACGAACGCCGGCGCGATCTTGTCCGCCGTCGGCAGGCGGTCGCGGTCTTCGGCGGGATAGGCCTGCATTCGCATCGCGGTGCGAACACCGCCGGGATTCAATGCATTCACGCGGATGTGCGTATTGGCTTTTGTTTCTTCGGCGAGCACTTGCGACAGACCCTCGATGCCAAACTTCGACACCGCGTACGCGCCCCAGAGTGCACGGCCCTCACGGCCGACGCCGCTGCTCGTGAACACCACGCTTGCATCCTGCGACTGGCCCAGCAGGCCGAGGCATGCGCGCGTCAATAAGAACGGCGCGGTCAGATTCACCGTCAGCACGCGTTGCCAAGTTGCCGCGTCGTAGTGGAGCAGTGGGCTGCGCTCGCCGAGCATACCGGCCATGTGCACGAGCCCGTCGAGCCGACCGAACTCATCGGCGAGTGCGTGCGCGAGCGCGAGGTAGTCCTCCCAAGTCGCTGCCTCGAAGTCCATGCAATGGAGCCGAGGCTCTATGCGATTTACGATGGAATCGGCGACAGCGGTCAGCTTCTTCTCACTCCGCCCCAGTAACACGAGCGTCGCGCCGCAGCGCGCAGCAAGCTCGGCCGTGGCGCGGCCGATGCCGTCGCTCGCGCCGGTGATCAAAATGACGCGGCCCTCGAGCGTACGTTCAGTCGGCCGATAATCGGTTGGTATCTGCTTCATAGTTCCCTCGCTGCGGTTCTGCCGCTGCGTACGGCGCCCTCGAGCGTCGCCGGCAGACCGGTTGCGGTCCAATCGCCGGCGAGCACGAACCCGGGCAGGGCGGTGCGCGCCGGTGGACGTCGCTCCTCGATGCCGACGGTCGCGGCAAATGTCGCGCGCTTCTCGCGGATGACGCGTGCATCGCTCGCCGCTGGCAGCGCCGGCACACAATGCGCGATTTCTTCCTTCACGATTGCGATGAGCGCATCGTTGTCGAGCGCCATGTGTGGCCCGTCGGCGCTGATGACGGCGGCAATGATACCGGCCTGGCCGCACGTCCGCCGGTCCACGAGCCACTGCGTGGTCATACCCGCGAGACCGAGCAACGGCAGATCGAGTTCGGTGCCCTCGGGATAACGCAGATACACCGTGCAGATCGGCTGCGTCTCGAAGGCGCGTAAATCGTCGACGAGCGCGGCAAGTCTCGGCAGTGATTCGACGAGTCGCAGGCATGCATCCGGCGGGACCGCTGCAATCGCGGCCGACGCGTCAATCGAGCCCCCGGCGGTCACGACCGCGCGAAGCTGGTCATCGGCAACCAGCGCAGTGACCCGCTCGCCGAGCCGGACGCCGACGCCGCGTGCCTCAAGCCAGGCGATGGCGGGGCGCGGCAGCGCGCGTCCAAGGTCGCACGCGGGTAGCAGCAGGTCGCTTGCGCCCGGCGCGTTCGACGCGAGCGATTCGCGCAGCACACGCACGAACAATTGCGCGGACGCTGTTTCCGGTGGGGTATTCAGCGTTGCAAGGCACAGCGGCACCCATAGAAGGTCAACGGCGCGTTTCGGCTGGCCCGCGGCGGCGAGGTGCTCGCTGACACTGATATCGGTCGTCGGGATACGCACGAGACGCTGCCAGCCCCGCACGATTGAGAACTTGTCGCCTGCGCTGAGGCCCCGTGCACCGACGAAGGCCTGCGCCATGCCGAAACGGCCTGCGCCGGCCGAGGCACGGAGCGACAGGCGCACGCCGGACGCGTCGCGCTGCTCGAAAGCAAGCTGCAGACGCTTGAACACGCGGTCCGCGGGGATGCCGATGGTACTCGCGAGCCCGAGCACCGCTTCGTACGCGCCGATCGCAATGTGTTGGCCGTTGTCCACGTCTACACCGAGCGCTGGCGCGGTGCGCGCGCGGCCACCGGCTTGCGGTGCCGCATCGAAAATCACCACCGGGATGCCGCGCTCGGTCAGCGCGACCGCGGCGGCGAGGCCGGCCCAGCCGGCGCCGATGACCGCGACAGGCGCCGTACTCATGCGCCGCCCGCGCGGCGGTGCCGGCGTTCCTCTCGGCTCGCAGTCCACCACGCGAGCCATAGCTTGTGCAGCGGGTTCAGCGTCACACGCTTCTCAAGCACGCGGTAACCGCGCCGCTCAATGCGGGCGAGCAAGCGCGAGTAAATCGTTGCCATCATCACGCCGCTGCGTTGACGGTAGCGGTCGTTCGCCGGTAACGCTGCGAACGCACGGTCGTAATAGTCGCGGGCGCGCGCACCATACTCGGTGAGCACGGCGGCGAGTGCGGGTGAGGTCGTGGACGCGGTGAGGTCGTCTGCTTCGACGCCATGACGGCGCAGGTCTTCGCGTGCGAGATACACGCGGCCGCGCTTGGCGTCCTCGGCGACGTCGCGGATGATGTTCGTGAGCTGAAACGCGGTCCCGAGGTGCTGCGCATACTCTTCGGTATCAGGGTCGTCGTAGCCAAAGATCGATGCCGATAACAGCCCGACGACGCCGGCGGCGCGCCAACAATAGAGCAGAAGGTCGTCGAAAGTCTCGAATCCGTCATGGTCGAGGTCCATCGCCATGCCGTCGATGATTTCGTCGAACCAGCGCTTTTCGAGCCGCGCGTAACCGCGTACGTCGATCAGCGCGCGCGTGACGGGATGCTGGGGCGTGCCCTCGAATAGTCGCGCGATCTCGGCGCGCCACCAATCGAGCTTTGCGCGGGACACCGAAAGTTCGCGCCCGAGGTCGACGACGTCGTCGACTTCGCGACAGAAGGCATATAGCGCAGTGATACCGTCGCGTTCGCGCGCGGGCAGGAACTGGAATGCGAAGTAAAAACTCGAACCGCTGCTCGAGACTTTCTCGCGGCAATAGTCGATCGGATTCATATCAACCGCGAAGTGTACGCCACGCGAGCGTCGCCCAGTCGCGCGCATCGAGCCGTGGACGCACGAACGGGTCATCGGCGCGTGCGTCGAGCTTATCGAGGATGCGCGTGCCCCCCTGTACGACGAGGCCGATCTCGAGCGCCATGCGCCCACGCAGGCGCTGTGCGAGCGGCGCGCCGGCTTCGAGCGTTGCGCGGGCCCGCGCACGCTGGAACGCCATGAGCCGACGCAGCGCATCGTCGGTGCGCCGTTCCCGGAGCTGTTCGACGGTCACGCCGTAGCGCGCCAGCTCGTCCTCGGGTACGTACACGCGGTCGTTCTCATCCGCGTCCTGGCCGAGGTCCTGCCAGTGGTTGATTAACTGGAGCGCCGTGCAGATCCGGTCCGAATCGCGCAGGTTGTCGTCGGTCGCGCTGTCATCCAGATGAAGCAATAGCCGACCGACCGGATTGGCCGAATGGCGGCAGTAGTCCAACAACGCGTCGTAGGTGGGCCAGCGGGCCTGGCGCACGTCCATGCGGAACGCCTCGATGAGGTCGTGCAATAGCTGGACAGGCAGCGCGTGTCGCTTGAGCACGTCCGCCAGCGCGATGAACACCGGGTGGTCGGGCGGTGTGCCCGCCGCCGCGGCATCGAGCATGCGTGCCCAGTCGTCGAGCTGTGCAAGGCGCTCGGCAGGCTGCGCGTCGCCCTCATCGGCGAAGTCGTCGGCGCCACGCGCAAACGCATAGATCACGGAAATCGGGGCGCGCAGGCGTGCGGGAAGTAGGCGCGACGCAACCGGAAAGTTCTCGTAATGCGCGCGGACGAGGCGTGCGCAATGCGCGTACGCCGCGTCGACCTCAGTCGATTGCATCGTCGTCGTTGACGATCGTCTGCACCGTCCGCGGCAGTTTCTCGAGCGGGTCGAGTTGCGCGAGATCCTTGCCGGAACGCACGCCCATTTCCGGGAAGCGGCGTGCGCCCGGGATCACCTGGCGCTCAAACGAGCCGACGGCCTTGTTGTAGTGGTCAACGCTCTTGCCGAGCGAGCGACCGAGCTGGTCCAGATGATCGGCGAAGACGGCGAGCCGTTTGTGCAACTCCTCGCCCAGCGTTCGAATTTCCTCCGCGTTCTCGGCGAGCCGCTGCTGACGCCAGCCGTACGCGACGACCTTCAAGAGCGCGACTAGGCTCGTCGGCGTTGCGATCACGACTTTCTGACGCAGCGCTTCCTCATGCAAATCCGGCGCGAGCTTCAACGCGGGTTCGAGGAACTGCTCGCCGGGCAGGAACATGACCACGAAATCGGGGCTGCGCTCGAACTGGCCCCAATACGATTTCGCGGCGAGCTTGCGTACTTGATCACGGATGTGGGTCACATGGCGCGCGAGGTGCGCATCGCGTGACACGTCATCGGTCGCCTCGAGCGCATCGAGGTATGCGTTGATTGGGGTTTTTGCATCGATGACGAGTTCGCGATCGTCCGGCATCTTCACGATCATGTCCGGACGCAGGCCCTCGGCCGTCGTCGATTGCTCGGTGAAGTCGCAGTGTTCGACCATGCCCGCAAGTTCGGCGAGCCGCTTCAACGACATTTCGCCGTAGCGGCCGCGGACTTCGGGTTTGCGCAGCGCGTTCACGAGGTTGCGCGTTTCACCCTGTAGCTGCATCTGTGTTTCCTGCATCGATTGCAGGTACTGGCTGATGGAACCATGCGTCTGTCGACGCTCACGATCTAACGCTTCAATCTGCTCACTGGTCTTCTTCAGCGCGTCGTTGATCGGCTTCACCAGCGACTCGATGGACTTTTCCTTAAGCTCGAGCTCACTACGCGCCTCGGACTGGAATTTTTTGAGGTTCTCTTCGGCGAGCTTCAGGAACTGCTCGTTGTTGCTGTTGAGGCTTTCGGCCGCGATGGCCTTGAAGCTCTCGCGCAGTAACTCCTTCGCGTCGCGCTCGCTCTTCACCTGGCGCTGCTGGACCAGGAACGCGATGGTGCCGCCCACCGCAGCGCCGAGCAGGAACGCGATGAAATGCCAGGCGCTCATGCGCGTCGTTCCGTGCCGCGGGCGTCGCGGTCGAGCAGGGCGATGAGGTCGGTGGGTGTCGCGAGGTGTTCGTCTGCGCCCCAGGCAACCGGGTCGTCATCGTCAGTCACATAGCCGAACAGCGCGATGGCCGTGCGAAGGCCGGCAGCGCGGCCGGCTTGGACGTCACGCTCTGCGTCTCCGACATAAAGCGCATCGGTGGCTCGAACGCCCAGCAGCTCGCAACCGTGCTGCACGGGCGCTGGGTGCGGCTTTGAATGAGGCGTGGTGTCGCCCGATACGACACACGCGGCGCGCGCGGCATAGCCGATCCGGTCCATCAACGGGTCGGTCAGCCAGCCTGGCTTGTTCGTCACGACGCCCCAGCGCAGCCCCCGTCTCTCGAGCTCGGCCAGCATCGCGTCGACGCCGTCGAACGGTCTCGTGTGCACGGCGATGTTTGCCGCGTACAAATCAAGGAATCGCGCGCGCAGCGCGTCGAACTGCAAGGGGTCCTCGCAGGGCGGAAAGCCACGTTTCAGTACCGCGGATGCGCCGTGGGACACGCACGCACGGATGGGCGGGTACGGGTAGGGTTCAAGGCCGTGCTCGGCGCGCAGCAAGTTCAGTGCATGTGCGATGTCGGGCCCGGTGTCGAGCAGCGTGCCATCGAGGTCGAAGAGGACAGTCGTAATCATCGACTACACCATGCCATGTAATTGACCGCGATGCCGCCGCCAACCCGAGCGCTACGCGAAAAAGGCTCGTAGTGCAGTCCGGCAAGTTCCAGCGTACGCAAACCCGCATCACGCACCATCGCATCGAGCTCGGACGGGCGGATGAAGCGCGACCACTCGTGGGTGCCGCGCGGCACGAGGTCGAGCACGTACTCGGCGCCAACGATCGCGAGCGCGAATGACGCGGGTGTGCGGTTGAGCGTCGAGAAACACGCCGCACCACCGGGGCGCAGCATCGCCGCGCACGCAGTCACGACCGATGATGGGTCGGGCACGTGCTCAAGGAGTTCCATGCAGGTCACGAGGTCGTACCCACCGGCCTGCTTCTCGGCATGCGCCTCGGCGGTCTCGCACACGTATTCGACCTTCAAACCGGATTCGTACAGATGGAGTTTCGCAATCTCGATGGCGCGCTCGCTTGCGTCGATTCCGGTCACGGTCGCGCCGCGCGCGGCGAGTGCCTCGGAGAGCAAGCCGCCGCCGCAGCCGACATCGAGTACGCGCGCCCCTTTCAACGGCCAACGGGTGGCGACGAATTCGGTGCGCGCCGGGTTGATGTCGTGCAACGTTTTGAGGTCACCGTCGGCATCCCACCAGCGCGCGGCGAGCTCACCGAAGCGACCGACTTCACGGGCGTCGACGTTGGTCATGCCGCGGTCTCGCGACGGGCCGCCTCAATGCGTGGCAACCAGCGCGCGGCGCGCTCGCGCGCCGCCGTCTCATCGATCGTAAGCAACGCGCCCGCGCGCATCAGCGACCGGCCGGCGACCCACGCGTCGGTGACCTGGTGACGCGATGCTGCGTAGACCACCGCAGCCGCAGCGTCATGAACGGGTGTGGTCGAGAGATCGTCGAGGTCAATTGCGATGAAGTCTGCGGACTTTCCGACGACCAGCGAGCCGGTGTGCTGCGCAAGTCCCAGCGCGTGCGCGCCGGCAAGCGTTGCCATGTGCAACGCGGCATGGGCCGGCAACGCAGCCGCATTCCCGGAGCTGCCTTTGGCGAGTAACGCTGCCGCCTTCGTCTCCGCGATCATGTCGAGGCCGTCGTTGCATCCAGCGCCATCGGTGCCGAGCGCGACCGGCACGCCTGCGTCAATGAAGCGCGTGACCGGGCAAAAGCCGCTCGCGAGTTTCAGGTTCGACTGCGGGCAGTGGATGACGCCGGCGCCGGTGCGCTGTAGTGCCGCGAGGTCGGCGTCGTCGAGCTGCGTCATGTGCACAGCCGAGAAGCCGGATGTCAGCAAGCCGAGCCGCGCGAGGCGCGCGAGGGGGCGCTCACCCGTCGCGGCGACCGCATCGGACACTTCAGCCGCGGTTTCGTGAAGGTGCATGTGGATGGGAAGGTCGAGTTCGTCGGCATAACTACGGATACGCTCGAGCGACGCATCGCCGACGGTGTACGGCGCGTGGGGTGCAAACAGCGTCGAGACGAGCGCATGACCGCGCCACTCGTCGTGGAGCTCGAGACCGCGCTGTAGGTATTCGTCTGCGTTCGCGGCGTAGGCGGTCGGCACATCGATGACTGCGATACCGAGCGCGGCACGAATGCCCGCATCGGCACAAACGAGCGCTGTTTCTTGTGCGAAAAAGTATTGGTCTGCAAAACAGGTGGTTCCACCGCGGATCATTTCAGCGACCGCGAGTCGGGACCCGTCGCGCACGAATTCCGGCCCGACGAGCACTTGCTCGACCGGCCAGATCGCACGGCGCAGCCAATCCTGAAGCGATAAGTCGGCGCCGCAGCCGCGCAATAACGTCATCGCGGCATGCGTATGCGCATTGACAAGGCCTGGCATAACAACGTGGTGACCCAGATTGACACGCTCAGCGGCAGGATATTGCGTCCGCGCATCGGCCCATGGCAACAGCGCGACGATGCGGTCCGCGGCGACCACCAGCGTGTGCTCGTCTAGGACGATCCCGGCTGGTTCGACCGGGATAATCCAGCGCGCTTCGTAAAGCGTTTCGGCAGTCTGCATGCGCATTGAATCATAGCGGAAAAACACCCGCGTATGGTAAGATTCACCGGTCCTGACATAAGGAATTACTCGCCTGATGGCTGATATCGCCCGCGAAATTTTCCAGGTCAATCTCGAAGACGAAATGAAGCGTTCCTACCTCGATTACGCGATGAGCGTAATCGTCGGTCGTGCGCTGCCTGACGTCCGAGATGGCCTCAAACCCGTACACCGGCGCGCGCTCTACGCGATGCGGGTGCTCGGCAACGATTACAACAAGCCGTACAAGAAATCGGCGCGCGTCGTCGGTGACGTCATCGGTAAATACCACCCGCACGGCGACTCGGCGGTGTACGACACCATCGTGCGACTGGCGCAGCCGTTCTCGATGCGTTACATGCTCGTCGACGGTCAGGGCAACTTCGGTTCCGTCGATGGCGATTCAGCGGCCGCGATGCGCTACACCGAAGTGCGCATGGCGAAAATCGCGCACGAACTGCTCGCGGACCTCGACAAGGAAACCGTCGACTTCATCCCGAACTACGACGAATCCGAGACCGAGCCTGCGGTTTTTCCGACGCGCATCCCGAATCTGCTTGTGAATGGTTCTTCGGGCATCGCCGTTGGCATGGCAACGAACATCCCGCCGCACAACCTCAAGGAAGTCATCGACGCGTGCGTCGCGCTGATCGACGATCCGAGTCTGGACCTCGTCGCGCTGATGCAGCACTTGCCAGGTCCGGATTTCCCGACCGCCGGCATCATCAATGGCGCTCGTGGCATCCAAGAGGCGTACCTGACCGGTCGCGGCCGCATCTATGTGCGTGCGCGCAGCCACATCGAAGGCGAGGAGGGCGCGAAGCAGTCCATCATCGTGACCGAGCTCCCGTATCAGGTGAACAAGGCACGGCTGCTCGAGAAAATCGCCGAACTCGTCAAAGAGAAGAAAATCGAGGGCATCACCGAACTTCGCGATGAGTCCGATAAGGACGGCATGCGCATGGTGATCGAACTGCGTCGTGGCGAAATGCCGGACGTTGTCCTGAACAATCTGTACCAGCAGACCCAAATGCAGAGCGTGTTCGGTATCAATATGGTCGCGCTCGTCGACGGTCAACCGCGCCTGCTGAACCTCAAGGAGATTCTTGAGGCGTTTGTTCGTCACCGCCGTGAGGTCGTGACCCGCCGGACTATCTTCGATCTACGCAAAGCGCGCGAACGCGCGCATATCTTGGAAGGGCTCGCGGTCGCGCTCGCGAACATCGACCCCGTCATCGCCCTGATCAAGGCGTCGAGCGGCCCCGCGGAGGCGAAAGAAGGCCTGATGGCCGCTGCGTGGGAGCCCGGCCTCGTGATGGAGATGATCGAGCGCGCTGGCGCCGATGCTTCACGCCCAGACGGCCTCGCGCCCGAGTTTGGCGTCATCGACGGCAAGTACAAGATGTCCGCCGAGCAGGCGCAGGCGATTCTTGAGCTGCGCCTACACCGCCTCACCGGCCTCGAACAGGACAAAATCCGCGATGAATATCGCGGCCTGCTCGACAAAATCGGTGAATACCGCGCGATCCTCGCTGACCCGGACTTGCTGATGCGCGTCATCCGCGAGGAACTGGTCGAGATGCGCGATCAGTACGCGGACGAACGACGCACCGAGATCGTGACCGACCACCTCGACCTCACGCTCGAGGATCTCATTACTGAGGAGGACGTCGTCGTTACGCTGTCGCACGCGGGCTATGCGAAACGGCAACCGCTCGACGCATATCGTGCACAGCGACGCGGCGGTCGCGGCAAGTCCGCGACGACGACGAAGGACGAGGACTTCGTCGACAAGTTGTTCATCGCGAGCACGCACGACACGCTGCTGTGCTTCTCGAGCCGTGGCAAGTGTTATTGGCTCAAGGTCTACAAGGTGCCGCCGGCCGGACGTGGCTCGCGCGGTCGTCCGATCGTGAACTTGCTGCCGCTGGAAGAGGGCGAACGCATCAATGCGGTGCTCGCGGTGCGCGAGTACCCCGAAGACATGTACCTGTTGTTCGCAACGAGCCAGGGCACGGTCAAGAAGACGCCGCTCGCGAGCTACTCGAACCCGCGTAGCACCGGCCTCATCGCCGTGAACCTGCGCGATGACGACTATCTGGTCGACGTCGCGCTCACGACCGGCGAGAGCGACGTCATGCTGTTCGCCAGCAACGGTAAAGCGATCCGCTTTAACGAGCAGGCGATTCGCCCCATGGGTCGCACCGCAGCAGGCGTGCGCGGTATCCGTCTCGCTGCGGGCGAAGAAGTCGTGTCGCTCATTATCGTCGGCGACGGCGCCGTGCTCACCGTCACTCAACGGGGCTACGGCAAACGGACTGCGGCGACCGACTACCCGGTCAAAGGACGCGGCGGCCAAGGCGTGATTTCAATTCAGACGACCGAGCGCAACGGCAAAGTCGTCGGCGCCATCGAAGTCAACGATGACCACCAGGTGATGCTGATCAGCAACGCCGGGACGCTCGTGCGCACGCCCGTCGACCAGATCTCGATTATCGGCCGCAATACGCAGGGCGTTCGTCTGATTCGGCTCGCCGATGATGAGCACCTGACCGGCATCGAGCGCATCGAAGCCGACGAGGAAGCGGATGAAGTGATCGATGGCTGAGCCGCGGTTTGCAGGCCGTGCGTGGAACTTCAGCGCAGGTCCGTCGGCGTTCCCAGATGCCGTCGTAGAACGCGCGCAGGCTGAGCTTCCGAACTGGCGCGGGACCGGCCTCTCCGTGATGGAGATGTCACACCGCAGCGCGGAGTTCATTGGTATCGCCGAGCGCGCGGAAGCTGACCTCCGCGAAGTGTTTGCAGTGCCCGATGACTATGCGGTGCTGTTCCTTCAGGGCGGCGCGACACTCCAATATTCGATGGTCCCGTACAACCTGCTACGAGGTCGCGACCGCGCCGATTATTTCCGTACTGGGCTTTGGTCCGACAAGGCCGTTGCCGAAGCTGGACGCCTCTGCACAATCAATCTTGCGGTCGACACGAAGGCCGATGGTTATCGTGGATTGCCGCCTGCGTTGGAGTGGCGGCTCGATCCGGATGCCGCTTACGTCCACTACACGAGCAATGAGACCGTGCACGGTGTTCAGTTCCACGACGTGCCGGAGACGGGCGATGTGCCGCTCGTCTGCGACATGTCGTCGGACATCCTCTCGCGGCCGGTCGACGTTTCGCGCTATGGCGTGATTTACGCAGGCGCGCAGAAGAACCTCGGTCCGGCCGGCATCGCGATTGTGATCGTGCGTCGGGACCTCATGGGCCACGCGGCACCATCGGTGCCGACGATGCTCGACTACGCGGCTCACGCCAGCGCGGGCTCGATGCTGAACACGCCGCCGACGCTCGCGTGGTACTTCACGGGACTCGTGCTTGAGTGGCTGAAAGGTGAGGGCGGCGTGCCGGCGATGGCCGAGCGCGCGCAAGCGAAGTCCGCGCTGCTCTATGACTACATCGACCGCTCGTCGCTGTTCAAGAATCCGGTCGAGCGCGCACACCGCTCGCTCATGAACGTCGTGTTCGCGACCGGCGACGCTGCGCTCGACGACCGTTTCGTCGCGGAAGCGACGCGTGCTGGCCTGCTGAACCTCGCCGGCCACCGCGCGACGCGAGGCATGCGCGCGAGCATCTACAACGCATTACCGGCAGAAGCCGTCGAGGACCTGGTCGCCTTCATGGCCGAGTTCGAACGCAGGGCCTGATGTTTTCCGTAAAAACCTACAACAACATCGCCGCCGCGGGCCTCGCTCGTTTTCCCGCTGACCGCTACACCGTTGGCGCTGACGAAGTCGAGCCCGATGCCATCCTGCTTCGTTCGGCCGACCTGCACGACGTCGAGCTGCCGTCGTCGCTGAAAGCCGTCGGGCGCGCCGGCTCGGGCACCAACAACATTCCTGTATCCAAGCTGACGGCCCGGGGCATTCCAGTCTTCAATGCACCCGGGGCGAACGCGAACGCGGTGAAAGAGCTCGTCGTTGCGGGGATGCTCATTGCGGCGCGTAATCTGACCGCGGCCTGGGATTTCGCGCGGTCCGCCGACGCTGACATTGAGGCGGCAAAAAAGCAGTTCGCGGGTTTTGAGCTTCCCGGTCGCACGCTCGGCGTCATTGGGCTCGGCGCGATCGGCGTAGAGGTCTGCAACGCGGCGCACGCGCTCGGCATGCGGGTGGTCGGGTTCGACCCAAAACTCACGGTCCAACGCGCGTGGCAGCTCTCTGCATCGGTCGAGCAGGCGCGCACCCTCGAAGAGCTGCTTGGACGCTGCGATTTTGTCAGCGTGCACGTTCCTTTGAGCGATCACACGCTCAATTTGCTCGATTCGCGGCGGCTCGCCTGCCTGCGGCCGGGCGCGGTTGTACTGAACATGGCGCGCGGCGGCATCGTCGATACGGCCGCCATGATCGAGGCGCTCGACGCGGGGCGCCTGCATGCCTACGTCACCGACTTTCCGGACGCGGCGATTGCGGGCCATCCGGGTGTCATCGCATTCCCGCACCTCGGCGCGTCAACGCTCGAAGCCGAGGAGAACTGCGCGGTCCAAGTTGCGGACACGGTGCGCGAATTCCTCGAACACGGCGTGCTTCGACATTCGGTGAACTTTCCCGACGCCGACCTTGCGGCAGTGACCGACGGCTGGCGCATCGCGATCGCGAACGCGAACGTGCCGAACATGGTCGGCCAAATCACCGCAGCGCTCGGTGGCGCGGGCCTCAACATCATCGACATGCTGAACCGTTCGCGTGGCGACGTGGCGTGGACCGTCGTAGACCTCGACAGCGAGGTGGACGCACGCACGCGCGATGCCATCCGCGGCATCGACGGCGTACTGAGTGCCCGGGTCATTGGCCCGGCAGGAGAGACACAGTGACTGACGCATTGTTTCAACGCGCGCTGCCCGGCGTACAGAAGCTGAAGCCTTACGAGCCCGGCAAACCCATCGCTGAGTTGCAACGCGAACTCGGGCTCGACGACATCGTAAAGCTCGCGTCCAACGAGAATCCGCTCGGTGCGAGCCCACGTGCGCTTGCAGCCGTGCGTGACGCGCTGCCTGGCGTCGCGCTGTACCCCGATGGTAACGGCTTCGACCTGAAGCGGGCGCTCGGCGAACACCACGGTATCGACACCGCGTGCATCACGCTCGGCAGCGGGTCCGACCACATCATCGAACTCATTGCACGTGCGTTCCTCGCGCCGGGCCGAAACGCGGTGATGTCGCAGTACGGCTTCGCGATCTATGCGATTGTCACGCAGGCCGCCGGCGCGGAACTGCGGGTGGCCGACGCGGTCGACTACGGACACGATCTGAAAGCGATGGCGGCGCAAGTCGACGCCGACACGCGCGTCATCTTCCTCGCGAACCCCAACAATCCGACCGGCACTTGGTTCGATGCCGACGCATTCCGTGGCCTGCTTGACGCGGTCCCGACCGATACGCTCGTCGTGATCGACGAGGCGTATTTCGAATACGTCGATGAGCCGGGCTATCCGGACAGCCGTGCGCTGCTCGATGTACACCCGAACCTCGTGGTGATGCGCACGTTCTCGAAAGCGCACGGCCTTGCCGGGCTGCGGGTCGGCTACGCGCTGGCGTCGCCGGTGGTCACGGATTTACTCAACCGCGTGCGGCTGAGTTTCAATCCGAATGCACTCGCACAAGTCGCGGCGGTCGCAGCGATCGCCGACAGCGACCACGTGCATAAGACGGTCGTCCTGAACCGCGCCGAACGTGCGCGCGTGGATGAGGGCCTGCGTGCACTCGGACTTGAGACAATTCCGTCGGTGTGCAATTTCGTGACGGTGGATTCGGGACGTCCTGCGCGCGAGGTGTTCAAGGCGCTGCTCGCTGAGGGCGTAATCGTACGGCCGTTGGATGGTTACGGACTGCCGCAACACGTACGGGTCTCCATCGGGCTGCCGAAGGAGAACGACCGACTGCTCGCGGCGATGAAGAAGGTCCTCGATTAACCCGTGTTGATTGTCAACGGCGGTCAGCTGTCCGGCACCGTCCAAGTCCCCGGCGATAAATCCATTTCGCATCGCGCGGCGATCCTCGCATCGCTCGCGAATGGTGTCGGCGAGATCGAAAACTTTCTCGAAGCCGCCGACACGCACGCGCTGCTCAGTGCGCTCGAAGCGCTCGGCGTCATTATCGAACGGGTAGGACCGGGACAGCTACGGATCCACGGCCGAGCGAACGCGCCGTTCGACGATCCGCACGAACCGCTCGACCTCGGGAATTCCGGGACTGCGGTGCGTCTGCTTGCCGGGGTACTCGCGGGCCGCGGCACGCGCGCCACACTGAGCGGTGATGCGTCGTTGCGCGGGCGCCCGATGCGGCGAATTGTCGAGCCCCTGCGTCAGATGGGCGCGCATATCGACGCAAGCGCCGACGGCACTGCGCCGATAACACTGCTTGGGGGCGCGCTGACCGGCATCGATCACGCGCCGCAAGCCGCGAGTGCGCAGGTCGCATCGTGCGTGTTGCTCGCGGGCCTGCATGCGGATGGTACGACGCGAGTACGACTGCCTGCCCCCGCGCGTGACCACACCGAGCGTCTGCTTTCCGCCTACGGGATCGAAACGCACGACGGCGTGCGCCGCTGCGACTGGTCGCAAATCAACGCACGCAATCTCACGATACCCGGCGATCCGTCGTCCGCCGCGTTCGTCGCGGCCGGGGCGGCCCTCATACCGGGCAGTGAGGTCCAATTAAATGGAATTTGCGCGAATCCGCTCAGGGCTGGATTCGCGGACGTGCTGGCGCGGATGGGCGCTGAGGTCGCCTGGACGGGGATTCACGAACGCGACGGGGAGCCGGTCGGGGACCTGCACATCCGCGGCGGTGCGCTCCGGGGCACTTCAATCGATGCCGACGAAATCCCAGGCTTGATTGATGAATTGCCGGTATTGCTGATGCTGGCGGCGTTCGCCGGCGGGACCACAACAGTCGACGGCGCGGCCGAGCTCCGGTACAAGGAGAGCGACCGGCTTGCCTCAATGGCGGCGGGCCTCGACGCGCTTGGCGTACGGGTCTCACTGCGTCCGGATGGCCTCACAGTCAAGGGTGGGCAGCCCGCGGGGGGCGAGGTCGATGCGCACGACGACCACCGGATTGCGATGGCGTTCGCGATTGCGGGACTTAGGGCCCCGGTGCGAATCCGCCGCTGGCACGCCATCGCGACTTCGTGGCCGACGTTCGTGGACCAGTTGCGCGCGGCAGGCCTGGACATACGGGAAGGGTAATGGGATGACGATACCGGTACTGGCGATCGATGGTCCGAGCGGCTCGGGCAAGGGCACGGTTGCGCGCCGAGTCGCCGCGACCCTCGGTTGGCATCTGCTCGACAGCGGCGCGGTTTATCGGGTGACCGCAGTGGCCGCGGCGCGCGATGGCATCGCGATCGACGACGAACCCGCACTCTCGGCGCTCGCCGCGCAGCTACCGGTCTCGTTTGCGGAAGATGCGCAAGGCGAGGAACTGATTCGGCTCGGTGGGGACGACGTGACCCGGACGGTCCGCAGTGAAATCACCGGCGAGGCCGCGTCCCGCATCGCTGCGTTGCCCGCCGTACGCGCCGCATTACTCACACTGCAACGAAGCTTCCGTGAGCCGCCGGGGCTCGTCGCGGATGGGCGCGATATGGGGACGGTCGTGTTCCCCGACGCACCCTTCAAGGTCTTTCTGACGGCGGGGGCCGAGGCACGCGCGGAAAGGCGCTATAAGCAGTTGAAAGAAAAAGGGTTCGATGTTAGTCTTGCCAGCCTTTTCGGGGACATTACCAAGCGGGACGCGCGAGACGCGGCTCGGGCGGTCGCCCCGTTGAGACCGGCCGCGGATGCAATCGAGATCGATTCCACGGCGCTGGACATCGCAAGCGTTGTCCAGCGCGTGCTCGAACTGGTGCAGCCGCGAACTTAAACTACTGACGCAGTGAACCCATAACCCAATGACTGAAAGTTTCGCAGAACTCTTCGAGCAAAGCCTCAACCAGAAAACCATGCAGCCCGGCGCAATCGTGATGGGCACGGTGGTTGAAATCAAATCGGACGTCGTGATCGTCCATGCCGGCCTGAAATCCGAGGGCGTCATCCCCATCGAGCAGTTCTACGATGACGATGGCGAGCTCGAGGTTGTTGTCGGCGACGAAATCGAGGTCGCCCTCGATGCGATGGAAGACGGCTTTGGCGAAACCCGCCTGTCGCGCGAGAAGGCCAAGCGCGCCCGTTCCTGGACCCGCCTCGAGAAGGCTTTCGAAGCCGGCGAAGTGGTCGAGGGCATCATCAGCGGCAAGGTCAAGGGTGGTTTCACCGTCGACATCGACGAAGTCCGTGCGTTCCTGCCGGGCTCACTCGTTGATGTTCGTCCCGTACGCGACGTCGCGTACCTCGAGGGCAAGAACCTCGAATTCAAGGTCATCAAGCTCGACCGCAAGCGCAACAACGTTGTCGTATCCCGCCGCGCAGTGCTGGAAGCCTCCCTCGGCGAAGAGCGCCAGAAGTTGCTGGAGACGTTGCACGAAGGAGCGGTGGTTAAAGGCATCGTCAAGAACATTACCGACTACGGTGCGTTCGTCGACCTGGGTGGCATCGACGGTCTGCTGCATATCACCGACCTTGCCTGGCGCCGCGTGAAGCATCCGACCGAAGTCGTCAATGTCGGCGATGAAGTCACCGCCAAAGTACTCAAGTTCGACCAGGAAAAGAATCGTGTATCGCTCGGCCTCAAGCAGCTCGGCGAAGACCCATGGGTCGGCCTGTCCAGGCGCTATCCCGCCAGCACCCGTCTGTTCGGCAAGGTTTCCAATCTGACCGATTACGGC
>CAYODZ010000039.1:0-2304 GCA_964402835.1 uncultured Gammaproteobacteria bacterium | reverse complement strand
TTCGACTGTCTGACATCGGATTGGCTACGCAACCTTCTTTGGCGGCAAGCGGTTGCGCGCTTTGTAGTGGTAGAACTTGGCTAAAGCGTTGCGCTCCAAACGACGGGTGCGCTCACGAGCGATTCGGTCCAGTTCGGCGCTTTGATAAGCCGCTTGATAAGCCGCGTGCAACAACTTCGCCAAGCCCTCACGGATTTGAGGGACCGTCATGGCCGGCGTCCACTTCCTTCCCCGCCGTGCCTCCAAGATCAAAAACCACACCGCCAACAGGCACAGCGTCTGATGATGATGCCAGCCCGCCCAGGTGCGAGTCTGGTAGTCCGCCATCCCCGCGTCGCTCTTGCCCCGCTGGATGCACTGCTCAATGCGATGCTCCGCTTGCGCCACTCGCGCCAACTCCTCCAGCGGCGTGTCAGGATCGGCGTTGGACAAATGGTAGTCATGCTTGATTGTTCCGCGCTCATCCACGGTGCGCGTCACCAACAACACCTCCTCCGTGCCCACGCGCCCGTCCGTTTTGGACTCCACCCGGCGCTTGACCACCTCCATCGTCAGCGGCCCTTTCTCGCCCATGCCCACTTCCACATGCGTCCAAGCCTCTTCCGGCAAGGCGTCACACCAGCGGCGGACCTGCTCAAAGCGCCCCTTGCGAGCACGGCCGGAAGGCGCCGGGGCCTCCAGGTCGCGAATGGTGGTGTTGGAAGGAACCGCCAGCAAGTATCGCTCATTGCGATCCCGCAATTCCCGGCGAAAAGCGGCCGGACGGCCCATTTCATCGTCTCCGGCCACCCAGCCATGAGGCAACTGCTCCCCGCGCTCATCCAGCATCTCCAGGGCCAACTGATGCCGGGTGCGATAGCGAATTTCTTTGGGAACGCCGCACTCTTGGCGGCGCTCTTTGTCCTGGTCCCAGCTCTTGGGAAGGTACAGCCGAAAGTCCACCAAGGCGTGCTCGATGCGCGACACATAGCCCAGGAACACGCCGACCTGGCCGTTGTCCACCTTCCCCAGCCGTCCCAGCCACTGCCGCGCCACTCCCACCGAGTGCTTTCCCTTTTTCGGAAAGCCCGAAGGATCAAACACCAGCACGGCGTCCTCTTCTCCCAACTCCTCGGCCACCTGGCGATTCAACTCGTCCAACAGCGGCTTGTGGTCCCAAGGCGCCGAGCCGATGAAGTGCTGCAAGCCCTGCCGGTCTTCGTCGTGCTGGTAGGCAATCGACTCGGAGTTCTTCTTGTCCATATCCGACAACAAGCCCTCCACAAACGCGTGGGCATGCTCCCGGTTCTCTTTGCGCCACAGGTGCTCGGTGAAGGGCGCCAGAAACTGGGCCAGACGCTTGAGCATGCCACGAAACACTTCCGGGTTCGTCTGGCACTCATCGAGCATTTCCTGTTTTCGAGTCTGAAAACGCGGTTCCATTGTCGTTCATCCTTTCAAAGTCTATGATCTCTAAAAGGAATGATTGCAGGAGGTTGTGGCGAGTCAAGGAAGTAAGACAGTCGAACTATTAGCGTTGATTAGCGGTTCCCTTAACCAGTTATAAGTCTTCTTACAGCTTGATCTCATAACCTTCGCGCTGCTTTCGGCTTTGCCAGGCGTTGGCCTAGTCGTCGCCGGAGACCTGCTCGGACTTGGGGCTCCACTTCAGCGGCCGGCGCGGTTTTTACTTCACGCGGTTGGTTTGCTTCCTATTTTTGAGCCGGCGCCGGGACAATGGCAGGCGCTTTCATCATCACCGAGGGAAGCGATTTTCCCTTGGGCGTGACGGGCGCTGCATAGCCGGCGCCGTGAATGATCGTTCCGCCGATGTGCGGGCCGCCGGGAGGACAGCAGCCGTTGTAGGCGTGATAACCGTCACCCCAGCAAAAGCCAAGCCAACGGCCTGCGCCATGAATCGATCCGGCGCTGGCAAAGGCAGGGAACAAGGAGAGCGCCGCCAGCAGGGCGGCCGTGGGAAGAAACGTTCGGTTCATTGACGTCACACGGGGAGTGGAAGGAGTGTTCACGACCGCCGTGTCGAACAAGCTTCAGGTCCATTGAACATTTCGAATGCCGGCTCAAGGGCCGCAATCTTGCCAATCGGCTGGACCGGCGTTGGGGCTTGAGAGGCTCAGGAAAGATGGAGCAGCCAGGAAGAGAAAGGCGGCTGGCAACGCGGGTTTTTCCGGTTGAAAAGAGTTTTTCCTGGACGGGGCCTCTGCGCCCTTACTCCGCTTTTACCGGCTCCAACGAGAAGTGCTCGACGGCTTGGGCTGGGTTGAGATTAAAAATGGCCCGTCCGTCCGTGCTCCACTGCCGGCC
>CAYODZ010000038.1:0-12192 GCA_964402835.1 uncultured Gammaproteobacteria bacterium | reverse complement strand
CTGGCCGAGCGCGACATCGCATTGGTCGTGACCGACGCGGCGCTCGACCGGCTGGGCAAGGCAGGGTTCGACCCTGTCTACGGAGCCCGGCCATTAAAACGCGCCATCCAGCAACAACTCGAGAACCCGCTCGCGCAACGCATCCTTGAGGGCGAGTTCGGTCCTGGCGATACGCTAACGATCGACGCGCACGACCTCGGGTTGTCGTTCGCCAAATGATGTAGATTGGGCGCCGATGGAGGCGCCGAAATTGATGCAGGTCTACACCACCACGCGAATCGCGTCGTGGGCGGCGCTTGTCGCCGACGAACCGCGTTCGCGATGACGGCGGGGCTGGCGGTCAAGTTCGTTGGTGCACTCGCTGCGTTCATCGTAGCGGTGCTACTCGCGCGTGCGCTAGGCCCTGCAGAATTTGGCGTCTATGCATTCGCCTTCGCGCTGGTGTCGTTGCTCGGCGTGCCGGCGCAGCTCGGTCTTCCACAACTCGTCGTTCGGCAGACCGCGATAGCCGTCGAAGCGTGCGACCGGAACGCGGTCCACCGCTTATGGCGCTGGGCGACAGGGATCAGCTTCGTCTCTGCATCGATTGTCGTCGTCGTCGCGACCGCTGCAGCAGTGCGCTTTTCTGATGCGGGTGCAGCGCGTCACACATTCTGGTGGGCGCTCGCGCTCGTCCCGTTGATCGCAATCGGCAATATCGGGGCAGCGGCGGTGCGCGGGCTCGGCGCGATTATTGCAGGGCTTACTGCCGAGAATCTCGTGCGACCGGCGTTATTCGCCATCCTACTCGCCGCCATGCTCGGCTATGGAACGGGCCTGGACTCGAGCGATGCCATGGCGATCCATGTCGCCGCAGCGGTCGGCGCATGTCTGTTTGCCTGGCATCGTGCGCTCTCCCTGCCGGTGCCGACCGGTGGCGTGCCATCAACAACGCCGTCACGCGGCTGGCTGCGCGGCGCCTTCGCGCTTGGACTCGTCGCCGCCGCGCACCTCATCAACATGCGTTTGGACCTGTTGATGGTCGGGCTATTCCTCGACACGGTCGCGGTCGGCCAGTACCAGGTCGCAGTGACAGGGGCAAACCTGGTGTTACTCGGCGCATCGGCGGCCGGCGTCGTTGTTGCTCCGCAGTTCGCGCGTCTGCACGCGCGGGGGGCGACCGCAGAATTGCAGGCGTTGTCGCGCCGCGCCGCGCGCTTCGCATCGCTAGCCTGTGCGCCGGTCGTTGCCGCAATGGTCATCTTCGGAATACCGCTGGTGTCGCTCGCGTTCGGCGCCGAGTACACGCCGGCCGCAGCGCCGTTGGCGTGGCTCGCTGTCGCACAAATGATCAACGCCATTTTCGGCCCGGTCGGCATGCTGCTCAACATGACGCACCACGAGACCGCAACACTTCGCGGCGTCGCCGCCGCATCGGTGATTAACGTCGTCCTGAACCTCGCGTTGATTCCGGCCCTCGGCATCACCGGGGCTGCGATTGCGACCCTGATAAGCATGGTTGTCTGGAACGTGTGGTTATGGCGCGCCGCAAAACGGCTACTCGGTGTCGACTCGTCCGCGTTCTAGCTCTCCGACGCCCATTCCAAGCTGATGAACGCCGAGCGCGAACGACGCGAGCCCGAGCACGGGAAAAGCGACTAACAACGCACCAATCAGGATGCGGCCGACCGGGTGGCGAAGAAAAATGAGATGGGGTCGGCGGCCGAGTCGTGCAGTCTGCCGGCCATGTTCGCGTCCACGTTGGAACTGGTAGCGCACGCTCATGCGGTCGGTCGGCAACGACTCATGCACCAGCGCGCCGGGGCAGAACGTCAGTACGCCGCCGACGGCTCGGACCGCTTCGCGAAACGCCGCATCCTCACCCCCGAACGGAAATCGTGCGGCATCAAACTCGATGCTGTGCGCCGCGATCCACCGCAAATCACCCATCCAGTTACCGGTACCGCTCGTGACGGTCCGACCCTCGCGTGCCCTTTGCTTGGAGTGGCGTTCAAGAAAGCGACCGCGCGCCGCGACGCTCGCACCGACGAAGCGTCGCCATGCTTTCGGGCTCCACTCAGGCACGAACCTGACAGGCCCGAACACGAGTACCGCGTCAGTCGCGCGGCGACACGCATCGAGCGCGCACAGCCAATCGTCAGCCGGAAACGCGTCGTCGTCGACGAAACAGAGGAAGTCGGCGTCGCTGGCGGTTGCGGTGCGGAGTGCACGATTGCGCGCGACGGCGATGCCCCGTGCCGGTTCGACAACGTAGTCGAGCCGGTGCGCGAGCAGGACTGCGAATTCGTCGACCACGGGGCGACCGCTGCCTGCCGCATCGTTGTCCACGATCAGGAAGCGTACGTCGGTGTCTGCTGGCGTAGCGAGCCGGGTGAATGCGTCCAGCAACGACCGTAGTGAATCAGATCGCCGAAAGGTCAGCGCGGCGACGAGAATCTTCGTCATGGTTTCGTCGCGACGAACGTCACGAACGGACTCAACGGATGGCACGCGGCGATGATCATCCGCGCGAGTGCGCTCTGGTACGAGCCCCGGTACACGAGTCGCTCGACGCGGAGGCCGATCGCGGCAAGGAACGAGCCGACCTCGACCGTGGTGTACTCGCGAACGTGGCCCATGTGGCCGAGTGAGGTGAGCTTGCTGAACTCGGTGTATGGGTCAGCCGCGCATGACTGCGCGCGGTTTCGCAACAAGAAGTTCCTGATGCCGGTCAACGACCGCAAATTCGGCGTCGACAGAAGCAGTACGCCGTTTGGTGCAAGTACGCGCAGCACCTCGCACAGTGTGAAAATCGGATTGATTCGCAGGTGCTCGAACAGTTCGTTGAACAGCACGACCGCGAATGCACCGTCGTCATACGGGAGGCGTTCTACCTCGATGTCGCATCGCGCCACTTCGAGGCCCAATGCCGCGATGCTGGTCGAGTAGCGGTCAGGGGCGAGGTCGCACGCGCGGGTTTCATAGCCATTCGCCGTCAGTGCGGCGGTCAAAAGCAGCGGTGTCGCGCCGACGTCCAGCACCGCAGCGCCGACGGGCGCGTACTGCCCCACCAGATCGAGGTCCAATGCAAGGCGTTCACGCTGCTGCCGTGTATAACGGTCATGCCACTGCCGGAGCGCCGGGTCGTCGGGCGAAATCGATGCGGCAACTTGGTCGATGCGCCGCAGCGCCTCGTCACTCGCGTGCCCCCTCATCGTACGTACAACCGTGCACGCCGGCCGCGACGCGCGCGGAGCATTCCAACGCCCATTCCGACGAGATGCAGGCCTGCCATAAATGACCCGCGCCCGAGTACCGGCGCAATCATGAGTGCGGTGCCGCTGACGATGCGCGCGTAAGGGCTACGCAGCATCGGCTGTGGAACCGGTCGGCCCACGAGTGCCGTCGTCGCGCCGTGCGCGACCGCGCGTCGGAACTGATAGCGCAGCGACAGTCGTTCCGCCGGCAGCTGTTCATCGACGATCGCGTCCGCACTCCAAACGAGGGTTCCTCCCGAGCGGCGCACCGCTTCCCTGAAGGCCGTGTCCGAGCCCCCACTTTCACGCATCGCGGTGTCGAAACGGATTCCGTAGCTTGCGGCCCAGTCGGCGTCAATCGCGCAATTGCTGGTCGCGCCAACAACCACCTGACCCCGCGCGGCGTATCGCGCGGCGTATCGCTCGAGCACCGTCGCGCGCGCGCCGATGCCAGCCGCAATCGCGCGTTGCCAGCGGCTGGTCGTATCCGACCACGGCATGAAGCGGACGGCGCCGAAGGTCATCGCGGCGCCAGTACTGCGTGCACAACGTACCAAAGAATCGAGCCAGTCCACTCGCGGCTGGACGTCATCATCGGTGAAGCACAGAAGATTCGCGCCGCGCGTGATCGCCTCGTCGAGCGCGCGGTTTCTGGCCGCGGGGATACCCGGCTCAGGCTCGACCACATAGTCGAGCGCGACCGGAAACCGCGCGGCGCGCTCCTCGACGAGTGCGCGCGCGCTCGCGTCCGGATCGTTGTCGACGATGAGAAACGACACATCCGCAGACTCGGGCATAGTCAGGTTTGCCAATGCCGCCAGCGACTCATCGAGCAGGTCCGGTCGGCGGTAGGTGAGCATCGCGACGACGACGCGGATGCGTTCGGCGTCCATGTCAGCGTGGATTCAGCGCGCGATACGCGCGTTGTGCGCGGTGACGAATCGTGCGCAGTGATCGCCGTAGGCGGCCCGGAGTGGCGTTGTGGCGGACTGACCATTCGGCAAGGGCGGCACGCTCGTCCCCCTCCGCGCCGACCCACGCCCAGAAGCGTGACCAATCCTCGGCCGCGTTCTCCAACTGGAAATCCATTCGATGCGATTTATCCTTGAGGAACGCCCGGATGTTCGCATTCACCGTGTCGACCTGATCGCGACAGGTTTCGAGCAACGAAGCATCGGTCGCAGCGAGCAGACCATCGCGGTACGCGTGGGTCGGCGAGCCGATCCAATCGCCTTTCTCGACAAGGCTCCGTGCGACAGCATCGGGCTCACGGGTGAGGTGCACGTACCACGCGCGGTCGCCGTAGGCATCGTCGAGCCGACCGAGAAACCAGGACAGGTAGTGGTCGGCCTCGATGTGTCGCTCCGGGTACGAGAAACGGGCCGGGCCGACGAGTTTGGCGCGGCTTTCGTGGCCAGCGCTGAAGTTTGCGATGTGGGACGCCGCACGGATGAACGTCGTCGAGCCGCACCGCCCGGAGCACAGCACGAACACGTTCATCGTGCCACTTCCTGAAGACGCTCGGCCACAAATGCGGCGACGTCGATGGTGTCCGACAGCAGGGTTTGTCTGCGTGAGCCATACTCTGCACGGGAGGTTGCGAGCACGCCATCGATCGCCTCAAGTACGGGCGCCGTGCGCGCCGCAACGACGCGGGTCAGCCCGTAACGGTGCTGCTGCTCGTCGATATATCCACGCGACACGCTTGCAGCATACACGCTCGGCACGCCGAGCACGGCCGCCTCGGACGCGACGGTCGCGCTCTCACCAACGGTCGCGCGGCAGAACGCGATCACGTGATGTAGAGCGGCGACGTCGCCGCGATAGCGGTATTGCTCGAGGGCCGGTGGCAACCGGCTTTCAGCGGATATCAATACCTTGCCTGTGGATGCGAGACGCTCGACGACGCGTCCGAGCAGTTCCGGCGACCAGCCCCGTACACCGATGTCATGATTCGCCTGCCATGAAACCACCCGTATGAGGTACGTGTCGCTCGCCGTAGCGACCCCATTCCGTGTTGCGATTTCCCGATCTGGACTGAAGCGCGTGGGATGCAAGTATGAGAGCTCGTGATATCCGGGATAGCGGGTCGTCTTCCAGCGCGGTGTCCAGCCGCGGTAGCACCGCGGAACCACGATGCGGTGTGCGAACGGATAAGTGAGTGCGTTCTGCAAATGCGCGTTCTCGGTGTCGTAAAACACGACCGAGCGGACCCCTAGTAAGCGGCCGACGTGGGCGGCACAGACACCGCCCAGACCGGTAATGACGTCTGGGCGGAACGCGCGCGCGACTCGCGCGAGCGCGACATCGCGGCGGACGAGCTCGGCCGCCATCGCGGCCACACCGGTCGTTTGTGCGGTCAGCGGTTGATGCTCGATGCCGAATTGGTCGAGCAATTCGAGCGTGCACTCCTTGTCGCGGCTAGTGATCAGGATTTCATGCCCGGCACTCCGCAGCAGCGTGAGTGGATTGCGGAAAAAGTGGACGTGTGCAGGGTGCACGACATCGACGAGTACGCGCACGCGTCAAGAATCCTTGAGGCGGCCCGCGCGTTCGCGTTCCAACAGGCGCTCCAACAACGTACGATTCGTCGCAATCAGGTCGGAGACCAGACCGACGAGGAACGCCACGAAGCCCATGACCAACAGCGCGCCGCCAATCACCAGTGATTGGATGTGGCCGGAGCCATCCCCGAGCACGAAGTAGTATAGAAACCGCAGCATCGGCAACAATCCGAGCAGGAGCAGCGTGACGCCGATGTAAAAGAACATGCGCAATGGTTGGTACATCGCGTAGGTTCGCATCATCGTGCCGACCGTCAGGGCCACGAATTGTGGAATTGAGCGGAACAGGCGCGACGATCGTGCGACCTCATTCGTCTTGATCGGTACCGACGTGACGCTGATGCGGCGCTTGCCGGCCTGGATAATCATCTCGGTCGTATAGCTGAACTTTGAGACGATGTTCAGTTGCAACGCAGCATCACGGGACAGCGCACGGAAACCACAGACCGCGTCGGGTATATCCACGCCGGATAGTCGGCGAACGACGGCGCTACCTGTATGCTGCAGAAACTTCTTGAGCCGGGAAAAATGTTCGATGCTCTGGGTTTCGCGGTCGCCGATGACGATGTCCGCGTCGCCGCGTAGGATCGGCGCGATGAGCTTCGGGATGTCGCCGCCGGCGTACTGGTTGTCGCCGTCCGTGTTCACGATGATGTCGGCGCCAGCGGCCAATGCCGCATCCAGGCCGCGCCGGAACGACCAAGCGAGGCCGACGTTTCGCGTATTGCACACGATATGATCGGCCCCCGCGGCGCGTGCGACTTCGACGGTCCGGTCGGTGCTGCCATCGTCAACCACGAGCACCTCCACTAAATCGACACCGCCTATGCGCCGCGGGATGTCCGCGATCGTTCGCGCGAGGGTCGCCTCCTCGTTAAGGCAAGGAATTTGGACGATTAGCTTCATGAGTCCCCCCGTGTTGCAAGCCCGCGGAAAAGCGCCCATTCGGGCGGTTGCGCTGCAGGCCGCTTCAGTCGTTCGCCGCGGCGTAAGGTGGCGCGTGAGGTTTCGCCTATTGCCGCGATTGTATGCGGGCCGGCATCGAGATGGACAATGTCGCCCGACGCAACCGGCGAACCATCGATCGCGACACTCCCCGCCGACTCCAAGGTATAGGGGCCGGGTACCGCGATCTCGAACGGGATGACGCCTCCAGTTTTCGGCAGTTCCAGGGTGCATCCCAGGACCCAGACCGGCCCCCAGTGATGGATGAAGTGTCGGCGCAGGAATTCGAAGTCTTCCCGTAAAAGGTAGCGGTCAGAACTTCGGGATGCTTCCCAAGATCCCGCAAGGTTCAAACCATCCACATTTGCGATCAGGAATTCCGGCTTTCGCGTTCGAACCAGATTCGCCATCACCGGCTGCCCATGCTGATGGTACCGATTGAGTAGGTAGGTGGTCATGGGGAAGTTAACGCGCTCGAACGACGCGACCAACCCGGTGCGGTCGATATACGGGACCGCTGCCGGAAAAATCTGATGCACGGCCGTGAGCACCTGCCGTTGTACGAGCGTGGTGTCTTTGTCGTGAAGCGAGAGGTACTCGAGGGCACGCACGCCGAGCGGCAGCGCAAGGACGACGACCAATGCGGCCGCCCATTTGGGTTTCGCCGAGCTCGCGCGCTCAAGCAGCGCGACCGCAAAGCCGCAGCCGAGGGCTGCCACCGGAATGATGCAGACGTAAAAGTATTCGAAAGTGTTTCGGTAGATGAGCAGCGTGACGAGGGGAATCTGCAGACAAAGCAAGGACAGCGCGCGCATGCGCTCGTCGCCGGCTTTGAAAGCCCCCATGCGTATCGCCGCTGCGATTCCTACCGCGTAGAGCATCCAGAACGCCCAGTCCCACACAAACGTGCGCCATAGTGCGTCGAGCCGGGGGTCGAACAGCATTTCGGTGCCGACGGTCAATGTCCGCGCGGGGAGTGAGTGCGTGCCAGGGTCGACCACCAGCGAGTGCATCCAATAGAGCAATCCGTAAGTCGCTGCGAAAACCGCGGCGAACAGCGCGGTGCGTCGAATGACCCAACCCCGTGTTTCTGGCTGCAGGGCAAACACAATCAGTAGCCCGCCAACGGCGGGTAAATAGATTTGCGTCTTGACCGAGATTGCGAGGGCCGCAGCCAATAGAGCGGCAGCGCCCGCTGCTGGCCACTGGTTGCTCGGATGCCAGACGAGCAAGGCAACGCTGCCAAGAAACAGAAACGAAATCAGGGGGTCTGCCCGAAGCGCTTCGCCGTGGTGGAGCACATAGGAAAACGCGAGCATCGCGAACACAGCGAACAGTGCGCCGGTTCGGCCATAAAGTCGTAGCGCGATGAGGAAAACGAGCACGCAGCTCCCAAGACGGAGGACATACATGAAGCGCCGTCCGGCAACCGCTTCGTCGATCTCGTGATTACCAATGCCCGGGAGCCACGCGAACAGGTGGGTGTGGAAGGTCTGAAACATTGTCTGCAAGTCGCCGCGCGCCAGCGAATGCACGTGCGACAGGAAGATGAATTCATCGGGGTCGACCTCGAGGCGCGACGCGAGCGGCCACTTGAGCGCCAAAAGGGCGAGACTGCCGACGATGAGAAGCCATTGTTGCGCCGATAACCGCATCGCGCGATTCTAGCGTGGAACCGCACTCTCACGGAATTGACCTGAGGCGCCGCTCAAGTTAGCGTGAGGCGATGAAACAGTTCGCGCTATTGTTGTCGATGTTCGCCATGATTGTGGTCAGTGCCGCCGCCTGCGCGGAGAAGGACCTCGTCGTACACGAGGTCATCGACGGCCTCGAGCATCCGTGGAGCATTGCGTTCTTGCCGGCCGGTGAACTACTGGTCACCGAGCGTCCCGGACGCTTGCGGTGGATTCGCGATGGTAAGCTCGTTGCCGAGCCCGTCGCGGGGACCCCATCTGTCGTCGCACAGAATCAGGGTGGCTTGCTCGACGTCGTATTGCACCCTGCATTCGCGGACAACAGATTCGTGTACCTGACTTACGCGGCGGCATGCGACGACGGCGCGACCTCTGCGGTCGGTCGTGGCGTGTGGAAGGACGGACGCCTCGAGGGCTTTACGGAACTGTTCCGCGCCGATGCGTGCGCACCGGGTGGCAGGCACCATGGGTCGCGACTTGTGTTCGACCGGGACGGGTACCTGTTCATGACGGTCGGAGACCGCGGGCGGCAGGCGTCGGCACAAGACAATACAAATAACCAAGGCGTGACGATACGCCTCAACGACGATGGCACGATTCCCGACGATAATCCGTTCGTCGGCGTAGAGGGACACGACGCCAACTGGACATGGGGAAACCGCAACGCACAGGGCATGGCGGTACATCCGGGGACCGGTGAAATCTGGCAGCACGAGCACGGCCCGCGCGGCGGTGACGAAATTAACATCGTGCGGAAGGGCGCGAACTATGGCTGGCCACAGGTCACCTATGGCCGCGAGTACAGTGGCGTGGCGATAACCGATGTGCGCGAACGCGATGACATCGAGCCGCCGTTGAAGCAGTGGACACCCTCTATTGCGCCGAGTGGCCTCGCGATCTATGTGGGTGACGCATTCCCTGAGTGGCAACACGACCTATTCGTCGGCGCGCTGTCCCACGAGCATCTGGCGCGCGTGCGGTTCAAGGATGGCGTTGAAGTCGAGACTGAGAAGCTCGTCGAGGGCATCGGGCGCGTGCGGGATGTCAGGGTCGGGCCGGACGGGTACCTCTATCTCGCAATCGACGCGCGGGATGGCCGCGTGGTGCGACTCGAACCTGCGAAGGACTGACGCGCTAAATGTGGAACGTTTCGCTGGTGCCCGAAAAAATCTCTTCCTGCGCGATTTGTTGCATTGAAAGGCCCAGGTGCACGGGATTCACGATACGCCGGACGGTCCAGTCGCGAGACTTGTCGCTCGCGCTCATCATGGCGAGGCTGACGTAACGCCGGGGTAGATACTCGCAGCCATCGTGGTCGCGAACCAGCATTACGAGCGGCCGCAACTTATTCGACGGATCGACGCTCATCACGATGCCGATGTCGCCGCTGAACAGCTCGACGACGCTGCCGACCGGATACACGCCGATGCAGCGGATGAATTCTTCCATGAGCTTCTTACCGAACTCGCCGGGCGCGATCTGGTAAAGCGCTTTCAAGGCGTCGTGCGCGGGCATTCCTTGGTGGTACACGCGTTCAGAAGTCATCGCGTCGTACACATCGGCGATCGCGACCATCAGTACAGCGGTGGAGATTTGGTCGCCCTTCAGCCCATCCGGATAGCCGCGTCCACTGATGCGCTCATGGTGGTATTTGATGATTTGCAGCGACTGGTCTGGCACGCTGCCGGTTGCCAACATCGTCTCGTAACCGTCGACGGGGTGGCGCTTGATGGTCTCGAATTCCTCTGAGCTGAGCTTGCCGGGTTTGTTCAGGATTTCTGGTGGCGTGTTCATCTTACCGACGTCGTGCAGCAGCGCACCAAGACCGATCAGTTTTAGCTGGTCTTGGGTAAAGCCGAGGTGTTTGCCAAAGACGATGGCGAGCACGGAAACGTTGATGCAGTGCTGAGCGGTATATTCGTGCACGTTCTTGAGGCTGGTGAGCCAGAGCGCGGTATTTGCGTCTTCGGTGATCGTCTCAACAAGCTCATGTACGACCGCTTTCGCGGTTTCGGTGTCCACCGCAAATCCAAGCCGAACGTCCTCGAATAACTTGCCGACGTACTCGCGCGTTTTCGTACGCAGCGTTGCGGCTTTGCGAATCTCGGTTTCGAAGGTGAGTTTAAGTTCTGCCTCAGTGGCTCGGTGCATTTCCGTGCGCGTCGCACGGACTTCGCCCTGCGGCTTGACTTCGACGGACCGCATCAGCGTCCGGTCGTCATACTCGGAAAGGTCTTCGTCAACGAATACGAATTTGCAGAGCGATTGAAGTTGCTCGAGCTCCTTCGCCGTGCTGACGACGAAGCCCTGAAATAGAAATGGACTGTCTTCCCATGCGCAGTCCAGCCGCGCGACATACATCCCGAGTTCGATGTCTTCGGCAGCGACTTTGCGCTGCATGACCGTTTTCATGCGGTGCCTCCCTGCGACCCTCCGGTCGCGTCCCACGGGAATAATGCGCCGATAAAACGCATTTTTCCAGCGTCTGAGGTAGAGTATTCCTCATGATTAGCAGGCGCGATTTACTGAAGACCAGCCTCGCCGCGGGCGTGGCGCTTGCGGTCGGGGGCGCCCGAACTGCGTTCGCGGGTGGGCTGGACGCCGCGCTCGTGACGAAGGCGATCCCGGCGACGGGCGAGCGGCTGCCGGTCATCGGCATCGGGACGGCTCGCCGTTTTGACGTCGGTCCCGAAGCGTCAGCGCTGAAAATGCTAAGGGAAGTGCTCCGTAATCTGCCGAAACTTGGCGGTACGCTGGTGGACACAGCGCCGTCGTACGGGCGTGCGGAGTCCGTGATTGGTGAACTCGTTGAGGAAATCGGGAACCGCGACCAACTCTTCATCGCGACAAAAGTTGGCGCAGGGCGCAACGGTCTGAAGGCCGCGCTTGAAGAAATGGAAAACTCGTTCGCACGGCTGCGCACAGATCGGTTTGATCTCTTGCAGGTCCACAACCTGTCCGGTATCGACGAGGTGCTTCCCGTGCTGCGAGAATGGAAAGCGGAAGGGCGCATCCGGTACTTGGGAATGAGTACTTCGTTCGAGCGTCAATATGATGACTTCGTGCGCGTGATGGAACGCGAGGACCTGGACTTCATCCAGGTCGATTATGCAATCGATAACCGAGGTGCTGAGCAGCGCATCCTGCCACTCGCCGCGGAGCGCGGGATGGCGGTCCTCACCAACTTGCCGTTCGGTCGCGGGCGCGTCTTCGACGCATTTGGTGACACCGCAGTCCCCGATTGGGCGCGCGAGCTCGGAATTGAGACGTGGGCTCAGTTCTCGCTGAAGTGGGTGGTGTCGCACCCGGCGGTGACGTGTGCGATCCCCGGTACGGCGACGCTCGAATACCTGCGCGACAATTTGGGCGCGGCGAATGGCCCGATGCCCGACGCCGCCACACGCGAGCGCATGGCGGCGCTGATTGAGGCCGGTTGAAACATCGTATCGCTGCGGTCATCGCCGCAGGGGCGGTTGGCGCGGCACTCGTCACGTTCGCATCCGTCAGGATCACCGAACCGACCGTCGATGAGCGCAGTTACGCCGGAACGCGCCCCGCGCCGGAATTTCCTCAGGGTCTCGATTGGATCAACACCGATGGTAGGCCCCTGACGCTCGCGTCGTTGCGAGGCAAGATTGTACTGCTCGACTTCTGGACCTACGGCTGCGTGAATTGCATGCACATCATTCCCGACCTACATCGACTTCAGGAAACGTATGCGCGTGAGCTGTTGGTCATCGGCGTGCATTCGGC
>CAYODZ010000037.1:0-38047 GCA_964402835.1 uncultured Gammaproteobacteria bacterium | reverse complement strand
AAGAGCGGACCGCTACACTTGTCGCCGCGCACTTGCGCGAGCTTGGCCTGGAGGTCACCACCGGTGTTGCGCGTCACGGCGTCGTGGGCATTCTGCGTGGGGGACGGCCAGGGCCGGTGGTCGCGTTGCGTGCCGACATGGATGCTCTGCCGGTCACCGAGGCGACGGGCCTGCCATTTGCGTCGGTGAACGACGGCGTGATGCACGCGTGCGGGCACGACGCACACACTGCGATGCTGATGGGCGCCGCCGAAGTGTTGGCCGGCGCACGCGACCGGCTCGCGGGCACGGTTATGTTCGTGTTCCAGCCGGCGGAGGAGGGGCCGCCGCCAGGCGAGGAGGGCGGTGCGAGCCTGATGGTGAAAGAAGGGTTGCTCACGGGCAATGATGCGCCAGAGGCGATTTTCGGGCTGCACGTCTACCCGTACCCCGCAGGGCACCTGTATTACAAGACGGAGGGTTTTCTTGCTGCGTCGGACCGCATGAAGATCACCGTTCGCGGAAAACAAACGCACGGTTCGCAGCCGTGGGCGGGCATCGACCCGGTCACGATTTCCGCGCAGCTGGTGCTCGCGCTACAGATGATTCCAAGTCGGCAGCTCGACGTCACCGTCGCGCCAGCGGTCGTTACCGTGGGGAGCATCAATGGTGGAACGCGCTGGAACATCATTCCGGATGAGGTCGTGCTCGAAGGCACGATTCGCACCTACGATGCGCCGATGCGCGAGGATCTAATCAAACGCCTGCACCGCACCGTTGAGAGCGTCGCGGAGGCGTCGGGTGCGTCCGCCGAGATTCAGCTCGAGCAGAACGCGCCTGTTACCTGGAATGAGCCAGCGCTCACGCGTCGCATGGTGCCGACGCTTGCGTGGGCGGCCGGCGACGATAAAGTCGCTGAGGGCCGCGCACAAACTGTGGCGGAAGATTTCGCGTACTTCCAGGAAGAGATTCCCGGAATGTATTTCCTGCTCGGCGTGAACAAAGCGGGGCTCGGCGCGGGCGAAGCCGCGCCGAACCACTCACCGGAATTTCACGTCAACGAGGACGCCCTCGTTACGGGCGTGCGCGCTTTGACCGGCCTTGCGATCGATTACCTGCAGGCGCCCGAGTAGCACCGCGTCCGCGCGGCTTTGACGGCTGCGGGCGTTGGCGCGGCGCACCACGCGGCTTGAACAGCGGCTCCGGACGAATCGAGCGGTCGACTTCGTAGCCGGCCACTTCGACTTTTGGAATATCGCGCCGCAAGACGCGCTCGATATCGCGCAAAAGCTTCAGTTCGTCCACGCAGACCAGCGACACCGCGACACCCTCGCGACCCGCGCGGCCGGTACGGCCGATACGGTGGACGTAGTCCTCAGCCACGGTCGGCAGCTCGAAGTTGACGACGTGCGGGAGCTGGTCGATGTCGAGGCCGCGTGACGCGACGTCGGTCGCAACCAGGACGCGGACCTTACCGCACTTGAAATCGCCGAGTGCACGCGTACGCGCGGCCTGACTCTTGTTGCCGTGGATCGCGTCTGCGCGCAGGCCGTCTTGGACGAGCTGGCGTGCGAGACGGTCAGCGCCATGCTTGGTGCGCGTGAAGACGAGCACCTGCTTCCAGTTGCCGTCACCAATCAGCCACGAAAGCAATTCCTGCTTGCGGCTCTTGTCCACCGGATGCACGACCTGCGTAATCGCTTCGACGGCCGTGTTGCGCGCGGCGACTTCGACCGACTGCGGGTTGTGCAGCAGCGTGTTCGCGAGCGTGCGGATCTCGTCGGAGAACGTTGCCGAGAACAACAAGTTCTGTCGAGCACGCGGTAGCAGCGCGATGATTTTCTTGATGTCTCGGATGAAGCCCATATCGAGCATGCGGTCCGCTTCGTCGAGGACGAGAATTTCGACCTGCGACAGGTCCAGCGTGCGCTGGTTTATGTGGTCGAGCAGGCGACCCGGGGTCGCGACGACAATGTCGACGCCCTGGCGCAACGAAGAAATCTGCGGGTTGATGCTGACGCCGCCGAAAATCGCGGTCGACTTGAGCGGCATGCCCTTGCCGTAGGTACGGACGCTGTCCATCACCTGCAGACAGAGTTCACGCGTCGGCGTGAGCACGAGGGCGCGCACCTTGCGGCGGCCGCCCGTCGGCGCGGACGCCTGCAGGCGCTGCAGCATTGGCAGCGTGAAGCCGGCGGTCTTGCCCGTACCGGTCTGTGCGGCGGCCATCAGGTCGCGGCCTTCGAGGACGGCCGGAATCGCGGCGGCTTGGATTGGGGTCGGCGTCGTGTAGCCCTTGTCGGACACAGTACGGCACAACGCGGCCGTGAGGCCGAGAGATTCGAAAGACATTACAGGTAACTCCCAGACGCCTGCGCACGGTGTTGCCGTGACCGGTCCGTGCAAGCCATCAGCTTGGTTTGGATGATTGTTCGGGGCAGGCCGGGATGGATCACCGCGAAGGGCTGGCAAAGACCGGAGTGCCAGCGGCGCGCAGTGTAGCACGAATCAAGCGAAGAGCAATTCCAAATAATTGCGGTATTGCCGGAGTTGCGCGCCGAGTGCGCCGTCGTCTTTTTGGATGCGCGCCATCACGAGTCCGCCCTCAAAGACGGTATCCAGCAGTGCGAGCAGGCCGGCTGCATCGATGCCGTCGAGTTTGGGCGGTCGGGTCTCAAGCGCGGCATCGAACCAAGGGGTCAATCGCGTGTGCCAGTACGCGAAGGTGTCGGTAATCACCGCGCGGACGGGTTCATCCATCAACTTGGCTTCGTAGCAATAGCTCGCGTACAGGCAGCCCGGATCGTCTTCGTCTGCCGCATCGGCGGCTTCCGCGAGCAGGCCAACGAGCACCAAGAGTCGTTGTCCGGGGTCGCGTGCGAGCGTCTCGGCGCGCGCCATCGCGCTGTCGAGTTGTGCGCGGTCGCGTTCGGCCCAGCGTTCGACCAGCGCGTGGGCGAGGGCGTCCTTGGTGGCGAAATGGTAGAAGAACGCGCCCTTGGTCACGCCCGCGCGCTCAATGACCTGGTCCACGGTGGTGGCGCTAAATCCCTGGCGCATCACGAGCGCCTGCGCCGAATCCAGCAGGTTCGAATGAGTCGATTCTCGCGTCATAGGCTGAGTTTGGACCGGGCGGTCTGATTCTGCAAGCCTTATCCGGCAAGGTTTTTCCACAAAGTGTGATGTAGCGCACACATTAAAACCGACTAGTCGGTATAATCACGCCCACTAACCAAACTCATTGGGGGAACATCGATGCAATCGGCACCATTGCCAACTTTTAATCACAACCGCGCCCAAGCCTTTGCGGGCACCGTGCTCGACACCATTAATCGGGGCGCGCTTTCGTTGATGATTTCGCTCGGCCATCGGGCTGGGTTGTTTGACGCGCTGGCGGGTGCAGGTCGCGTGACGAGCGCCGAACTTGCGACTCGAACGGGCCTTGACGAGCGGTATGTTCGTGAGTGGCTCGGCGCGATGTCGGCCGGCCGCATCGTCGAAGTCGATGCCGACGGCCGCTTCCAGTTGCCGGACGAGCACGCGGCGAGCCTTATCCGTGCGGCTGCCCAAGACAACATCGCCGTGTTCGCGCAATACATCGGGAGCCTGGGCAGCGTCGAGGATGAAATCCTCGACTGCTTTCGCCACGGGGGCGGCGTGCCGTACGCCCGATTCACGCGCTTCCATGAGGTCATGGCGGAGGACAGCGGACAATCGGTGCTACCGGCGCTTGAATCACATGTGCTCGGTCTCGAGCCAACGCTTCGCGATCGGCTGGAACGCGGTGCGATCGTGCTGGACGCCGGGTGCGGTCGTGGACTTGCCTTGATGAAGCTCGCCGCGCTGTTTCCCGCGAGCCGGTTCACCGGTATCGATCTCTCCGCCGATGCCATTGGCTGGGCGCGCGAGCGTGCGGCGGCGCTGGGCCTCGACAACGTCGAATACATCGCCGCCGATCTCACGTCGTTCGACGAGGACACGGTGGCTGGTCATTACGACGTGGTGTTCACATTCGACGCGGTCCATGACCAGGCTCGACCTGCGCGGCTGCTGCGGGGCATTCACCGTGCGTTGAAAGCGGACGGTATCTACGTCATGCAGGACATCCATGCGCACAGCCATGTCCATGAGAACGTCGACAACCCGATGGCGCCGCTGCTCTACACCGTGTCGTGCATGCACTGCATGACGGTCTCGCTCGCCCAGGGCGGCGATGGGCTCGGGGCGATGTGGGGCCGCGAGCTCGCCGAGCGGATGCTGCAAGAAGCGGGCTTCCAATCCATCGAAGTCCGACGCTTCGACCACGACATCCAAAACGATTGGTACATCGTAAAGAAATGATGCTGCAACGAACGGCGCGGATGATGCGCCTCATGAAACCACTTAGGAGCCAAGCAATGAACACCAACGCGCATAACGGTCAGCCAGGCATTCGGCGGAGCCGCCGACGCTGGCGTCGCCGTCGCGCACAATTGCGCGCGACGCTGTAGGCGCGCAACCAAGCAACGAGGCGAGCCCTTGCGAGGTGGCCTCGCGCGGCCCCGTTTCGGTGCGCAGATTGAGCACGCGGGCGAGGAGGGTGTTGACGACGGGCTGGGCCGCGAGCCCACCCGTCACGACGAGCCGGCCCGCCGGCGGCATCCGATCGAAGTTCGCCCGAACGAGAAACGCGATGCTTTCGATGACGGCATAGGCACGCGCGGCGGCGTCGCCGCGGTCCGGTTCGAACCGCGTGTGCACATCGGTTCTCCAGAATGGGGAGCCGACGCCCCCGATGCCGTTCACGAGCAGCGGCGCTGTGGGGACCTGAACGCTTGAGAGCGATTCCCAGGGAAATTCGCGTCCCGTTTCGCGTTCGTGCCATGCGATCGCCGACGCCGCGCCATTGACGGTACCCTCTGCGGCGAACTGGTGGTCATCGAGCGGCGCGAGCAAGAGATCGTCCGGAACCTCGGTCGCGCCGGTGACCGGTCGCAGCACGAACGCGCCGGTGCCCAAGTTGAGGTACGCGGTTTCCGCGTCGGGTAGTCCGGTCGCGAACGGCACGAGATTCTGGTCACCTGCACAGAGCACCAGCGGCACGCCATGAAGCGTCCCGTGGGCGCTGCGGTCGTCGACCGGCGTCGGCAAGGTTTCATGGGGTATTCGGAAAGCTCGCAACAGCTCGTCTGACCAGTCGCGCGCCTGCACGTCATATAACAACGTGCGTTGTGCCAGCGAATGGCTCACCCGGTACGGTCGTTCGTCGAGCAGACGGAACAGCACGAAGCTCGCGAGCGGGCCATACCCGAACGCGCCATGTGTCTCGACGTGCGCGCGCATCCAGCGAAGTTTCGTCGCGCCATAGTGGGGTGAGAGCGGCAGCCCCGTGATTTCGCGCACACGCACCGGGTCGAGTTGGACTTCAGCGAATGCGCTTGCCGCCCGCGTGTCCATCCAAGACAGCACCGGCGTTCGCGCGATGCCGCTCGCGCGATCCCAAGCGACCACGCTTGATCGTTGGCATGCGAGCCCCGCGCTGCGCCATTGGGTGGGGGGAATCACGGTAGCGACTTGTGCGATGCATCGCTCGAGCGATGAGACGATTTCCTCTGGGTCCTGCTCGACGATACCTCCAGCACGTTTGCGCGTCGCGACGGGGACGGACGCGGTCGCAACGACCTCCCCGGACTCGTCGAACACGAGCGCGCGGCTGCTCTGTCCACCCTGGTCGAGAACCAGGTGCGCCGTCACAGTAACGCGCCGCGCAGGGCGAGCCCGGTATCGGCAGTGCGCCACACCGGTAAGGCAGCGGGTAACGCGGCCATCGCCCCCTTGTCGCGAAAGCCTGCAACGAAGGCTGCGGCGTCGAAATGCGCGCCGAGACCCGCGATGACGCCGCCCGCAAGCAGCACCCCACCCGTGACCGGCGCCGCGAGAACCAGGTCGCCACAAAAGACGCCGAGCAAGCGCGAGAAGTGCCGGATGGATTCAATGGCGTGTGGGTCTCGGCGGCTCGCGCGCTGTGCGACCTGAGCGCCGTCGACGCAGGGTGACCCTGAGACGAAGCTGTCGATGCGCGCGAGGCCGGGGCCGGAAAGCACATGTTCCCAAGTGGTCCGCGCGTTGCCGGTTTGAAGTTGCGAGAGAAGTGTGTGGTCCCATGCGATGGTGGGCGCAAACCCGGCATGACCCGCCTCACTCGCGTCGACCTCATCCGACCCACGCCAATACGCCACGCCGAGCCCCGTGCCGACACTCACCAGAACGTGGCGTGCATCTGCTTGATGCGGCGCCGGTTGGACGGTGGCGATATCGGCGGGCAGTGCGGCCGCCGCGCTGCGTGCCGCGCACTCGACGTCGTTCAACAGACGCACGGACGCGAAGCCAAAGCGCTCTCGTAGCGTGTCGACGTCAGCGCGCCAGTCGAGGTTGGTGAAGATCGCCGCGCCCGCGTGGACGGGGCCCGCGACCGCGATGACGGCGTCGATTGTCGCCGCGTCATCGAGGCCGAACGCCGCGAGCGCCGCGGCGATGACATCATCAAGCGTAGGGAAATCACGCGCCGCATAAACGACGCTTTGCAACGGATCCGATTGCAACGCGAAGCGCGCGTGCGTACCGCCGAGGTCGGCTGCGAGCCTCATTCGAGGTCCGGCCCGACCTTCAGTCGGAACGGTCCATGAGAAATCGGCTTCACGATCACGAGCGGGCAACGCAGCGCGCTGGAGAGGCGTTCGAGCAGGCGCGACCCCTTGCGCGCGAGGCGCCCTTGCCAGCCGACGACCAATAAATCGGCATCGCGTTCACGGACCAACGTCAGCAGCTCAGCGATGACATCGCCTCTGCACAATACGAGATCCGTGAGCGCCGCGCGTTCTGCAGCGGAACACTGCGGCAGTGCGCGCTGGACGAACTCTTTCAATTGATGCGGATATTCGTGGTGCGCGGCGTCCGCGTAGTGTGCAGCGCCCTCGAGCCCCGTGCCGGACTCCGCATTCGGATCGGCAACGTGCACCGCAACAACTTCCATACGAAGGGCACCTGCAAGGCGCACGGCAAATACAAGCGCGGCGTCGGCACTCGGCTGGCCGGTCAATGGGACGATCGAGCGCCAGAGCGGTCGTGGTGCGGGCAGGGCCGTTGGCGTGAGGATAACGGGGGCCGCACTGCGTTCGACAATTTTACGAGCGTCCGGTGAAGTCGAAGGCACAACGATTGCGAAACCGCCGGTCGCGTGCAAGTCAGCCGCCGCCGTCCGCGACTCACACGACGCACCCGTTTGCTCGGAGAAGCGTTCTGCGTAATTGCGTGCGGTGACGCTCGCCGGAGATCCGTCGTCGAGGACGAGCAGCCTATCGAGCGTATTCATCGGTTGACCTCCACCGGGTAATCGGCGCCGCGCCATTTCAGCGTCATCGCGACAGAGCGCCACGATGCGGGCAATCGCGCCGGCGCATCGGCAGCCCAGGTCGGGCCCGTATCGCCGAAGCGCATGTCGAGGAAGCCGAACACGAGCGCCTGCCAAGTGCCCCCCATACATGCGGGGTGCACACCAAGCGCGCTGTTGGTCATCGCGTTCGACAAATCGAGCCAGAGGCTCTGGCGCCAGTAGCGCCACGCATCGGCGGCGAGCCCGAGCCGCGCCGCCAGCGCACCGTGGATTGCTGGCGACAGACTGCTTCCGTGGTCGGTGAGCGGCTCGTAGTAGCGATAGTTCGCGGCGAGCTGCTCACGCGTGAAGCGTTCTGGAAACAAAAAGGGCAGCATCAGCGTATCGGCTTGCTTAATCAGTTTGAGGCGATTGATCTTGTCCCAGTCAAAAAGGCGATTGATAGGCGCTTTCAGGCGCTCTTCCGCAGCGAGCGGATAATCGTCCAGGTCGAAGAAACCAGCGAACTGCTCGATTACACCGCGCGCATCTGGGCCCGGACAGAATAAGGTCTCAGCGATGGCTCGCCATTCGGCGGGCTCGTCGTGTTGAAGCTCAAGTTTCTCGTGCAACGCCGACCAGGTGTTCGGCGACTCGCGCTGCAGCCAGTCAGCCGCGTCCGCCGCGCGCTCGAGATTGAACTGCGCCATCCAATTCGTATACGCGTTGTCATCGACGCCATGGTGGTACTCGTCCGGTCCAACGACCCCCCGGATATGGTGATGCTTCGGGCCGCGTTCGCAGCGTGTCACCCAATAGCGTGCGGTCTCGGCGAGGAGTTCAACCCCGACGTCGTGCATGAACGCGTGGTCGTGTGTCGCGTCCCAGTAACGCCAGACGCCATACGCGACGTCGGCGGTCACGTGAATCTGCTGGGTCCCGGTGAAAATAGGGATTTCGCGGCCCGTCGTTTTCAGTCGGATTTTGTCAGGTGTTACGTCCTCTCCGGTCACGGTCGATTCCCACGCGAAGTTCGCACCCGAGCAGCCACACTCACGCGCACGCTGTCGAGCGCCATCGAGCGTGTGATGCCGGTATCGAAGTGCATTCAGCGCAAGCGCGGGTTCCGTGTGAAGGTAGAAAGGCAGCATAAAAATTTCTACGTCCCAAAAAATGTGACCTTCGTACGCGCGTCCACTGAGCGCGCGCGCACCCACCGAGGCATACGGCTTGGTGCCCGCCGTGCTGTGCAGGTGATAGGTGTTGAAACGCAATGCCTGCTCCGTCGCGTAGCTCCCCTCAACGGTGATGTCCGAGGCCGCCCACCGATCGTGCCAGCGTGCGGCGTGGCGTTCGAATTCGTCGTCAAACGTTTCCCAATCACGCGCGGCAAGGTCCTGCAACGCAGCACCGCGCGGGTCGTCCGTGTCGCGCGAGGTATAGACAACGACGTAGCGCTGCAGTGTGATTTGCTCATGCGCATCAAGTTCGCCGCGCCATTGATGCTTGACTCCGTCGCTGCAGCGCACGCGCGAAGCAACACACAATTCATAGCCGGACGCTTGGGTGGCATAGCGAGTGAACTCGATCCCGCCGGGTGCTGTTCCCGCTTCCAGCACCGACAGGTGCGGGTGATTGTCGCCGAGGTCGGGATCGTGCAGCGAGGCGTCGACAGCGACGTCCGCAGACCGGTCACCCATCGTGATTGTTGCGGTCTGTAAGAGCAGGTGCGGCTCGGCCGCCGACGCACAGCGCGTGCCGGCGATGGTGACGTGGTGGTCGCTCGCGAATTCGAAGACCGATTCGGTCTGCAACAATGCCCGTTTCAGGTCGAGGCGGCGATGGTAGCGCCGCGTTCTTTCATCCGACGGGTCCAGCGGCACGTCGTCGACCCGAAGCGCGATTCGGAACGGAAACGGCGCCGAGACGAGTTCTGCGTGCAAGCTGTCGCCGCCGCCGATGTTCAAGAATTCTTCTTCAGAATAGGGTCGCGCCGCGTGCTTCCGGTCATAGACGCCGGCGACGAAGAGATCTCCTTGGGAACCTGGAAGTAGGGTGTCGGGCGCACCGCGGACGCCAAGGTAACCGTTGCCGACCGCGAACAAGCTTTCCATGGCGTGCTCGCGCGAAGGGTCGAACCCATGCTGGTCGACGCGCCAAGCCTCGTGCTCGCGGCGTTCGTGCAGCGCGTCATCGAGTCGGTCGGGGTCGAGCGCGTCGAGGTCGTCGACCACGATATCGGCGCCATTCGCACGCAGCGCTGCGGCCTGACCGCCCCGGTCGACGCCGACGACGAGGCCGAAGCCGCCGCGCCGCGCCGCATCGACGCCGGAAACGGCGTCTTCGAAAACCGCCGCGTGTGAGGGCGCGACGTCGATCAGTCGCGCGCATCGGAGAAAGCCGTCCGGCGCCGGTTTGCCGCGCATACCGCCCTCGTCGAGGTCGCGACCATCAATAACCGCGTCGAATAGGCCGGCGATGCCGGCGCGGCGAAGAATCAGGCGCCCGTTTCGACTTGAGGTGACGACCGTCGTCTTGATGCCGCGTGTCCGTAACGCCTCGACCAGCGCAACCGACGATTGGAATACATGGATGCCGTCGCGTTCGAGGCACTCACGAAAGAGTGTGTCCTTCTGCTTGCCGACGCTGTAGACGGTGTTGGCATTCGGCGCGTCATCCGGCGTGCCATCCGGCAATACGACGCGGCGCGAGGCGAGAAAGCTGCGGACCCCGTCGTAGCGTGGCTTGCCGTCAACGAAGTTCAGGTAGTCACGGCCGATGTCGAAGGGCTCGGTGATGCCAAGCTCGATCAGCAGCGGGTCAAACGTCGCTTTCCACGCGGCGGCGTGGACGTCTGCGGTGCGGGTAATAACGCCGTCTAGATCGAATATCGCTGCCTGTAGCTCGCGGACGTGCACAATTCGGTCAGGTCTCCAGTTCGCCCTTGATGCGTTCGTGGACCGCATTGATGTCGGCGTCGGCCGTCAGCGCGATGAAGAGCGTGTCATCGCCGGCGAGCGACCCGGCGATTTCCGCGATGCCAATCTGGTCGACCCGGACGCCGAGCAACGGGGCGTGGCCGGGCGCTGTTTTCAGTATCAGGAGGTTCGGGGGCGAAATGATGAGCGTGAACGATGGCCGGTCTGACAGCGTTCGCTCGACCCGCCGATACTGGCCAGCGACTTTCATCACGGACAGCTTCTTCAGGTGGCGGGACAGGGTCGGTTGCGTAAGTGTGTGGCCGCGCGCGGCGAGCAAGCGCAGAAGGCTCGCTTGGTCCGGCACGGCTTGTTCATCGATGAGGGCCAGAATGGTCTGGTCGATACTGAGGTGCATATACGGAATATAACGGCTTGGCCCCGTAGCGCAAGGGGTATAATTCCTTGGTTAAGGAGGAGGAACCGATGCCGTTTTACGAATATCAGTGTGGCGCGTGCCAGCACCGCCTCGAGGCGCTGCAAAAATTCAGCGATGACCCGCTCGTCGAGTGCCCCGCCTGCGGCGCCGCCGAATTGCAGCGGCTGATGTCCGCGCCTGCGTTTCGGCTGAAGGGCGGTGGCTGGTACGAAACCGACTTCAAGTCGGGGAACAAGCGCCACCTCGCAGAAAGCAGCGACGCGAAACCGGCAACCGAAAAAACGGACTCGAAGCCCGTCGACTCCACCCCGGCGAAGCCGTAACATGGCGCGCCTTATGCGAACGCTCTATTGCGGTCAGGTCACCGCAGAACATCTAGACCAAGAAATCACACTCGCCGGATGGGTGCAGCGACGGCGTGACCACGGCGGAGTCATCTTCGTCGACTTGCGCGATCGCGAAGGCATCGTGCAGCTCGTATTCGACCCGGACGCCGCTGAAGTCTTCGCGGTCGCCGAGCGCCTGCGCAGCGAGTTCGTCGTACGGGTGCGTGGACTCGTGCGTCGCCGTCCCGAGGGCACAGTCAACGCGAACATGTCGACCGGCGAGGTCGAGGTGTTGGTGCGTGAAGTCGAGATCCTCAATCGCGCAGACACGCCCCCGTTCCAGCTCGACGACGAAGATATCGGCGAAGAGATTCGATTGCGGTATCGGTACATCGACTTGCGCCGACCGGTGATGCAACAGCGATTACGGCTACGGCACGCAGTCACGCGCGCGTTGCGTCGTTACCTAGACGACCAGGGTTTTGTGGACGTGGAGACGCCGATGTTGACGCGCGCGACGCCGGAAGGCGCGCGGGACTATCTCGTTCCGAGCCGCACGCACCCCGGACGGTTCTTTGCGCTGCCGCAGTCGCCCCAGCTCTTCAAACAGCTACTGATGATGTCGGGCCTCGATCGGTATTACCAGATCGTGCGCTGCTTCCGCGACGAAGACCTGCGCGCAGACCGCCAGCCGGAGTTCACTCAGCTCGATATCGAGACTTCATTCCTCGACGAGGAAGCGATCATGCACTCGATGGAGGGCATGATTCGCGCGCTGTTTTCGGAGACGCTCGGCGTGGAATTGCCCGATCCGTTCCCGCGGCTCGCGTATGCCGACGCGATGGCGCGCTTCGGGTCTGACAAGCCGGACTTGCGGATCGCGCTCGAACTCGTGGGCGTCGACGACGTTGTCGAGGGCGTCGAGTTCAAGGTCTTTTCTGGCCCCGCGTCGAACCCTGAGGGCCGTGTAGCGGCGCTGCGGGTGCCGGGTGGCGCTGCGCTGTCGCGCAAGGACATCGATGCGTATACCGCGTTCGTCGGTCGCTACGGCGCGAAAGGTCTCGCGTATATCAAGATTACCGACGACGGACCATCGGCACCCATCCTGAAGTTCCTCCCGGAGACGGTGGTCTCGACAATCGTCGAGCGGACCGGCGCGGTCGCCGGCGACATCATCTTCTTCGGCGCCGACGATGCACGTGTCGTGAACGACGCGCTCGGCGCATTGCGAGTGAAGATCGGCCACGATCTAGGCCTTGTCGCGACGGGCTGGCAACCGCTGTGGGTCGTCGACTTCCCGATGTTCGAATACGACGCCGAAGCAAAGCGGTGGCTTGCCTTACATCATCCGTTCACCGCGCCGCGTGTTGACGACCTCGAAGATCTGCGTGCGAATCCGCGGACGGCCGTCTCCCGTGCGTATGACATGGTGCTCAATGGCACGGAAATCGGCGGCGGTTCGGTACGTATCCACCGAACCGATATGCAAAGCGAGGTGTTTCGCCTGCTCGGTATTGCCGACGAAGAAGCCCGGGAAAAATTTGGCTTCCTGCTCGATGCGTTGAAGTACGGCGCACCACCGCATGGTGGCATTGCGTTCGGTCTCGATCGACTCGTGATGCTGATGTCGGGCGCGTCGTCTATCCGGGACGTCATGGCTTTCCCGAAGACGCAGACTGCGCATGACCCGCTCACCGACGCGCCGGGACTGGTGTCGGATGCCCAGTTACGCGAACTACGGATTTCACTGAAGAAAGGCTGATGGCCGCGCTGCTCGACATCGAAGGATACGCTGGGCTCGCCGATGACGACTGCCACGCGCGCATCGTCGAAGCAAAAGCGCGCCTCGCGGGTCGTGCGGTCATTCTCGGCCATCACTACCAGCGGGAAGAAGTGTATCGGCATGCGGACTTGACCGGCGATTCGTTGCGACTCGCGCATCTCGCCCGCGACACCGATGCCGAGCACATCGTATTTTGCGGCGTGCACTTCATGGCGGAGGTCGCCGACATCATGTCGCGGCCCGACCAAATCGCGGTGCTTCCGGACATGGCTGCGGGGTGCTCGATGGCCGATATGGCCGACCTCGCGGCGGTCGAGCGTGCGTGGCAAGAACTTAGCGCCGTGTTGGATCCAGACAGTGCGGTCACACCGGTCACGTACATCAACTCCGCGGCAAACTTAAAAGCCTTCTGCGGCCGGCACGAGGGCTTGGTGTGCACGTCGACGAACGCGCCCGCGGTCTTGGCGTGGGCGTTCGAGCGCCGTGAGAAGGTTCTGTTTTTCCCCGACCAACATCTCGGCCGGAACACCGCAGCGCGCATGGGTATCGGGCTCGACGAAATGGCGGTCTGGGATTTTACGAAGCCGCTCGGTGGGCTGACGCCCGAGCAAGTACGGTCTGCGAAGGTGCTGCTTTGGAATGGCTTCTGCTCAGTCCACCAGATGTTTCAGGCCGCCGACATCGACCGGTTCCGCGAGAAATACCCTGAATCTCGGGTCATAAGTCACCCGGAATGTTCACACGAAGTCTGCTCAAAATCGGACCTCGTCGGGTCCACCGAATTCATCCTCAAAACCGTGAGCGCGTCGCCTAAAGGCTCGCGCTGGCTGGTCGGAACGGAGTTGAACCTCGTGAACCGGATGCATCGCGAGCTGAAACCGCGTGGCATCGACGTCCACTTCATGTCGCCAATCGTGTGTATGTGCTCCACGATGTACCGGATTGACCCCCAGCACCTGCTGTGGACACTAGAGAACATGGTTGATGGGCGTATCGTCAACCGGATCCGGGTGCCAGAGCCCGAGGCAGCGCAGGCCAGGGTGGCATTGGAGCGGATGTTGGCTTTGCCCGGCTGACTGCGTAAGCGTAGAATCCCCAGTTGGGGAAGCCCAGGAGGGGCGAGACTCAATGACACGGATCAATACACTACTGACACTACTCATGCTTGCCGTGGCCATCGCGCCGACGGTCTACGCTGCCGACCTTCAGTTATCGGTCGAGCCCGTGCGCGTGGAGTTTGCCGAAGAAGAATTCGTCGCTGACGACCGTCAAGGCTTCAGGGTCTCGGGTACTTGGACCTTGGGCCGCACGCTCGATGTCCAGATGTCATGGCACGACGCGCGATCGGCGCCGCAAGCGGTGGTGACTTCGCCGTTGTGGGCGGACTACGCGACGCGGGGTTACTCGCTCGCGATCAACCAACACGCATTCGGCCCGTTCGAGGTGTTCGGTCGCGTCGACGTGATGGACGTCGACGTCCGTACTGCGAACATCAATCTCGCACTCGTCGAGTCGCGTCGCATCACGGTCGCGGGCGCGGGCGCGCGCTGGCGCCCGTCGAGCGACAAGTGGGGTTTCGAAGCGGGTGCAAACCGCGCGACCGGTCGGCCCACCTTCGTCGGCGTGGGCGTGTTCATTTCGTTTTGACCGCGAGGTAGGCGGCGGCTTCGTCGACCACCGACCGCGGAAGTCCCGCGAGCCTCGCGACCTGTAGGCCAAAGCTCTTGTTCGCCGGCCCTTCCTGCACGGTGTGTAGGAACACCAACGATTCCCCATGTTCGACGGCATCTAGATGGACGTTCGCGCAGGTGTCATGCGTGTCGGCAAGTTCAGTCAATTCGAAGTAGTGTGTTGCGAACAGCGTGAACGCCCGCACTTCGCGCGCGAGATAGCCCGCGCACGCCCACGCGAGTGACAGCCCATCGTAGGTCGAGGTTCCGCGACCGACCTCGTCCATCAGCACAAGGCTTTCGGGGGTCGCATTGTGCAGAATGTTTGCGGTTTCCGTCATCTCCACCATGAAGGTTGAGCGACCGCCCGCGAGGTCATCGCCCGCGCCGATACGCGTGAAGACGCGGTCGATCGGGCCGATACTGGCCGCCTCCGCCGGGACGAAACTACCAATGTGCGCGAGCACGACGATCAGCGCGGTCTGACGCATGTAGGTCGATTTCCCGCCCATGTTCGGTCCGGTGATGACGAGCATCCGTCGCTGGTCATCGAAAACCAGATCATTAGCGACGAACGGCTCGTCCAGCACGCGCTCGACAACCGGGTGGCGACCGGCGGTAATCGTGATGCGTGGCTTGTCGACGAGTTCGGGACGCCGATAGTTCAGCGTGACGGCGCGCTCGGCGAGTGTCACGAGGACGTCGAGGGTCGCGAGCGCGTTCGCCGTCGCCTGTAGCGTGGCTAGCACCCCCTGCAAGTCAGCGATCAACGCGTTATACAACTCTTTTTCACGCGCCGCCGCACGGTCCCTCGCACCGAGGACCCGCTCTTCATGCGACTTCAGTTCAGGCGTTATATAACGCTCAGCGGACTTCAGGGTCTGACGGCGTTGGTAATCGGCCGGGACACGGTCCGAGTGGCTGCGGCCGACTTCGATGTAATAACCGTGTACGCGGTTGTAACCGAGCTTCAGCGTCGCGATACCGCTTCGCTCGCGCTCACGCTGCTCGAGTTCATCAAGGAACCGGTCGCCGTGCAGTGCAATATCGCGTAGCTCGTCGAGTTGCGCGTCGTAGCCTGTAGCGATGACATCACCGTCGCGTAGTTGCGTGGCCGGCGATTCCGCAATTGCACGCATCAGCAACGCGTGCGTTTCCGGGTGCTCGCCGGCTTCGCGTGCAAGCGTTTCGAGCATGCCTGCGTCGAGCCCAGACAGCGCCGCTTGTAATGCCGGAAGCCTGCCAAGCGCGTCTCGCAGCGCCGTAAGGTCACGGGGTCGGACTGAACCGAGCGCCACGCGTGCGAGGATGCGCTCGACGTCGCCGATGCCAGAGAGGCGGTCGTGAAGTGCGGGGTACGCGATGCGCTCGGCGAGGATTCCAACCGCATCGAGGCGTGCATTGAGGAGGTCGCGGTCGCGCAACGGGCGACCGAGCCAGCGCCGTAAAAGTCGGCTACCCATTGTCGTCGCGCACTGGTCGAGGACACCGACGAGCGTCCATTCCGGATGGCCTGAGAGCGACGCGTCAATCTCAAGGTTGCGGCGCGTCACCGGGTCGAGCAGCAGCGTGTCCGAGCGGCTTTCCACCGACAGCGAAGTCAAGTGAGGCAGCGCGGTGCGCTGCGTATCTTTTACATACTGCAGCAGGGCACCGGCAGCAGCCGTCGCGGCGGGCAATCCGCCGAGCCCGAATCCATCCAGCGAATTCGTGCCAAATTGTGCGGTTAGTGCACGCGTCGCGCTCACCGCGTCGAAATGCCATGGCGGGCGACGGCGTAGCCCGCGCAATCGGTCTAGTGCCGCCGGCAAAACGAGGTCCTCGCCGGCGAGGAGTTCGGCGGGTGCCAGTCGGTCCAGCTCTGCAGCGAGTGCATCGGCGTCTTCGCATTCCAGCGCGCAGAAGCGGCCGCCGGCGAGGTCAAGCCAAGCGAGCCCCCAGCCGGTCGGCGCGCGACTGACGGCCGCGAGCAACGTGTCGCGCCGAGCGTCGAGCAGCGCATCGTCGGTCAGTGTTCCCGGCGTGACGATACGCGTCACGCGCCGCTCGACCGGCCCTTTGCTTGTCGCCGGGTCGCCGACTTGCTCGCAGACCGCGACGGATTCGCCGGCGCGCACGAGCCGGGCGAGGTAACCCTCGGCTGAATGGTGTGGGACGCCGGCCATCGGAATCGGCGCACCCGCGGACTGTCCACGCGTCGTGAGCGTAATGTCGAGCAGCGCGGCGGCCTTGCGCGCGTCTTCGTAGAACAATTCGTAGAAGTCGCCCATCCGATAAAAGACCAGAAGGTCCGGATGGTCGCGTTTGATCGCCAAGTACTGGCGCATCATCGGGGTATGATTCGTCGACACGGGCCGTACACTAGAACATCGATGAACGACGAGCAATTGAAAGGTCTCGCGATGGCTGTCGGCGAGCGCTTACAGCGCGAAGGCGAGAAGCTCGCGCTCGCGGAATCCTGCACCGGCGGCTGGATCGCGAAAGCCTGCACCGACGTCGCGGGCAGCGCAGCCTGGTTCGCGGGTGGTTGGGTCAGTTATAGCAACGACGCCAAGCAATCGATGCTCGGCGTCGATCAAGTCTCCCTCAGCGAGAGCGGTGCGGTGAGCGAACCGGTGGTCCGCGAGATGGCCCGGGGCGCGCAGCGACTGGCAGGCGCGACCTATGCGTGTGCGGTGTCAGGCATCGCTGGCCCGACCGGTGGCAGCGAGGCGAAGCCCGTGGGCCTCGTGTGGATTGCCTGGGCGCGTGGCGATGTCCTCATCACCGAGCGATTCCAGTTCGGCGGCGATCGCGAGCAGGTCCGCCGTCGCACCGTCGCAGCGGCGCTCGAGGGGCTGGCCCAGGTCTGATGCGCTGTTTCGTCGCGCTCTGGCCGTCCGACGCGCTCCGCGCCGCGTTGGCGCACGCCGCGCGTCGGTGTGTGCCGGCGGGTTGCCGCGCGGTTCCGCCAGTAAATTACCATCTGACGCTCTGTTTTCTAGGCGAGGTGCCGGATACGCGCATCTCCGCGCTGGCGGCCAAAATCGTAGCCTTACCAGTGACGCCCTTTTCGTTCGAATTGGCGGCGAGCGGACACTTCGCGGGCGCGGCCGTCGCCTGGATTGGGCCGACCTCGGTCTCCGAAAATATCCGGTCCCTTCAGGCCGACGTCGCCGCCTGCGTTTTGGCGGCGGGCTACGAGCTCGATGCACGCCCGTTCAGGCCGCATGTGACAGTCGCACGGCGCTGCCGCGCACCTGCGCTTGCCTGGGACGGGCCGCCAATCTCGTGGTGTGTTGATGGTGTGGCGCTGTGTCGCTCGGACGGGACCGATAAGGGGGTTCGGTACTCCGTCATCGCTAGGACCGACCCCGCGTCCGTGCGATAATCAGCGTTCATTCGCGGGTGGGGCAGGAGCAAGACTATGGACGACAACAAACGCAAGGCGCTGGGCGCCGCGTTGACCCAAATCGAGAAACAATTCGGCAAGGGCTCGGTGATGCGCATGGGCGACGGCGGCGTCGTCCGCGACGTTGAAGTGGTCTCGACCGGCTCGCTTGCGCTCGATATCGCGCTGGGAATCGGCGGCCTCCCGCGCGGCCGTGTCATCGAGATTTACGGCCCAGAGTCCTCAGGCAAGACCACGCTGACGCTGCAGGTCATCGCCGAGGCCCAGAAGAAGGGCGGCACTTGTGCGTTCGTGGACGCCGAACACGCGCTCGACCCCGGCTACGCACAGAAACTCGGCGTGAACGTTGATGATCTGCTCGTGTCGCAGCCCGACACCGGCGAGCAGGCGCTCGAAATCACCGACATGCTCGTGCGCTCGGGTGCCGTCGATGTCGTCGTCGTCGACTCCGTCGCGGCGCTGACGCCGAAAGCCGAGATTGAGGGCGAGATGGGCGACAGCCACATGGGCCTGCAGGCCCGTCTGATGTCGCAGGCGCTGCGCAAGCTCACGGCCAACATCAAGCGTTCGAACACGATGGTCATCTTCATCAACCAGATCCGTATGAAGATCGGCGTGATGTTCGGCAGTCCCGAGACGACGACCGGCGGCAATGCGCTGAAGTTCTACTCGTCGGTCCGCCTCGACATCCGTCGCATCGGCTCGATCAAGGTCGGCGACGAGGTCATCGGCAACGAGACGCGCGTAAAGGTCGTGAAGAACAAAATGGCGCCGCCGTTCAAGCAGGCAGAGTTCGAGATTCGCTACGGCACGGGGATCTCCCGCCAGAGCGAGATTCTCGACCTCGGCGTGAAGCTCGACCTCGTCGAGAAGTCAGGGGCGTGGTACAGCTATAACGGCGACCGCATTGGCCAGGGCAAGGACAACGCGCGCCAGTTCCTCGTCGACAATCCCGAAATGGCGGCGGACATCGAAGCAAAGGTCCGCGCACAGCTGTTGCCGGCGAAGCGCGACGCCGCGGAAACCGAGGCCGAGGCGGCTGAAGCCTGACCCCGAGGACCGCGCCGACCCGGCGCGCATCGAGCTCGTCGCGATGCGCTACCTCGCGCGGCGCGAGTATGCGTCTGCCGAACTCACGGACAAGCTCGTGCAGCGCGGGTACGATGAATCGGCGGTGCGCGGCGTCGTCCGCGCGCTGACGGAAGCCGGTTTGCAGGACGACGATCGCTTCACCGAAGCGTTTGTCCGCTCGCGTGTCGCGCGCGGCCACGGGCCGGTGAAGATTGGCGTTGAGTTGCGTCGACGCGGGATTAACGACGCGGGGTCAGCGCTCAACGACGCGGTCGACTGGTTCGAACTCGCGCGCGAGCAACGGCGTCGGCGCTTCGGCGACGCGCGACCTGACGATTGGGGAGTACGCGCGGCACAAGCGCGTTTCTTGGAGCAGCGGGGATTCACGCGGGACCAGATCAAGGCCGCATTGGACGGCGACGAATGAGCAACGACTACAGCAGCGCGGCCCTTCGCCGCCGATTCCTCGAATTTTTCCGCGACCGCGACCACCGCGTCGTCGCGTCGAGCCCGCTCGTCCCCGCGAACGACGCGACGCTGCTGTTCACGAACGCCGGCATGGTGCAGTTCAAGGACATGTTTGTCGGCCGCGAACAACCACCGGCGCCGCGCGCTGCGAGTGCGCAACGGTGCGTGCGCGCGGGCGGCAAGCACAACGATTTGGACAACGTTGGCTACACCGCGCGCCACCATACCTTCTTCGAGATGCTGGGTAACTTCAGCTTCGGTGACTACTTCAAACAGGACGCGATCCGCTTCGCATGGTCGTTCCTCACCGACGAACTTGGGCTCGATCCCGAGCGCCTGTGGATCACGGTGTACGAAACCGACGACGAGGCGTTCGCGATCTGGACCGGCGAAATCGGCGTGCCGAGTGCCCGCTGCATTCGTATTGGCGATAACCCGGATGGCGGCTCGGACAATTTCTGGCAGATGGGCGACACCGGCCCGTGCGGCCCGTGTACCGAGATTTTTTACGACCATGGCGAGGCGGTCGCTGGTGGTCCGCCGGGCTCTGTGGACGCTGACGGCGACCGCTTTGTCGAAATCTGGAACCTCGTGTTCATGCAGTTCGAGCGCGATGGTGACGGCACGCTACATCCGTTGCCCAAGCCCTCGGTCGACACGGGCATGGGCCTCGAGCGCCTCGCAGCGGTCATGCAGGGCGTCCACTCGAACTACGACACCGACGTCCTGAGAGCGCTAATCGACGCTGCCGCGAAGGCTGTCGGAACTGATGATATCGATTCACCCTCGTTGCGCGTCATCGCCGACCATATCCGTGCGTGTAGCTTCCTCGTCGTCGACGGCGTCCTGCCGTCGAACGAAGGTCGCGGCTACGTGCTGCGGCGCATCATCCGTCGTGCCGTCCGCCATGGCCACAAGCTCGGACAGGAAGCGCCGTTTTTTCACACGCTTGTCGGCGCGCTCGACAACTTGATGGGCGACGCGTACCCGGAGCTGCGCGCTGCGCGCGCAAGCGTCGAGCAAGCGCTGCTCGCGGAAGAGCGTCGTTTTGCCGAGACCCTGAACCAGGGCATGGCGATTCTCGATAGCGTGATCGCAAGCATGGAGCATGCCGAAATTCCCGGTGAGACGGTGTTCAAGCTGTACGACACCTACGGCTTCCCGGTTGATTTGACCGCCGACATCGCGCGCGAGCGAGGACTCTCGCTCGACGAGTCCGGCTTTGAGCGTGCGATGGACGCGCAGCGCGAGCGCGGCCGTGCCGCGAGCCAGTTCGCCGGCGACTATTCACGCATCGAACTCGAAGACCCGACTGATTTCACGGGTTACGAACACCATGAAAGCGACGCGCGCATCGTCGCGCTGTTCAAGGACGGCGAGCGCGTTGACGCGCTTAAAGTGGGCGAGCAGGGCATGGTCGCACTCGACAATTCTCCGTTCTATGCAGAGTCGGGCGGGCAGGTTGGCGATACCGGGGCCCTCGGCAATGCAGACAGTGAGTTTGCCGTCGAGGACACGCGCAAGCACGGCCAACACGCGCACCTGCATGTCGGCCGCGTCACCCAGGGTTCGCTGTCGGTCGGCGACACCGTAGCGGCAAGGGTCGATGCCGAGCGTCGGCATGCGATCCGACTCAATCATTCCGCGACCCACTTGCTGCACGCCGCGTTGCGTGAGCTGCTCGGACCGCATGTTCAACAGAAGGGCTCGCTGGTTGCGCCTGACCGCCTGCGTTTCGATTTCTCGCACCCGCAGCCGATGACGACAGACGAGCTCGCCGCGGTTGAGCGACTCGTCAACACGGAAATCCGCCGCAACGCCGATGCCGACGTTCGTGAAATGAGCATGGACGAAGCGATGGACGCCGGTGCGATTGCGTTGTTCGGCGAGAAATACGGCGACCGGGTGCGCGTGCTCAAGTTCGGCGACTTTTCAACCGAACTCTGTGGCGGCACGCACGTACGGCGCACGGGTGACATCGGCGTGTTCAAGATCATCAGCGAGACCGGCATCTCGTCGGGCGTCCGACGCATTGAAGCGGTGACGGGTGCCGGTGCGCTCGACTGGATTTCAGAACAAGAAGCGATACTCGCGCGCGTTGGCGCAATCCTTAAGACTGGCCGCGACGGTATCGAGGACCGCGTCGCTCAAGCGCTCGATCGGAGCCGGCGCCTTGAGCGCGAACTCGACCAACTGCGCGCGCGCCTCGCCTCCGGGCAGGGCGCTGATCTTGCATCGCAGGCGGTTGCCGTCGGCGATACGCAGGTGCTCGCGGCGCGCGTCGACGGGCTCGACGCGAAAGCGCTGCGCGATTCGGTCGACCGCCTCAAAGATAAACTTCAATCAGCGGTGGTCGTGCTCGGTTCCGTGAATGACGGCAAGGTGATGCTCGCGGCGGGCGTGACCAAGGATCGGACCGATCGAGTCTCGGCGGGCAAACTCGTGAGCCACGTTGCCCAGCAAGTCGGCGGCAAGGGCGGCGGCCGCGCGGATTTCGCCCAAGCGGGTGGTAGCGACCCCGACAAGCTCGACGCCGCGCTCGCTTCGGTCAACACCTGGGTGTCGGAGCTCATCTGACCCTGCTGGTCCAAAAATTCGGCGGGACCTCTGTCGCTAACGTCACCCGCATCGGTGAAGTCGCCGACCGAATCGTTCGCGCACGTGCCGCTGGCGATGACATCGTCGCGGTGGTCTCCGCGATGGCGGGCGAAACCGATCGGCTTCTAACGCTCGTCCACCAAGTTGATTCCGATGCCGCGCCCAGAGAGTGCGCCGCTGCCGCCGCGACCGGTGAGCAAGTGAGCGCCGCACTGCTCGCGATCGCACTTGCGAAGCGCGGCTGCCGCGCCCGCTCGTTAAGTGCCTCCCAACTCCCGATCCGCACCGACGACAAATATCAGAAAGCACGTATTCGGGAGGTCGGCGTCGAGGGGTTGCGCGCAGAGCTCGCGGAGGGCGGTGTGCCAGTCGTGACCGGATTTCAGGGCATCGCGGACGACGGGAGCATGACCACGCTCGGCCGGGGCGGTTCCGATACGACCGCCGTTGCCCTCGCCGGGGCGCTGGGCGCGGCTGAGGCGCAAATCTATACGGATGTCGACGGCGTTTATACTGCGGACCCACGCATCGTGCCCGACGCGCGACGGCTGGACACGCTGACCTATGAGGAGATGCTGGAACTCTCGAGCCTCGGCTCAAAAGTCCTCCAAATCCGGTCGGTGGAGTTTGCGAGCAAGTACGATGTACCGATTCGAGTCCTGTCGAGCTTTGTCGACGGGCCGGGCACCTTGATAACGGGCGAGGACCAGATGCTGGAAGCGGCGAAAATCGCGGGAATTGCGCACCATCGGGATGAGGCCATGCTCACCTTGGTGGGCGTCGCAGACGCCCCTGGGGCGGCCTACCGCATCCTGGGGCCGATTTCGGATGCGAACATCGAAGTGGACATGATTGTCCAGAACGTCGCCCGTGAGGGTTTGACGGACCTGACCTTTACGGTCCATCGTACGGACTTTCAGTCCGCCCGTGCGATACTGGAGCGCAACTTGGCCGACATCGGTGGACTGAAGGTGGTCGGCAGTGACCGGATTGCGAAGATCTCGCTGGTCGGCGTCGGGATGAGGTCGCATGCGGGTATCGCGAGCCGGATGTTCGGGGTGTTGGCCCGTGAGGGCATCAACGTGAGCCTCGTTTCGACGTCGGAGATCAAGATTTCGGTCGCCGTCGACGAGAAGTATCTCGAACTGGGTGTTCGAGCGTTGCACGAGGCCTTCGGTCTCGCAAAAGAATAATAAGAAGAAGACATTACGGGTGATTGAGCGCAAGGAGAAGGACAATGCTTATTTTGACAAGGCGAGTCGGGGAGACGGTCATGGTCGGCGACGAGGTTACTGTCACGGTACTCGGCGTCAAGGGAAACCAAGTCCGTATCGGTGTGAATGCGCCGAAAGAAGTCGCGGTCCATCGTGAGGAAATTTACGAGCGGATCAAGCGCGAGCAGGAAGGCGCAGGCGAGACAGGCTAGGCTATAATGCCCGCCTTCGGAGAGGTGGCCGAGTGGTCGAAGGCGCTCCCCTGCTAAGGGAGTATAGGGTTTATCCCCTATCGAGGGTTCGAATCCCTCCCTCTCCGCCATTTAAGAATGTATAATCCGCACCTTCAAAAAAAGCGCCCGTAGCTCAGTTGGATAGAGTACCTGGCTACGAACCAGGCGGTCGGGAGTTCGAATCTCTCCGGGCGCGCCAAGCAAACAAAAAAGGGACCCGCTGGGGTCCCTTTTTTGTTTGCACGGTGTGTCTCGGGTTTGATTCGGACGCCTCAGTTCGAGCCGAGCCGGCGAAGCCGGCGAGACAACGCCGCGCGTAGCGCGGCGGCCCGAAGGGCGAGGACGCGAAGCGGCCGAGTCATCTCGACGGGCGCGCCACGGTGTGTCTCGGGGTTTGATTCGGACGCCTCAGTTCGCGCAGCGGCCGAGTCATCTCTCCTCGTTATAATCCAGTGTGGACTTCATAAACCAAGTCATTCTGCTCGGCGGCGTACTCGTCCTTTTAAGCGTCATCGCGGGCGCGGTGTCTCCGCGGATTGGTATGCCGTTGCTGTTGATGTTCCTGGGGCTCGGTATGTTGGCCGGAGAGGACGGTCTCGGCGGACTGGTCTTCGACGACGTTGAGCTTGCGCTCCTCGCCGGCAGTCTGGCGCTCGCCGTAATCCTTTTCGACGGTGGCTTGCAGACCAATATGGGCAAGTTCCGCGTCGGGCTCCGCCCGGCCGTTTCACTTGCGACCATCGGTGTATTGGTGACTGCTGGCGTGACGGCCTTGGCTTGCCGACTGGTTTTTGAGCTGACTTGGCTGGAAGCCCTACTGATGGGATCGATCGTCGCCTCGACCGATGCTGCGGCGGTGTTTGCTTTACTAAGCCGGCGACCTCAGGCGCTCAACGACCGCGTGTCATCCACGCTCGAAATCGAATCCGGCTCGAACGATCCGATGGCGATCTTTCTGACTGTCCTGCTGGTCGAATTGGTCGCCGCCGATGTCGCTCCGGGTATTGAAGTGATCTGGAGGTTCGTGTGGCAGATGGGTGCCGGTGCGCTTCTCGGAATCGGCGGTGGTATTGCGATCGCGTTTCTTGTCAATCGTTTGACGTTGTCCGCGGGGTTGTATCCGCTGTTGGCGCTCTCGGGTGCGGCCGTCTTGTTTGGCGCAACCCAGTTGATCGGCGCAAGTGGCTTCCTCGCCGTCTACCTCGCCGGTGTCGTGGTCGGCAATCGTCGAATCCAAGCGTTGCACAACATCCAGCGATTTCACGATGGTGTTGCGTGGCTTGCCCAAATCGGGCTGTTCTTGATTCTCGGATTGCTTGTGAGTCCGCACGAATTGATCGCGATTGCGCCACAAGCATTGGCGATCTCTGCGGTGCTTATTCTGGTTGCCCGACCGCTAGCAGTAATCCTTGGACTGGTGCCGTTCAAATTTCGACTGCGCGAACAGGCGTTCATCGCGTGGGTCGGCTTGCGCGGTGCGGTTCCGATCGTACTGGCCATGTTTCCGCTGGTCGCCGGCCTTGATCACGCTACGCTGTTTTTTAATGTCGCGTTCTTCATCGTGCTGGTGTCGCTGGTCGCCCAGGGCGCCACCATTTCTCTGGCCGCTCGATGGTCACGCGTCGAAGTTCCAATTCGGTCGTCGCGCGTACAACGGGTCGAACTCGAACTGCCCGGCCAGCTCGAATTCGAAATTGTGGGATATCGAGTCGCTGACGACAGTCCCGCACTCGGCAGCCGCGCCGATGCGATCGTTCCCGAAACGACGGCGCGCGCCAACATGGTCGTGCGCGGGGGGAAATTGATGGATCCTTCGGATGCAGGCCCGCTACAACGCGAGGACTACCTTTATTTTCTGGCACGGCCAGAAGACATCAATCTGCTCGATCCAATGCTGGTCGCGGGCGCTGCGGCCGATGCCCGTGGTACGCGAAAGTTCTTCGGCGAATTCGAGCTCGACCCCGCCGCCAGCCTTACCGGGCTTGCCGGCCAATACGGATTCGAAATCCCGGAGGATCAGCCCGAGGAAACGGTCGCTGATTTCTTGGTCAAAAAATTTCCGACGCCGGTCGTCGGAGACCGCGCGCGCATCGGCAGTGTCGAAGTGGTGGTTCGGGAAATCGAGGGCGAAACGATTACGCGCGTGGGCTTGAAGATTTAATCGCATTGACCATGCGTCCGCGTTGTACGGGCGCTCGGTCGCCAATCTCCGTGGTCCAGCGCTGGACGTACTTATAGGAGCGCACGTCGAGGAATCTCCCAGCCTCGTAGAGCTCGCCCGCGGCGAGCAAGCCGTGCCAGGGCCAAACGGCCATATCGGCGATGGTGTAGGCATCACCGCAGAGATATCGGTTCTCTGCCAAGTGCTGGTCGAGCACATCGAGCTGACGTTTCACTTCCATTGCATAGCGGCTGATTGGGTATTCGAACTTCTCCGGCGCATAAGCATAGAAATGCCCGAAACCGCCGCCGAGGAATGGTGCACTACCCGCTGCCCAAAACAGCCAGTTCAGGCATTCCGTGCGGTCGCGCGATGCCTCCGGTAAGAAAGCCCCGAACTTCTCCGATAGGTAAAGCAGGATCGAACCTGACTCGAAGACCCGCGTCGGTGGGGAACTGCTCCGGTCCAGCAGCGCCGGAATCTTGGAGTTTGGATTGACCTCGACGAAGCCGCTGCCGAACTGGTCGCCCTCGTCGATACGGATCGTCCAGGCGTCGTATTCGGCACCGCTGTGTCCCGCCTCCAGCAACTCCTCGAGCAGAATCGTGACTTTCACTCCGTTCGGCGTCGCCAATGAATAGAGCTGCAGGGGGTGTTCGCCGACGGGCAACGGCCGGTCATGCGTGGGCCCAGCGACGGGGCGATTAATCTTCGCGAAGCGGCCACCGTGTCCCTTGTCCCAGCTCCAGACGGAGGGTGGGGTGTATGGGCGCATGCTCAACGGTAAACGAGCCCACCGTCGATGAGCGGGGCTTGCCCAGTCATGTAATCGGAATCGGGTCCTGCGAGGAAGGACACGAACGCGGCGACGTCCTCAGGCGTTTGCGCGCGGCCGAGCGCGATGCCGTCTACATATTTCTTGTAAGTTGCACCGATTTCCGCGCCGGTTATTTCTGCGAAGCGTCGATCGATTTCTACCCACATGTCGGTGCCGACGATGCCTGGACAGTAGGCATTGACGGTGATCCTGTCACTTGCGTATTCCTGGGCCGCCGCTTGGGTCAGCGCGCGCACGGCAAACTTTGTCACCGAGTAAACGCCGAGGAGTGGGAAACCTTCGTGCCCGGCGATGGACGACGCGCTGATGATCTTTCCTTTCTGCTTCCGCGCCTTGAATTTCTTTGCCGCCGCCTGGATTCCCCACAGCACGCCGGCAACGTTGACCTGAAAAATTTTCTCGACTTCTTCCGGGGTGACATCGGCCAACGGTTGGACTTGGGAAATGCCGGCGTTATTTACGATGACGTCGAACCCACCGAGCGCCTCTTCCGTGTGGTCGATGGCGGCGTAGACTTCGTCCCGCTGCGTGACGTCCGCCTTATACGTGGTGACGTTCCGATCGAGCGCTCGCACTTCATCCGCCACTGCATCCATCTTGTCGCTGTTGACGTCGACAATCGAGATGTCGGCACCGTCTGCCGCCAAGCGAAGCGCAATCGCCCGGCCGATTCCCTGACCAGCGCCGGTGATCAGCACCACTTTTCGGTCTTTTTCCATCTTCGAACGCTAGCAAACTACCGGCGAGCGCTCAGTTGGTCAGCCCACACCTACACGGGGTAACCGCCAGTTCCAACGAATCGCCATCAGCCGTAAGCCAAAACAGACCACGCCGCCGAGGAGCGTCGTGACGAGCGCGGAAACGTCGAGTAAATGGCCGACAACGACGACCGACGCGCCGGCCAGCGCCGCGACCGCATACAAGTCTGCGCGGAGCACCACCGGAATCTCCGCCAGCAGCACGTCGCGTGCGACGCCGCCGCCGATGCCGGTCAACATCCCCAGCAGTGCCGCCATCAGCGGACTCAGGCCGAATGCGAGCGCTTTCTCGGCGCCGGCGACCGCAAAAAACGCGAGCCCGATTGCGTCGAGCACTCTCACCGGGTGTTGGAGCCGCTCGATAAACGCCGACCAGAGAATCACCACCAAACCGGCAGCAATGGCGACCGCCAGATAGCGCCAGTCGAGCAGCGCGGCGGGCGGCGCCGCTCCAATCAGAAGGTCGCGCAGAATGCCGCCAAAGGTTGCTGCGGTGAACGCGACGACGAGCACGCCGAAGATGTCGAGCTGTCGTCGGGAGGCGGCCATGGCGCCGCTTAACGCGAACGCAAAGGTCCCGCAGAGGTCGAGTACGAGCAGTAGCGGCTGGATGCCTGTCATCGCACGGGAATCGTATCAGGGCCCGGCTTTAAGGGTTACCCGCGTGTCGCGGCTCTCCCACGCGTGCACACGAGATAGAGCGACTCGGACAGCACCATGCCCGAAATCAGCATCAGTCCGCCTTCGAGCACCGGCAGCACTGGCATCGTCATCTGCCAAAGCAGCCAAAACAAGGCGAGGCGTATGCCCGGCCAACCCTTGACGGAATGGAAGATAATTCCGGCGACAACGAACGATCCGATAATCGACAACCACCCCTCTGCGAACATCGGCGTGTTGGCAAATAATTCCATCATGTGACACCCCCAATTCCCCGAGGCGATTCTATAACGCGGCCGACCCCAGGTGGGTGGTTACGTGCGCTAACGCGCGAAACTTGACCCCGTGCGAAAAAATCCGGAGATTGGCGGCTTACAAGAATTCTAGTGGGGACACATGGCGCATCAGGACGGCGGCGGTACGGCGGGCAAGCGTGGTTGGTTTACCCGATTTCTCGACACGGTTGAATGGCTTGGCAATCTTCTACCGCACCCGGTGACGCTGTTCGCGCTGTTCGCGACGGGTGTCATCGTCGTCAGCGGGATCGCTGCGTATTTCGGGCTTTCGGTCGTCGACCCCCGGCCGGAGGGCGCTGCGGGCAGAGCAGCGAACGGCATGATCGAAGTCGTGAGCCTCATGAACGGCGCGGGCCTTCGGCGCATCGTCGAGAACCTTGTGACGAATTTCACCGGCTTCGTGCCGCTCGGCACCGTCCTCGTAGCACTGCTGGGCGTCGGGGTCGCCGAAAAATCGGGGCTGCTCGGCGCGGTCATCCGCGCAATCGTCCTGAAAGCGCCGAAAAATCTCGTGGTCGTCGCCATCGTGTTCGCTGGCATCCTGTCGAACACCGCGTCGGAGATGGGATATGTGGTCCTGATTCCGCTGGCCGGCGTGATTTTCTACTCGCTTGGCCGGCACCCGTTCGCCGGTATGGCCGCCGCATTCGCCGGGGTTTCGGGCGGCTACAGCGCAAACCTGCTCATCGGGACTGTCGATCCGTTGCTCGCTGGCATCACGCAGGAAGCGGCCCAACTCGTCGACCCCGGCTACACCATCCATGCGGCCGTGAATTGGTATTTCATGATCGCGAGTACGTTCCTGATTACCGCGGTCGGCAGCTTCGTCACGATTCGGATTGTCGAGCCGAAGCTTGGCGAGTACGACCGAAGCAATGCCGAGGAGAGCGTGCGCACTGCGGACGCGGCGATGACGACGCTCAGCAGCGATGAAAAGCGGGGCTTGCTGTGGGCCGGTGTCGCCGCGTTAGGCGTTTCCGCCCTGATGGCGCTGAGCATCGTGCCGGAGTGGGGCGTGTTGCGTGACCCGGCAACCGGGAGCGCGCTTGCATCGCCGTTCCTGCGCGGCGTGGTGGTGATGATTTTCGTGTTCTTCCTGGTGCCCGGATTCGTCTACGGAAAGGTCGTGGGGACGATGCATACCGACCGCGATGTAATCAGCGCGATGGCGGGTGCGATGAGTACGCTCGGGTTGTACATCGTGCTGGTGTTCTTTGCGGCGCAATTTGTCGCGTTTTTTGGTTGGACAAATCTGGGTGCGATTTTTGCGGTGCTCGGCGCTGATTTCCTGACGCAAATCGGCCTCACGGGGCCGCTGGTCTTCGTACCCTTCATCGTCATGTGCGCGTTCGTGAACCTGATGCTCGGTAGCGCATCCGCGCAATGGGCGGTCACCGCTCCGATTTTCGTGCCGATGCTGATGCTGGTGGGTTACGCGCCGGAGGCGATTCAAGCCGCATACCGGATTGGAGACTCAAGCACGAACATCATCACGCCGATGATGAGTTACTTTGGTCTGGTGCTCGCGTTCTTCGCGAAATACGACCGCAAGGTCGGCATCGGCACGATGATCGCGACCATGCTGCCGTATTCGATGCTGTTCTTCGTGTGTTGGGTCGCGCTGTTCTACGTCTGGGTGTTCCTACTTGGGCTTCCGGTGGGCCCGGGTGCCGCGACGTATTACGTGCCCTGAGCAAGCCGGCGCAGTTCACCCAAGGCAACCGACAGCGTCGCGAAGTCATGGTGGCCCGCAGTACGCATATCGGAAATCAGGCGTTCGAGGTGCTGGACCGCGGACGCATTCTGCTCGAGCCACATCTCCAAGCGTGCTTCGGCATCGAGTCGACGGTCGCCGGCCAGGATCTTCGCGGTCAGCGTACGCTGCTGTAGATACAGGTCATCACGCAGCGTGCCCCGAGCGATCGCATGCCAGTGGCCGCTGACCGTCAGTGACTCGATCTGGTCGCGCACCCATTCGAGGCCGAGTTCCGCACCGAGCTTGAAGTACACGCGCGCGACGTCGACAACAGAAATCTTTGCGCTTGCTGCGACTTCGACGAGGTCGAGTGCCGGGTAGAGGACGCGCAACGCCGCGATATGGCGCGCGGTCGCGCGAGGGATTCCGAAACCCATGTACTGCTCGCAACGCTCGTCGTAGAGCATCGCGTCGGTACTGGCGAGCACGCCGGGTAGGGCGCCGATGAGCTCGGCGATACCAGGCTTGAACCGCTTAACCGCGCGAGCGATATCGAGGCTGCCGCGGCGTTCGAGCAACCAATGCGTGCCGTGTTTGATCAAGCGCTGCGTCTGGCTGATTGCCGCGGTCTGCACACTGGACGGAACCTGGTTGTCGAGCGCCTCGACCGCCTTCCAAAGCGAACGCACCCCGTAGACTTCGCGTGCGATGCTGTATGCGCGCGCGACCGACGACGCATCGGTGCCGCTCTCTTCTTGGATGCGGTGCGCGAACGTAGGCCCCATCCGATTGACCATGCTGTTCGTGATGTGGGTCGCGATGATCTCGCGGCGCAGCCGGTGGCCGCGCATCTGCTCGCGGTAGCCCTTGCGGAGTCGTTCCGGGAAGTAGCCCTCCAGCTCGCCACCGAGGTAGGGGTCCTCAGGCACGTCGGAACCGAGCAGCGCTTCATAGATGGTGATCTTTGCATACGCGAGCAGAATAGAAATCTCCGGTCGCGTCAATCCACGGCCCGCTGCGCGCCGCTGCGCGATGTCATCGTCCGTCGGCAGGAACTCGAGCGCTCGGTTCAGGCGGCCACTGCGCTCGAGCTGACGAATCAAGTACGCGTGCTCTTCGATGCGGTTCGGCGCGTGCTCTTCGACGATCGTGATCGCTTGCGTCTGCATGTAGTTGTCACGCAGCACGAGGTCGCCCACTTCGTCGGTCATCGCAGCGAGCATCTTGTTTCGGCGCGTCGTGCTCAGGCGCTTGTCGCGCGCGATCGCGTTGAACAGAATCTTGATGTTGACCTCATGGTCAGAGCAATCGACACCGGCTGAGTTGTCGATGAAGTCGGTGTTGATACGCCCGCCGTTCAGCGCGTATTCAACGCGCCCGCGCTGCGTGCAGCCGAGGTTGCCACCTTCGCCGACCACCCGTGCGCGCAAATTCTTACCGTTCACGCGAATCGCGTCATTCGCGCGGTCGCCGACATCCGCGTTCGACTCATCAGCTGACTTCACATAAGTGCCGATGCCGCCGTTCCAGAGCAGGTCGACCGGCGCGGCCAGTAGCTCGCGAATCAGTTCTTGCGGCGTGAGCGAGGCGCCTGCATCCAGCGAGAGCCAAGCCGCCACTTCGTCGGAGAGGCGAATGGACTTCGCGCTGCGCGCGACGACCATACCGCCTTTCGACAGTAACGAGACGTCGTAATCGGCCCAACTGGAGCGGGGAAGGTTGAACAGCCGTTCGCGCTCCACATAGCTCGATGCCGCATCCGGGTTCGGATCCAGGAAGATATGGCGGTGGTCGAACGCCGCCTTCAGGCGGATGTGACGCGACAACAGCATGCCATTGCCGAACACGTCACCGGACATGTCGCCGATGCCGACGACCGTGAAATCGGTTGTTTGGGTATCGAGGCCAAGCTCGCGGAAGTGGCGCTTAACGGACTCCCACGCGCCTCGCGCGGTGATACCCATCTTCTTGTGGTCGTAGCCGTTCGAGCCGCCCGACGCGAATGCGTCGCCGAGCCAGAAGCTGTACTCCGTCGAAATCGCGTTCGCGATGTCCGAGAAAGTCGCCGTGCCTTTGTCGGCGGCGACGACAAGGTACGGATCATCTTCGTCGTGTCGGAGCACGTCCACCGGCGGTACGACCTTGTCGTCGACGAGGTTGTCGGTGATATCGAGCATGCCGCGGATGAAGGTGCTGTAGCAGGCGACAACTTCCTCCATCACCGCCTCTCGACTCTCGCTCTGCGGCGGGCGCTTCATCACGAAGCCGCCTTTCGCGCCAACCGGGACGATGAGGGTGTTCTTGACCGTCTGCGCTTTCATCAGACCGAGCACCTCGGTCCGGAAATCCTCTCGTCGATCCGACCAGCGCAATCCGCCGCGGGCGACCTTGCCGCCACGCAGGTGTACACCCTCGACCCGTGGCGAGTACACCCAGATTTCGAACATCGGACGCGGCAAGGGCAGTTCGGGGATGCGCGACGGGTCGAACTTGAACGACACATACGGCTTTGGCTCGCCATCGTCGGCCATCTGGTAAAAGTTCGTTCGCAAGGTCGCCATCACGACGCCGTAGAACCCGCGCAGGATGCGGTCTTCGTCGAGGCTCGCAACCGACTCGAGCGCGCCCTCGATATCGCGGATGCAGCGAGAGGCGCGTTTGTCGGCTTCGCTCCGATTTGACGGATCGAAACGCGCCTCGAACAGGTCTACGAGCATCGCAGCGATACCGGCGTTCGCCGACAGCGTTTGTTCCATGTACTGCTGTGAGAACGGTAGGCCCGTCTGAAGCAGGTACTTACAGTACGCGCGCAACACCGTTGTCTGCCGCCAGGAGAGTTTCGCCGCGAGTACCAGCCGGTTGAAGCTGTCGTTCTCGGCGTCGCCGCGCCAAATGCGGTAGAACGATTCTTGGAAAATATCGCGGATTTCTTCGAGCGGCCGATTACCGCTATAGCCCATGTCGAAATCTTGAATCCAGAGCGTGCGATCGGGTAGGTCGACTTCATAGGGCCGCTCGCTGATCACGCGCAATCCCATATGTTCGAGCATCGGCAACGCGTCAGAGAGCGGAATCGGCGAATCATTGCGGAATATCTTGAAGCGCAGCATCCCCTCCGGGCTTTTCTGCGGCTTGTATAACGATTGCGGCAACTCGAGATCGGCTTTCAGCCGGTCGAGCCGCTCGACGTCGAATGCCGCGGCCTTCGGCGTGACGTCGTCAACATACGCGGGCGGGAAATACTCACCGTACTCCCTAAATAGCTGCAGGCCATGCTCTTCGCCGAACTTCTCGATCAATGCGTCGCGCAGTTCGTCGTGCCACGAACGCACGGCGATGACAAGCTGCTCTTCGATTTCGCGGTGGTCGAATTTCGCCGGGCGGCCCGGCTTCGTGTGTACGACGGCGTGGAGGCGTGCGAGCGCCGATTCCGATAGACGCGGCTGCGACTCAATCGATTCACCCTTCAGCGCATCCATCAGTACCGCTTGGATACGCTCGCGAATCTGGGTGTTATAACGGTCGCGAGGAACGAACACCAAGCACGACCAGAACCGACCGAACGCGTCGCGACGCATGAAGAGACGCGTGCGTTGGCGTTCCTGCAGTTGAAGGATGCCGATTGCGATATCGAACAGCTCGCTGACCGAGGCTTGGAACAACTCGTCGCGCGGGAATGTCTCAAGGATGTTCATGAGCGCTTTGCCGGAGTGGCTCGCCGCCGGCATACCCGCACGCTCCATCACCTGCTGGACCTTCTGCTTGAGCAGCGGGATGTCGCGTGGGCTCTTGTTGTATGCGCTCGACGTAAACAACCCGAGGAAGCGTGTCTCGCCGCAGACCTTGCCGTCCTTGTCGAAGCGCTTTACGCCGATGTAATCGAGGTATCCGGGCCGGTGTACCGTGGCGACCGAGTTCGCTTTCGTAATGATCAGTAATTCGAGCGCACGCGCACGCGCACGGATTTCCTTCGGCAGCACGTTGAAGCTGGGCTGCCCGGGATTTGCGGTGCTGCGCAGAATGCCGAGGCCGGTGTCTGGAACGACTTTGAGGATGTACTCGTCGTTTTCGGTGACGAGTTCGTAGTCGCGCACACCTAGGAATGTGAAATGGTCGTTCTCAAGCCACTCAAGAAAGCGCTTGCCGACCTCGATTTCCTGAGCTTTCAGTGGCGGTGGGTCAGTATCGAGCGCTTCGCGCACTTCATGGCAGCGCGCGCGCATCGCTTTCCAGTCTTCGACGGAAGCGCGGACGTCGGCCAGCGTCTTGCGGATGTCCTGCTCAAGGGATTCAAGGACTTCAGGTTCGGTCTGCCGGTCGATCTCGATGTGCATGAACGACTCGGCGCTTGTGCCGTCGTCCGGTTCGCTTGCGTTGAACACACCGGTGAACTTTCCGGTCTTGTCGCGTGCGACGTAGAAAATCGGATGGATGGTCAGGTGCACCATCAGCCCGTGTCGATTCATCACCATGCCGAGCGAATCGACGAGGAACGGCATGTCGTCGTTCACAAGTTCGACGATGGTGTGTGTCGATTCCCAGCCGTCGCGTTTCAGGTCTGGGTTGAAAACGCGGACGTTCGGCGTTTTACGTTTCCGCTTGGTCGCAAATGACCAGTGCCCAACGGCAGAGTGGAAGAGTTCCTGAGGGCCGCGCTCGACCAGGTCGTCCGTGGCAACGGCGCGGTAGTACTTACGGATGAAATCCTCACACATCGACCGATCATCGTCAGGCAATGAAGGGTCCAGCTGGGCCACCACCTCATTCAGCAAGGTGGCTTTCGGATCGTGCGATTTCGCGGGCATGGCCGCGTATTCTACCCCGTTATTTTTATTTAAAAAGCCCGCTGCAAATCAGCAATCATTGCGGCCAGAAAACGGCACGCTTCGCCCCCAGTAATGCACCGATGGTCGAAGGTCAGCGAGAGCGGAATGCGCTTGTGGGTCTCGATGCCGCCAAGAACCGGGACGACATCGTGGCGGATACCGCCGGTGCCGACAATCGTGACCTGGGGCGGCACCACGACGGGTGTCGCGTATCGCCCCGCCATCATCCCGAAATTGGACAGGGTGATGGTCGGGTCCTTCATCTGGGCCGGGGTCACGGTACGGTCACGGGTCGAGACCTTGACCTCATTGATGGCGCTGCGCAGACCGCCCGCGTCGAGCGTATCGACGCCGCGCAGCACCGGAACGATGAGACCGTCCGGCGTGTCGACGGCCATCGCAAGGTCGACGTGCTCGTGTAGCGTCCGGGTTTGCGCGTCGCTATCGAACCACGCGTTCAAGCCAGGCTCGGCGCGGCAGCCTGCGACGATTGAGCGAATGACGCGCGCCGTGATGTCTTGGCCCGGCATCCACGCGTGAATGTCCGCATCATCGAACAACGTGCACGGCATCACTGAATCGCGAGAGGCGCTCATGCTTTGGTGCATCGCGCGCCGGGGCCCGCGTAGCTTCTCGGGCGAGCCATAGGCGATGTCGGTGCGGCGCGCGGGTGCCGTCCATGCCGGCGTTGCCGGCGCGCGCCCCTGCGACTGGCGCGGCGCATTGGCGGCCGCTCGAACGTCCTTCGCCGTTACGACACCGCTGCGACCGCTTGGCGCGCAGCCGGCGATATCGACACCCAGTTCCTTCGCGAGCGCCCGCGCGGACGGCGCAGCCTTCACCGGCGCCTTGTCCTTGCGACGGCGCCCGATGATGGCCGTTTCCTCGAGCATGTCGTCGGAGGTCGGCATGTTGCCGACCACGGTCCCGCTGTCCTCTTTGACCGGCTCAGTCGGCGCAGTTTCGGGATCCGGCGTGTCCGCGAGCGTTGACTCCGCCTTGGGCGCGTCGCCGTCAAGGTCGAAATCGACAAGCGGGGCATGCGTTGGAATCACATCGCCTTCGGCGCCGTGGAGTTTTGCAATCTTGCCGGTGTAGGGCGAAGGCACATCGACAACGGCCTTCGCGGTTTCGACCGACACGAGCGGTTGGTCGACTTTGACCGTATCGCCTTCCTTGACGTGCCAAGTGACGATTTCGGCTTCGGGCAGGCCCTCGCCGAGGTCGGGCAGTTTGAAGGTCTTCATGCGGTCAATCCTCCAACGTCTTGCGGATGGCACCGGTGATGCGGTTCACGCTCGGCATGTAGTCGTGCTCGAGTTTGAACAACGGCATGATCGCGTCGTAGCCGGTCACACGCTGGATGGGCGCGTGCAGGTAGAACAAGCCCTTGTCCGCGACAATCGCAGCGACTTCGGCGCCTACGCCACAACTCAACGGCGCTTCGTGGATGATGACGAGTCGGCCGGTCTTTTCGACCGACTCGAGGATGGTCTCTGCATCAATCGGACTGATGGTCGCGAGGTCTATGACCTCGCAGCTGATGCCGTCTTCCTCGAGCTTCTTCGCGGCCTGCAGGGTCTCGAAAATCATCGCACCCCAGCTGACGAGCGTGACGTCAGTGCCTTCCTTCAGGATGAAGCAGGTGTCGAGCGGCAGCGCCTCACCGTTGTCCTCGACGCTCTGTTTGTTCATGCGGTACATGCGCGTCGGCTCGAGGAACACGACGGGGTCCGGATCGCGGATCGATGCGAGCAGCAGCCCGTACGCACGCGCGGGCGATGACGGAATCACGACGCGGATGCCCGGCATGTGTGCGAACATCGCCTCGTTCGACTCCGAATGGTGCTCGGGTGCGTGGATACCGCCGCCCGAAGGCGCGCGCAGCACCATCGGTACGTTGAGACGGCCCCGCGTGCGGCTGCGCAACCGACCCGCGTGATTGATCATCTGATCGACGGTCGGGTAGATGAAGCCGGAGAACTGGATTTCGGCAATCGGCTTCATGCCTTGGGCCGCCATGCCGATCGAAACACCCGCAATCAGCGCTTCGGCGAGCGGCGTGTCCATTACGCGCTCCTTGCCGAAGCGTTCCTGCAGGCCGGCGGTCGCGCGGAATACACCGCCGTTGATACCGACGTCCTCGCCGAGCACGACGACGCTATCGTCGTGCGCCATCTCCCACGCCATCGCCATGTTCAGCGCATCAATCAGGGTCACGTTAGCCATGGTTCTTGGCCTCCGCGATCGCGATTTCGCGTTGTTCCGCGAGGGAATCAGGCATGTTCTCGAACAGGTGGTCGAACATCGACTCGACCGGTGGCTTGCCGCTCGCGAGGTAGACCTTCACGGCTTCATCGACTTGTGCGGCGGCTTCTTCGAGCAGCGCGTCCTCGTCTTTCTGCGACCACCATTTCTTGTCCATCAGCCATTTGCGGATGCGAATCAGCGGCTCTTTGAGCTCGGCTTCACGCACTTCCTCTTCTTTCCGGTAACGCCGCGCATCGTCGGCGGTCGTGTGGTCGGACAGGCGATAGGTCATTGCCTCGATCAGCGTCGGGCCACCACCCTTGCGCGCCTTGGCAAGCGCAGTGTCCATCGCATCGCGCATCGCGATGATGTCGTTGCCGTCGACCTGCAGGCCTTGGAAACCGCCCGAAATGGCCTTCTGCGCGAGCGTCTCACACGAGGTCTGGAGTTCGAGGGGAACGGAAATCGCCCACTTGTTGTTCGCGACGACGAACACAACCGGGAGGTTCCACGCACCGGCTGCGTTCAGCGACTCGTAGAAGTCACCCTGAGAGGTGCCGCCGTCGCCAATCACCGAAACGGCGACGCGCTTCTCGTTCCGGTACTTGAACGCCATCGCCGCGCCGGCCGCGTGATGGAATTGGGTCGCGATGGGTACGCACCACGGGAAATCATGCTTCGGGCCGGAGAAATTGTTGCCGCGCTCGTCGCCACCCCAGAACAGCAGCACTTCTTCCATTTTCACGCCGCGCGCGAATTGCGCGCCGTACTCCCGATACATCGGAAAGAACGCGTCCTCGGGTTTCATCGCCGCGCCGATCGCGACATGGGTCGCCTCGTGGCCAAGGCATGATGCGTACGTGCCGAGCTGGCCGGTGCGCTGGAGCGCAATCGCCTTCTTGTCGAAGACCCTGACGGTCGACATCAATCGGTACATCGCGAGCATCGCGTCGCGGTCGCCGGTAAATTTAGGCAGCTTCGAGGCCGCTTTTCCATCGGGATCAAGGTATTGCAGGTACTCGATCTCGAACTTCGCTGATATGGTCAAGGGGCAAACTCCGTCAGGTAGAATCACGCACGGGCCGCACATTCTAGCAAAACCGACGATTGGAGAGGCGATG
>CAYODZ010000036.1:0-3571 GCA_964402835.1 uncultured Gammaproteobacteria bacterium | reverse complement strand
TCGATTGCCGGTCGTCATGACGACTACAGCGACTACGGTAGCGATTTCTCGCCGAAGATTTCGGCGCGTTATCAGCCGATGGACAACGTGACCCTGCGCGCATCGTACGGCGAAGGCTTCGCGGCTCCGACGCTCGACCTGCTGAGTCTGTCACCGTCATCGTCCGCTGACTTCACCACGGACGAAGCGACCTGTGTCGCGCTCGGTCTGACGTTCGACGATGGCACGTGCTACAACGCCATGGGTAATGCTCAGAGTCCGCAGGTCACGATGTACGTGATCGCGAACCCGAATCTGGGTTCTGAGCAGTCGAAGCAGTTCTCGATTGGCGGTGCATGGGATGCAGCCGAGTGGGTGAACCTGTCGCTTGATTACTACAACATCAAGATCGACAACCGCATCTCGGGCATCACGTTGGGCACCATCATCAACTGCTTGGCCGGCAATGCCGTATGTCCCCCGGGCGTCAGCGCACTCCCAACGGCACCGTTCGTGCCGGGCTTTACGGGCGACGCGTCTCTGGGCCTCGGTATCGCACGTGACCCCGCAACCGGCCGAATCATCGGCGGTCAGCGTGGCTTCGTGAACCGCGGTAATCTGGAAACCAGCGGCGTGGATCTGAATGTACGTACCAATTTCGCCTTCGGCGCGATGGGTACCCTTCAGAGCCAGTTGCAGGTCGGCTACGTGTTGGATTACACGCAGGACGGTGGCTCCGACTTCGTCGGCACATCGGGTGTTCCTGATATGCGCGTCAACCTCGGCAACGCATGGAGCTATGGTGACTTCCAGGTCGTCCTGAACACCAGCTACATCGCGAGCACCGAGAACGCGGCCGGCAACGGCACCACGTCCTCGTGGACGACGCATGACCTCCAGGTGAACTACCACGCTCCGTGGAATGGTCGCCTGACGGTCGGCGTTGACAACCTCGGCGACAAAGCACCGCCGCTGGATGGTTCGTTGGCACGTGGTTTCGACACCTCGCTGTACGATCCGTATGGCCGTGTGCCGTACATCCGCTACACCCAAACCTTCTAAGACTTCGGTCTTGTGGTTGGAAAGGGGCCCTTCGGGGCCCCTTTTTTTTGAGTCGCGGATGCCTGCCGGCACCGCTCCACGGTCGTCAAAGACGCGGTCTTTGACTTCCTTCGCGCTCCGCGCGGGCCTGCTAAATCTGCACTCGCAAGCCGCCACGCCGCGTACTTGTTAAAGGCCGCCTGCCGGCGGCTCGAACCGCTGCCAATTCAAATGTAGGAGCGGCGCCTTCGCGCCGCGATGGTCGGGCCACCAGCGCGATCACGGCGGCGGGCACCTCGCTTGGCTCGTCGCCGAAATCAAAAGTTGATGGCCGACCGCGGTATCCTTGCGGAATGGGGACTTCCGAGCGACAGCAAGCGTGGACGCGCTATTGGCAGAGCGGCGCGCTGCATTCGTGCGTCGGCTCATACGACGGCAATTACGGTGGCGCCATCGCGGCGTTCTGGCGGACGCAGTTCGAGGGGCTCGATGCCGATAAGCGCCTACTCGACCTTGGCACCGGAAACGGCCCGTTACCCGCGCTCGCGCTCGCGACGCTCGGCGTCGAAAAGCTGCCGCGCATCGACGCGGTGGATCTCGCCGAACCGCGGCCGCCGTGGCTAACGAGCGCGCCGGCGGAGGCGCAAACCCGCATCGCGTTTCACGCGGGCGTGCGGATGGAATCGCTGCCCTTTCCAGATGCGTATTTTGACCGGGTTGTCAGCCAATACGGTTTCGAATACGCGGACACGAAAGCTGCCGCCGCGGAAGCGTTACGCGTGCTCACACCACACGGCATAATCGCGCTGGTGTGCCATCACGCGCAGTCGCGGCTCGTGGACGTCGCGCGCGAGGAAGTCGCGCACATCGACTGGCTCCTTGCCGAAGATTCGGTGGTCGCCACGGTCGGTTCGTTTGCGCCGTTCCTGTCGCAGCCGACGTCCGACGACGGGCAGCGCGCATCGGACCGGTTCAATGCAGCGATGGCACGAATGGTCGAGCGCGCACAACATTCGCCGGTGCCAGACGCGCTACACGATGCCGCCGGTTTGGTCCGAGCAGTGCTCGACACCGCGGGTCGTCGCGGCGCCGATGCGGCGACCGCGATGCTGGAACAGTGGGTCGCGGCCGCGCGGGATGCGCGCGTGCGTTCTGCTGAACTCTGCGACGCGGCGCTTGACGATGACGCGGCCCAAGCGCTGTGCGATCTGTTCGAGCGCGGCGGGCGCACCGCTACGGCAGACGCGCTTTGCGAAGGGGACTACCTGATCGGTTGGACGATTACTGCGCGCTGACCGGCTGCCAGTGCGTATCGTCTTCCGCGAGCGCGTATAGCGCCTCAGCCTTGCGCGTCAACGTGCTGCCGGTTTCGTTCCAGAGTTTCGGGTCGTCATCGCTGCGACCCACGGACTGCGACTCCACAAGACGCGCCGCTTGCAGCTGCCACTTCATCGCGAAATGCTTCGCAGCCTCGCGCGCGCTGGTCGCTTGCTTCAGCGCAAGATGATCCGTCGGCACATCGCCAGAGATCACCCAGAACGCTTTCGACTTATCCGTCGTTGACACGACCATGCCGATGCAGAGACGCCCCGGCAAAGCCCACATGACGCCGACCTGCACTTTGCCCTCGATAACGCCGTGCTTGAACAAGTGCGTGACGTGGCTGTCCAGTTCTTTTTTCAGCCACGCTTCGTAGGCGGCCAGTTGCTCCGCTTCTGATAGCGGCGCTTGATTCTCATTCTCGGTCATTTCAATTCCTGGTTGATTACATGTTGCGGCGATAGCGGCCGCCGACGGCATACAGCGCGTTCGAAATCTGGCCGAGCGAGCAGACTTTCACGGTCTCGATCAATTCTTCGAATACGTTGCCGCCAGTCCGGGCGACCTGCTGCAATTTCGCGAGAGCCTGCGACGCTTCGTCGGTGTGGCGCGCATGAAACGCGCGGATGTTGTCGATTTGCTGTCGCTTCTCGTCCTCGGTCGAACGAATCAGTTCGACCGCGCCGCCTTCTTCTTTCTCTGGCGCATCATGTGCTTGGAAGGTATTCACGCCGACGATCGGCAGGCGGCCATCGTGTTTGAGCGCCTCGTAATGGAGGCTCTCTTCCTGGATTTTGCCGCGCTGGTACATGGTCTCCATCGCGCCAAGCACGCCGCCGCGCTCGGAGATGCGCTCGAATTCCTGGTAGACCGCCTCTTCGACAAGATCCGTAAGTTCTTCGATGATGAACGCGCCCTGAAGTGGGTTCTCGTTCTTGTTCAGCCCAAGTTCGCGGTTGATGATGAGCTGAATCGCGAGCGCGCGCCGCACCGATGCCTCGGTCGGGGTCGTGATGGCTTCGTCGTACGCATTCGTGTGCAGGCTGTTGCAGTTGTCGTACAGCGCGTATAGCGCCTGCAGCGTCGTACGGATGTCGTTGAATTGGATTTCCTGCGCGTGCAGCGAACGACCCGAGGTCTGGATGTGGTACTTCAGCATCTGGCTGCGTGGACCCGCGCCGTACCGTTCGCGCATCGCGCGCGCCCAGATGCGCCGCGCGACACGACCGAT
>CAYODZ010000035.1:0-5374 GCA_964402835.1 uncultured Gammaproteobacteria bacterium | reverse complement strand
GCCCGGTATCGCGACCGCGACACAGTTGCAGGGCAAGGAACTCTCGTTCAACAACATCGCGGATGCGGACGCCGCGCTCGAGTGCGTGAAGCAGTTTGACGAGCCTGCGTGCGTGATCGTGAAACACGCGAACCCGTGCGGCGTCGCCGTCGCCGGCACGCAGCTCGATGCGTACGAGCGGGCGTACAAGACCGACCCGACTTCCGCATTCGGCGGCATCATCGCATTCAACCGCCCGCTCGACGCCGACACCGCGTCGGCGATTGTCGACCGGCAGTTCGTCGAGGTCATCATCGCGCCTGACGCGACGCCCGACGCACGCACGGTGGTCGCCGCAAAGAAGAACGTGCGCCTGCTCGTCTGCGGCCAGTGGCCGATGCACCGTGTTCCTTCGCTCGACTACCGGCGCGTGACCGGCGGCATGCTGGTTCAGGACCGCGACCTCGCGGCGATCGGCAAATCGGACCTCAAGGTGGTCACGAAACGACAGCCGACGGCCGACGAACTGCGCGACCTGCTGTTCGCGTGGCGCGTCGCCAAGTTCGTGAAATCCAACGCGATTGTGTATTGCCGTGACCTCACCACCATCGGTGTGGGCGCGGGCCAGATGAGCCGCGTGTACAGCGCACGCATCGCGGGCATCAAGGCCGCCGACGAGGGTCTCGAGGTCCAAGGCTCCGTGATGGCGTCGGACGCGTTCTTCCCGTTCCGCGACGGCATCGACGCAGCGGCCGAGGCCGGCATCAAAGCGGTCATCCAGCCCGGTGGCTCACAGCGCGACGCCGAAGTCATCGCCGCGGCCGACGAGCACGGCCTCGCGATGGTCTTCACCGGCATCAGGCATTTCCGCCATTAGTTAGAATCCGTTGTGGGAGCGGCGCCTTCGCGCCGCGAATGGAGTTGTCATGCGCTTGACCCGACAGGTGGGAGCGGCGCTCTGCGCCGCGATGGCCCTCGCTTCCGCGACCAGCCTAGCGTCCGATTACACGCCCGAGCAGCAGGCGACCGCTAATTTCATCGACGCGAGGCTACCCAAAGGCGCCGTCGGTTCCGACGATCCGCACACCCTGCTTCTCGGCGCGGTCTGGTCGACCGACGAAGCGCGACGCGCCCATTTTCTCGAGCGCGCGTTGCACTTTGCTCCCAATGATCCAATTGTCCTCACGCAAGCGAACGACTTTTGCCAGGGATTTCGTATCAAGCAGGCCGTGTGTGCCGACCACGATTGGTTCGAACGGCTCGCGGCCGCGGATCCGGAGAATGGCGCTCCGTGGATTGCGATTGCCGCGCAGCGCTCGGTCAGCGGCGACCTCGAGGGCGTGATCGATGCGCTCGAAGAGGCAGCGGCCCGCCCCTATCACGACGGCTATTTCGGTAAGGCGGTCAAAGCTTACTACCGGGCGCTGCACCGGCAGGCACCCTCGGGACGCAGCTTCAGCGAACTCGTCGTCTTCGACCGTGCGAGCGGCATTGCTGCCGCGACTGTCGGCATCGAGTCAGGCATCGTCATTCTTTGCCGCGAAATGCAATCCGATGCTCGCCTGCTGCACCTTTGCCGCAAAGTCGCCAACCAAATGATCGACAAGCCGTCCAGCATGGCGGGTGCGGTATTCGCCGCGGGCGTGCTTCGGCGTGTACCCGATGTGACCCCGCAGGAACGTCAGCGAATCGAAACGGTCCGGCAACAACGCGCCGACTTCAGCAAGTTGACCGAGGCACGGTACGACGCGTGGCGCGCCGACCCCTCGCTGATCGAGCAAGCCGTCGACGAGATGGCGCTGCACGGCGAGTATCGTGCGTGGTGGCAATGAAGGTATTGATCATCGGCGGCGGTGGTCGCGAACACGCGCTCGCGTGGAAAATCGCGCAGTCGAACCGCGTCGACCGTGTGCTGGTCGCGCCGGGCAACGCCGGGACCGCCTCCGAGCCGAAAGTCACGAATGTCGCCGTGAAGGCCGACGACCTCGACGGCCTGCTCGCACTCGCGAAGCGCGAGCGCATCAACCTCACGATTGTCGGACCCGAACAACCGCTGGTCGCCGGTGTCGTCGACCGATTCCGCGACGCGGGCCTACGCATTTTCGGGCCGACGGCGGCGGCCGCGCAGCTCGAGGGCTCAAAAGCGTTCGCGAAGGACTTCCTGCATCGGCACAACATCCCGACGGCACGCTACGGCGCGTTCACCGAGATCGAGCCGGCCGTCGCGCTGATTCGTGAGCTCGGCGCACCCGTGGTCGTGAAGGCCGACGGCCTCGCGGCCGGCAAGGGCGTGGTCGTCGCGGAATCGACCGACGAAGCCGAGGCTGCGGTCAAAGACATGCTGTCAGGCAACGCGTTCGGGGACGCCGGCCACCGCGTAGTAGTCGAGGAGTTCCTCACCGGCGAGGAAGCGAGTTTCATCTGCATCGTCGGTGGTGGCGTCGCGCTACCGCTCGCGTCGTCCCAGGACCACAAGCGCCGCTTCGACGGCGACGAAGGCCCGAACACGGGCGGCATGGGCGCGTATTCGCCCGCACCGGTCGTTACGCCAGAGGTGCACGCGCGCGTGATGCGCGAGGTCATCGAGCCGACCGTGCATGGTCTCGCAGCCGAAGGTATCGACTACACGGGGTTCCTGTATGCGGGCCTGATGATCGACGCCGACGGCGCGCCGCGCGTGATCGAGTTCAACTGCCGCTTCGGAGATCCCGAGACACAGCCGGTGCTGATGCGGCTGAAGTCGGACCTAGTGGATCTGATTGACGCGGCACTGGATGGGAAGCTCAACGGGGTCGATGCACAGTGGGACCCGCGCGCAGCGCTCGGCGTGGTGCTAGCGGCGGGCAACTACCCGGCCGGCAGCAGCAAGGGCGCGGCAATCACCGGGATTCCGTCGGAGACGGCCGACGGCAAGGTATTCCATGCCGGCACTGCATTGGATGGCGATGCCGTCATCACGGCCGGCGGACGCGTGCTGTGTGCGGTCGGCCTCGGAGACACCGTTCAGGCCGCGCAGCAGCGCGCGTATGCGTTGGCAAAGCCAATCCGGTGGGACGGGGTGGATTACCGCAGAGACATCGGTTTTCGCGCGGTGGCGCGGGAAAACTAGCGGCGCATGGAGTCGAAGAACTCGGAGTTCGTCTTCGTGTCCTTCATCTTGTCCATCAGGAATTCCATCGCGGCCAGCTCGTCCATCGAGTGCAGCAGCTTGCGCAGGATCCAGACTTTCGCGAGTTCGCCTTCCGGCATCAAGAGCTCTTCACGGCGCGTGCCGGAGCGGTTGATGTGGATGGCCGGGAAGATGCGCTTCTCGGAGATGCGGCGGTCGAGGTGCACTTCCATGTTGCCGGTGCCCTTGAACTCTTCATAAATGACGTCGTCCATGCGCGAGCCGGTGTCGACGAGCGCGGTGGCGAGGATGGTCAGGCTGCCGCCCTCCTCGATGTTGCGCGCGGCGCCGAAGAAGCGCTTCGGGCGCTGCAACGCGTTCGCGTCGACGCCACCCGTCAGCACCTTGCCCGACGACGGCACCACGGTGTTGTACGCACGGCCGAGGCGCGTGATCGAATCGAGCAGAATCACGACGTCCTTCTTGTGCTCAACGAGGCGCTTCGCCTTTTCGATGACCATCTCGGCGACTTGCACGTGGCGGCTCGCCGGTTCGTCGAAGGTCGACGACACGACTTCGCCGCGCACGGAGCGGCTCATCTCGGTCACTTCCTCGGGCCGCTCGTCGATGAGCAGCACGATCAGGTAGACCTCGGGGTAGTTGTAGGCGATCGACTGCGCGATGTTCTGCAGGATCATCGTCTTACCGGCTTTCGGCGGCGAGACGATCAGGCCGCGCTGGCCCTTGCCGATCGGCGACACCAGGTCGATTACGCGCGCGGTGATGTCTTCGGTGCTGCCGTTGCCCTGCTCGAGCTTGAAGCGCTCTTTCGGGAACAGCGGCGTCAGGTTCTCGAACAGGACCTTGTTCTTGGCGTTCTCGGGCGAGTCGTAGTTGATCTCGCTGACTTTCAACAGCGCGAAGTAGCGCTCGCCATCTTTGGGCGGCCGGATCTTGCCGCTGACCGTGTCGCCGGTTCGCAGGTTGAAGCGACGAATCTGGCTCGGCGACACATAAATGTCGTCGGGACCCGCGAGGTACGAACTGTCGGCCGACCTTAAGAAACCGAAGCCGTCCTGCAGAATCTCGAGGACGCCGTCCCCGAATATGTCCTCGCCGCCTTTCGCGTGTGCTTTGAGCAGCGCGAAGATGACGTCTTGTTTGCGGGACCGGGCGATGCCCTCGACCCCCATTTCACCCGCGATTTTGATGACTTCGGCCGCGGATTTCTTCTTGAGTTCGGTCAGGTTCATTGGTGTCAGTTTCTTCTCGGGAAGGGAGGCGGTGGGGTTGGCTTGCCGGTGCGCGCCGCCGACGCGCACCGGGTTGTCTTTAGTTTTTATATGTTCGTATCCAGGAATGCGGCGAGCTGCGACTTGGTAACGGCCCCAACCTTGGTCGCTTCGACGTTGCCGCCCTTGAAGATCATCAGCGTCGGGATGCCTCGAATGCCGTAGCGCGGGGGCGTCTGGGGGTTCTCGTCGATGTTCAGCTTCACGACTTTAACTTTGCCGTCATAGTCGTTCGCGATCTCATCAAGAATCGGCGCGATCATCTTGCAGGGTCCGCACCATTCGGCCCAGTAGTCGACCAGCACGGGTGCGTCGGCGTTCAGGACATCCGTTTCAAATGCCTGGTCGCTCGTGTGTACGATTTTGTCGCTCACTATTCTTGTTCTCCATCTGGCTTGGCCGGCAGCGGATACAGGGTCTCGGAATCAGGGTGTATGATGTGCCCCAATGATTCAGGCACAACATCCCTGCTGGCTGGCGGTTCTAAGCGGTTTCTTCGAGTGGAAGCGCAACTGGGCGGAGCCCCGAGCGCTGGTCCGGAATAATCGTTAGCCCGTATTTCATCCTAGTTCCCGGAACAATTCAAGCATTCATGACAGACAAGCATTTAACAGATACCCGATTCGACGCGCTCGGCCTCCGGCCTGAGCTCATGCAAGGTATTGAAGAAACGGGTTTTTCGCAGTGTACGCCGATCCAGGAAAAGACCCTCCCGATCGCGCTCGCCGGCGGTGACGTCGCGGGTCAGGCGCAGACCGGTACCGGCAAAACCGCGGCATTCCTGCTCGCGCTGTTCCAGAACCTGCTCACCAATCCGCCCGCCGAATCGAGGACGCCGACGCAACCGCGTGCGCTGGTGCTCGCGCCGACGCGCGAACTCGCAATCCAAATCTGGCGTGATGCCGAATCGCTCGGCAAGCACACAGGTTTCAAGCTCGGCCTCGTCTACGGTGGTACCGGCTACGAGAGCCAGCGCGAGATGCTGCAGGCCGGT
>CAYODZ010000034.1:0-14466 GCA_964402835.1 uncultured Gammaproteobacteria bacterium | reverse complement strand
GCGCGGGTGATGTAGTCCTGATAGGCCGGAATCGCGACGGCCGCCAGAATGCCGATGATCGCAACCACGATCATCAGTTCGATAAGCGTAAAACCCTTCTGAAGCTGTGTCATTTGGTGTTCTCCGTGTTAGTCGGGATTACCGCGGTCTTGTTGCCGCTCGGTACGGAATACTATGCAAGGGCCGTGCCACCGGACAATCCCTGAGTTTGACTCGGAAATTCCTTGGCCCGCGTGACATAAATTGTCAAATAGTGACAAATCGTGTCAGTCGAGGCCGAGCTTCTTCAGTCGGTACCGCAGCTGGCGGAACGTCATGCCCAGCTGCTTTGCGGCGGCGGTCTTATTCCACCGGGTGGCCTCCAGCGCGCGCTCGATGCGCTCGCGCTGGAGTTGGTCGACCTCGTCGTCGAGCGTTCCGCCCTCCGCCACGGTGGGGCCGGTCGACCGTAGGACGATGTCTTCGGCGTGGATGGTGCCGCCCTCGGCGAGGGTCAGCGCACGCTCGAGGATGTTCTCAAGTTCGCGCACGTTGCCGGGGAACGGATACGCGCACAGCAACTCGAGCGCGTCCGGCGCGAGCGTGACCGGGGTGAGGCCGAGGTCTCGTGCCTGTCTGCCCAGAATGTGCGCCGCGAGCGCGGGGATGTCGGCGGGCCGCTCGCGCAACGGCGGCACGCGCAACTCGATGACGTTGACGCGGTAGAACAAGTCCTCGCGAAACGCACCGCGTGCGACGAGTGCTGCAAGATCGCGGTGCGTCGCCGATAAAATGCGGACGTCGACCGGCAGCTCGTGGGCGGCGCCGACGGGGCGCACGGATTTCTCTTGAATCACGCGCAGCAACTTGACCTGCATCGGCAGCGGCAGATCGGCGACTTCGTCGAGAAAGAGCGTGCCGCCCTCGGCCGCCTGGAAGAGGCCATCCTTGTCGGCGACGGCGCCGGTGAAGCTCCCTTTGCGGTGGCCGAAAAACTCGGACTCCATGAGCTCGGTTGGGATCGCGCCGCAGTTCACCGGGACGAACGGCGCGCCGTGTCGGGCGCCCGTCTCGTGAATCATGCGTGCGACGAGCTCTTTGCCGGTGCCCGATTCGCCGCAAATATGGACCGGCGCCTGACTGCGTGCGACTTTTGCCGCAAGCGCGCGCAGATTCTGCATGGATTGGGACTCTCCGAGCAGCACCGGCGCCGCCGCGGGTGGCACATCGTGCGCACCGGCGATGCGCAGCGCAGCATCGACGAGCTTGCGCAGCCCAGCGAGATCGACCGGTTTCGATACGAAATCGAACGCACCGGCCTTTAGCGCTTGAACCGCGGACTCGACGTTGCCATGGGCGGTAATCACCGCCACCGGCAGGCCTGCCATGTTTTGCTGGATCCATTCAACGATTTCGAGCCCATCGCCGTCGGGTAACCGCATGTCGGTGAGGCACAGGTCGAACTCGCGTTCGGCGAGCAACGCCAGCGCGGCGGTCTTCGTCGGCGCCGACACCGACGCGATGCCCATACGCTTGAGCGTGAGCTCGAGGAGTTCGCGGATATCGGGTTCGTCGTCAATGATGAGGGCGGTCGAAGCCATTTAAATCACCCAGCGGGAAGCGTCGGCGAAGCTTATCCGAAAACAGCTGCCGCCCCCCGCGCGTGGGCGGTAGGACAGCCGCGCCTGGTTGCATTCGCAGAGTTCACGCGAGATGAACAAGCCGAGTCCCGTGCCCTGTGCGCTGGCGCTGTAGAACGGCTCAAAAATGTGTTGCGCGATCGCGGGGTCGACCCCCGGCCCGCGGTCGAGCACGTCGAGGCAGGCGGCGCCGGTGCCGGTCCGACCGATGCGGAGCTCAACGCGCGCGCCGCGCCGCGCCGGTGTATGTCGCAATGCGTTTTCGCAGAGGTTCGACAGGACTTGCTGCAGGTGTGACGGGTCCATGCGAACGGTGGTCTGAGCCTCGTCGATGCGCAATGCCGCCTCGCCGGGCGCAAGCGCATGTTCGCGCGTGAATTCATCGACAAAATCGTTCAACCACGGCGGGAGCTCAAGCAGTTCCGGTCGCGTCTGTTGGCGGCGCGACAGCTGCAGAACGGTCTCGATAATCGTGTTCACGCGCTCGGTCTGCGTGCCGATGATTTCCGTGAGACGACGCTCCTCTTCGTCGAGCCCTTCAGCCTCTGCGAGCAGTTGGCCCGCATGGCTGACTGCGCCGAGCGGATTGCGGATCTCATGCGCGATACTCGCGGTCAGCCGCCCGAGCGCGGCCAACTTCATCGATTGCATCCGCTCCGCGACCACGCGTGAATCCTCGAGAAAGACGAGAATTCCGCCGTCCGCCCCGTGCCCGAGCGGCGTGAGGTGGGGAATCAAGACCGTGCCCGGCTCCGCGCCGGGGAGTGTCGGGGGTTCATCCCACGGTCGGGCGCGCCAGTCGCGCAGGCATTGCGCGAGCGGCGCGGACACCTCTCGAAGTCGCAGATATCTGGAGTCATCGCGCGCGCCGAGGAACGCGGTCGCCGACGCGTTCAACATTCGAATTCGGTCTTGGCCGTCTACGGCGATGACGCCGGTCTGGAGGTGCTGGATGATGTACTCATTGAGTTGTGCGAGGTCCGCAAGGTCGAGCCCACGCTGCGCTGCGAGTGCCTCGCTCTCACGCGCGCGGTTTGCGAGCGCGTAGCCGAGCACCGCGGTCGTGAACAGAATCATGCCGATAATGCCGGCCTGCGGGTAGCCACCCACCACCACGAGGCCGGTCAGCTGCGCGTAAGCCTCCGATCCCAGCAGCGCGATGGTCGCGATCGCCGCGTACAGCACGGCCGAGCGCTGCGGCATCATCAGGCCCGCGGCGGCGACGGGTACGAACAACAAGCCGCCTAGGCCGGACCGGGCACCGCCACTCGCATAGGTGAGGAGCGTGATGGCCGCGATGTCCACCAACAACAATGCATAGAGCTGGACTGTCGGCGCTGGCCGGCGGAGCGTTGCCGCCAATGCAGCGACCACACCGAATGCGAGGTAGCCGAGCGCGGCCCACTGGAACAGTGCTGGTGCCGAGGCGCCCAGCATGCGCGTTGTGTCGCCGGTCACGAACAGTGTGTATAGGATGGCCGCAACGACCACCCGATAGAGGTTCAGCAAGCGCAGCGGGCGCAGCGCGGCAGCGTGGGCGGCGGTCGAGCTCATGGTGGTTAATGTACAATACGGGGCTTTCGTTCACTCGGATATGCCATGAACCTCCACGAATACCAGGCAAAACAACTCTTCTCTGAATACGGCATCGCCGTCCCCGAGGGGCAGCCCGCCAAATCGCCTGACGAAGCCGTCGCGGCCGCGCGCAGTATCGGCGGTACGAAGTGGGTCGTGAAGGCGCAGGTCCATGCGGGCGGCCGCGGCAAGGGCGGCGGCGTAAAGCTCTGTAAGGACCTCGACGAGGTCGCAGAAGCGACCCGCGGGATGCTCGGCACGCAGCTCGTCACTCACCAGACGGGGCCGGAAGGTCTGCCCGTAAACCTCGTGTATGTCGAAGCCGCATCGGAGATCGCCCGCGAGTTGTACCTGAGCTTGCTCGTTGACCGAGGCGCGGAGCGGGTCATCATCATGGCGTCCACCGAGGGTGGAATGGACATTGAGGAAGTCGCGGAAAAGACGCCGGAAAAGATTCTCTCCGTGCAAGTCGACCCGGCGGCAGGACTGCAACCTTTCCAAGAGCGCTTGTTGGGCTTTGGGCTTGGCCTCGACAAGCAGCAGTTCGGCGAATTCGGCGCGCTGCTTGGTGCGTTTTACCAAATGTTCGTCGAGCGCGATTGCGCGCTGGTCGAAATCAATCCGTTAATCGTGACCGGCGAGGGTAGCCTGATGCCGCTGGATGGCAAGCTGAATCTGGACGGCAACGCGCTGTACCGGCAGGGCGAACTCGCGAAGCTTCGCGACCCAAGCCAGGAAGACGAGGCCGAGCGCGAAGCGGCGAAACACGATCTCAATTACGTGACGCTCGACGGCAACATCGCGTGCATGGTGAATGGCGCTGGTCTCGCGATGGCGACGATGGACATCATTAAATTACACGGCGGCGCACCGGCGAACTTTCTCGATGTCGGTGGCGGCGCGACGAAGGAGCGCGTCACTGAGGCGTTCAAATTGATCCTGTCGAACGCTGGTGTACGCGCGATCCTGATCAACATTTTCGGCGGCATCGTGCGCTGCGACATGATTGCGGAAGGCATTATTGCGGCCGTCGAGGAAATCGGTGTCTCCATTCCCGTTGTCGTTCGTCTCGAAGGTACGAACGTCGAGCAGGGCCGGAAGCTCCTCGCTGAAAGCAGTTTCGACATCATTCCGGCTGATGACTTGACGGACGCCGCGAAGAAAGCGGTCGCTGCCGCGGGAGGTGCGCGATGAGCATCCTGATCGGCAAAGAGACGCGCGTCATCTGCCAGGGCTTCACCGGCAAGCAGGGTACGTTCCATTCCGAGCAGGCGCTTGCGTATGGCACCAAAATGGTCGGTGGCGTGACACCGGGCCGCGGCGGCGAGACCCACCTCGGTCTTCCGGTATTCGACACGGTGCGTGATGCCGTGCGCGACACCGGCGCCGATGCGAGCGTCATTTACGTGCCGGCACCATATGCTGCCGATGCCATCCTCGAGGCCGCCGATGCGGGTATCGCGCTCGTGGTGTGCATCACCGAAGGCATTCCGGTACTCGACATGGTCCGCGTGAAAGCAGCGCTGCGTGGGACCGACACGCGCGTGGTCGGGCCAAACTGCCCCGGCGTGATCACACCGGGCGAGTGCAAAATCGGCATCATGCCGGGCCAGATTCACAAACCCGGTCGGGTCGGCATCGTGTCGCGTTCGGGCACGCTGACTTACGAAGCGGTCTTCCAGACGACGAACAACGGGCTGGGCCAGTCGACCTGCGTCGGCATCGGCGGCGACCCGGTGCGCGGCACCGGCTTCATCGACGTGTTGCGGATGTTCAACGATGATCCAGAAACGGACGGCATCATCATGGTCGGCGAAATCGGCGGTACGGACGAGGAAGCGGCCGCGGAGTTCATCAAGGCCGAGGTCAAAAAGCCTGTCGTCGCGTACATCGCGGGCGTCACTGCGCCGCCGGGTAAGCGCATGGGTCACGCGGGTGCAATCATTTCGGGTGGCAAGGGCACGGCGGCTGAGAAGTTCGCGGCGCTCGAGGCCGCCGGCGTATCGACCGTTCGCTCGCCTGCAGAGATGGGCGCTGCGATGTTGAAGGCGCTGGGCTGAACCGCGCGACGGCCTGAATGCGCGTCGCACTCGCCCAACTCAATCTGCTGGTCGGCGATGTCGCGGGCAACGTGGCGCGTGCGGTCGACGCCGCGACACGCGCCCGCGACGAGCTCGGCGCGCGGCTCGTCGTATTCCCTGAACTGACTTTGACCGGCTATCCGCCGGAAGACCTGTTGTTGCACGCGGGTTTGCGCGCGCAAGTCGAGGCCGCGCTGCGTTCACTGCCGAACGAGATCACTGGCATCGCGGCGCTGGTCGGATTCCCGGAGTGGGATGCGGGGTGTTGCTACAACAGCGCGGCGCTCATCGACAACGGTGAGATCGTCGCAAAATACCGCAAGCAGTGCCTGCCGAATTACGCCGTGTTCGACGAGAAGCGCTATTTCACCGCAGGTGATCAGACCTGCGTCGTGGCGCTCGACGACATTCGTTTCGGTATCACCATCTGCGAAGATTTGTGGTTGCCCGAGCCCGCTGCGGCGGCGCGTGCTGCGGGGGCCGACGTTCTGGTGAATCTATCCGCATCGCCTTTCCAAGTCGGCCGTGAAGCCGTGCGCGAGCGCGAAGTGTTCGGTGCGCGCGCGCAGGAGACGGGTGCGCCGGTACTCACTGTGCAGCTCGTCGGCGGCCAGGACGACCTCGTGTTCGACGGCGGTTCGCTGGTGGTCGCGGCGGACGGCACGCTCGTTGCCCGCGCTCGCGCGTTTGAGGAGGCCCTCTTCTCGGTGGATTTCACACGCACGGACGACGGCTTCGCCGTGCAGCGGGGCGAAATCCATAGCGAGGCGGGCCGTGAAGCGAGCATCTGGGGCGCGCTTTGCCTTGGACTGCGTGACTACGTCGAGAAAAATGGATTCGAGGGGGTCGCGATCGGCCTTTCTGGCGGCATCGATTCTGCGCTTGGCGCGGTGCTCGCCGCGGACGCGCTGGGCGCAGACCGCGTGCATACGGTCATGATGCCCTCTCGCCACACCGCCGAGATCAGCCGTGCCGACGCGACCGAACTTGCGCGTGCGCTCGGTATCGATCATCGCGAGATTTCGATCGAGCCGGTCTACCAGTCGTTACTCGATGCGCTCGCCCCGTCGTTTGCCGACCGACCGATCGGTGTCACCGAGCAAAACCTACAAGCTCGAGCGCGGGGCGTGCTGCTGATGGGGCTCTCGAACAAGTTTGGCTGGCTGGTGCTCGCGACCGGCAACAAGAGCGAGTTCGCGGTCGGCTACGCGACGTTGTATGGCGACATGGCGGGCGGGCTCGCCCCATTGAAGGACCTGACGAAGACGACGGTCTATGAGCTCGCGAAGTGGCGAAATAAAAAAGCGCCCGTGATTCCGTTGCGCGTTATCGAGCGGCCGCCAAGTGCAGAGCTCGCACCGGATCAGGTCGACCAAGATAGCCTGCCGCCGTACGACGTGCTCGACGCGATTATCGTTGACTACATTGAGCATGGCCGCACATCGGCTCAACTGATCGCCGACGGCCACGACGCTGAAACGGTGCGTAAGGTAGTCGGGCTAATCAAGGGAAGCGAGTACAAACGACGCCAAGCGGCGCCCGGAATTCGCATCACCGGCCGCGCGTTTGGCCGGGACCGCCGTTACCCAATCACCTCCGGCTACCGCAGCCGTTAGTTGATGAGGCGGCTCACCGCGTCGGGGTCCGTTGCCACCACCACGCGCGCGACGTCGTCCGCAAGTTCATTCAGCGCTAGCCGACGATATGCGTTGTGCATGATGACCAGCGCATCGATGGTGCTCGGCGTACCCTCGTACTCCTCGATGACGGTCTTTGCGCGGCCGACGGCGCCAGCCCACGCACCGAGGCGCATGTAATAGTTGGCGACATGGATTTCAAAGCGCGCGAGTTCATTGCGTAGGTAAACCATGCGCTGCTGCGCGTCCGGTGCGTAGCGGCTCTCCGGGAAATTCGAGACGAGCGTCGCAAAACTCTGGAAGGATTTTCGCGCAATCGTCGGATCCCGCTTCGAGGCATCAGCACGAAAAGTGACGTCGATCAGGTTCAGGGTACGGTCGAAGTTAATCAGCCCACGAATGTAATGGACGTAGTCAATTTCGGGGTGACGCGGCTGCTCGCGCAGGAACCGGTCGGAAGCCGCTTCAGCCTGCTCGTGGTTGCCGGACTTATAATGGGCGTAGATTAGCTCGAGTTGCGCTTGCTGGGCCTCAATGCTGAACGGGAACCGCGACTCGATCCGTTGGAACGCCTGAACGGCGCCGTTATAGTCTCGGGCCATCATCTGGCGGTGCGCGTAGTCGTAGAGTTCGGCAGCGGTCTGCCCCCGCGGCTCGTCGCGGTCGCGGCCTGCGCAGGCGGAGAGGCCGACCACGAGGGTGGCGAGCACGAGTATTGAAATCAGGCGTCGGAACATGGCGTGCATTCTAACAGGGAGTGACGAGTGACAGACATCCATCGGGAGCTCTTAGTTCCCGCCGAACACGGGGGTCGCCGCGCAGACCAGGCGCTGGCGGCGCTGTGGCCGGATTTCTCGCGGACGCGGATCCAGCAGTGGATTCGAATCGGTGCGGTGACCGTCGATGGGCTCGTCCTGAGTCCGCGCGATGCGCTCGCGCCAGGCGCGAAGGTCATCCTGAATGCGTCGCTCGGCTCCGTAAGCGATGACGCACCAGAGGATATTCCACTTCAGGCCGTGTTCGAGGATGACGCCATCGTTGTCGTAGACAAGCCAGCCGGGCTGGTCGTGCATCCCGGTGCCGGCAACCGCAGCGGTACGTTGGTGAACGCGTTGTTGCACCGATTTCCGGAGTTGATTCAGCTGCCGCGTGCGGGGCTGGTCCATCGGTTGGACAAGGACACGTCGGGGCTGCTCGTGGTCGCGCGCACCATCGCGGCGCACACGAAGCTGGTGGAACTCATGCAGGCGCGTCAGATCAGTCGGGAGTACCGCGCGGTCGTCAGCGGCGTGCCAACCGCGGGGGGCACGGTCGACGAGCCGATTGGCCGACATCCGGCCGATCGAACGCGGATGGCCGTGCAGTCGGGCGGTCGGGCCGCTGTGACGCACTACCGGGTCCTAGAGCGGTTCCGCGCGCACGCGCTATTGGCCGTCCACCTCGAGACCGGGCGGACGCATCAGATCCGCGTGCACCTCGCCCACTTGCGATACCCGATTGTGGGCGACCCGACCTACGGCCGGCGTCAACGACTGCCGAAAGCGCCGACCGATGCGCTCGTTGCAGCGTTGCAAGGCTTCAAGCGTCAGGCTTTGCACGCAGCGCGTCTCGCCTTTCCGCATCCGGTGCACGGTAACGAGGTGTCGTTCACCGCGCCGTTGCCCGATGATTTTCAGCAGTTGCTGGCCAGCTTGCGCGACGATGCGGAGGCCTAACACGCTGGCTGCGATGTGGCCCGCGCCGCCGGGCGTGCACGCGTTGCAGACGCTACGAGACGCCGAACTGCCCGAGCTGCCATCGGGCCCATGTTGGCTAGAGCAAGTGCACGGCGCGACCGTGGTCACGCCGGCTGCGGGCGAAGCGGGACTCGTTGCGGACGCCGCGGTGACGACGGAGCGCGGCGTCGTGTTGGCAATCCGAACGGCGGACTGTGTGCCGGTGCTGTTCTGCGCGCGTGATGGCGGCGTCATTGGCGCAGCGCACGCCGGCTGGCGTGGACTCGCGGCCGGCGTCCTTGAAGCGACGGTTGCGGCGATGGCGCGTGAGCGCGGTGCGGTGTTTGCGTGGCTTGGCGCGCACATCAGCCAGCCCGCTTTCGAAGTCGGGCCTGAAGTCCGGGCGGCATTCGTCGACGCGGACGATGCGGCTGCGGCGGCATTCCGTGTCGGGCGCGACGACCGCTGGCACGCGGATCTTGCACTGCTCGTGCGGCAGCGACTTGCGCACGCGGGTGTTGACCAGGTGTTTGAGGCGGGCCGCTGTACCGTGGCGGAGCCGGCTTTGTTCTATTCCTATCGCCGCGCGCGCGAAAGCGGCAGAATGGCGGCTCTGATATGGCGCAACTGACTTGGATTCTGTTGTTTTGCCTGATGGGCGGCGTGGTTTCGGCCGCGGCGGCTGGCGTATTCCTGCTTGTACCGGAGCCACGCCGCAACCGGCTATTGCCGCATTTCGTGAGCTTTGCGACTGGTGCCTTGCTTGGCGCCGCGTTTCTCGCGTTGCTCCCGCATGCGCTGAGCCATCCGCTTGCCGTCGATTTTCATACCATCGGTATCGCCGTACTCGGCGGCTTGGTCGGCTTTTTCATCCTCGAAAAGTTCTTGTTGTGGCGTCATTGCCATCACGAAGGGTGTGACGCGCATGCGGTTGCGGATCACCAGCGCGACCACGCCGCGGGTGTCCTCGTCCTCATCGGCGACGGCATGCACAATTTTCTCGACGGCGTGCTGATTGCCGCAGCGTTCTTGGTCGACGTCCACCTCGGTGTCGTCACGGCGCTGGCGGTCATCGCGCACGAGATTCCTCAGGAAATTGGGGATCTCGCGATTCTGCTGCACAGTGGCTACAGCCGAGGCGCTGCGTTCGGGTTCAACGTCCTGGCGAGCCTCGCGACCGTCGGCGGCGGACTGCTTGGCTATTTCGCGCTCGCGAGCGCCGAGGCTGCGTTGCCTTATGTGCTCGCGGTCGCGGCCTCGAGCTTCATTTACGTCGCGATTGCAGACCTGATGCCCGCGATGCACCGAAAGGCCGATGCGCGCACCTCCATGGCTCAGGTCGTCCTGATCCTGTCCGGTATCGTCGTCATCTATCTCGGCCACACCTTCCTGCACTAGGTAACCTTGAAAGATTGGCGGCTGCCCCCATTTAGGGGGAATGCGCCCCGACAAGCTCACCAGCAAGTTCCAACTCGCGCTCGCCGACGCCCAGTCGCTCGCGGTCGGGCGCGACCATGCGTTCATCGAGCCCACGCACCTGATGGCGGCCTTGCTTGACCAGCAGGGTGGCAGCGTGCGCCCATTGCTCGCATCCGCGGGCGTCAACGTTAACCGGCTCCGCTCGAAGGTCGGGGAGGCCCTTGATCGCCTGCCGACAGTAGAGGGCGACGCAGGCGAGCTACATTTGTCGCAGGACCTCGGTAAGTTACTGAACGTGTGCGACAAGCTCGCGCAGAAGCGGGGCGACCAATTCGTCTCGTCGGAACTCGCCGTGCTCGCCGCCTTTGACGCCAAGGGTCCGCTCACGGACATGCTTGCGGATGCGGGTGCCGTCCGCGGCGCGGTTGAGAAAGCGATCGACGACCTGCGCGGCGGACAGACCGTGCAGGACTCGAACGCCGAGGAACAACGGCAAGCGCTCGAGAAATACACGATCGACGTCACGGAGCGCGCGGAGCAGGGCAAGCTCGACCCGGTGATTGGGCGCGACGAGGAAATCCGCCGTGCGATTCAGGTACTGCAACGGCGCACGAAGAACAATCCTGTGCTGATCGGCGAGCCCGGCGTCGGCAAAACGGCGATTGTCGAGGGGCTCGCGCAGCGCATCATCAACGGCGAGGTTCCGGAGGGGCTCAAAGACAAGCGACTGCTGTCGCTCGACATGGGCTCGTTGATTGCCGGCGCGAAATTCCGTGGCGAATTCGAGGAGCGTTTGAAGGGTGTGCTCAACGATCTCGCGAAGCAGGAAGGCCGCGTCATCCTGTTCATCGACGAGATCCATACGGTGGTCGGTGCGGGCAAAGCCGAGGGTTCGATGGACGCGGGCAATATGCTGAAGCCCGCGCTCGCGCGCGGCGAACTCCATTGCATCGGTGCCACCACGCTCGACGAGTATCGAAAGTACATCGAGAAGGACGCCGCGCTGGAGCGCCGCTTCCAGAAAGTCTTGGTCGACGAGCCGAGCGTCGAAGACACGATTGCTATTCTTCGCGGGCTCAAGGAGCGCTACGAAGTGCACCACGGCGTCGACATCACCGACCCCGCGATTGTCGCGGCGGCGACGCTGTCGCACCGCTACATCAGCGACCGACAGCTACCCGACAAGGCCATCGACCTCGTCGATGAGGCCGCGAGCCGGATCCGCATGGAGATCGACTCGAAGCCCGAGGAGATGGACCGGCTCGACCGGCGGATGATCCAGCTCAAAATCGAGCGGGAGGCTTTGAAAAAGGAAACCGACGAAGCGTCGAAGAAACGGCTCGCACAGCTCGAAGAGGAATTGTCACGGCTCGAGCGCGAAGCGGCCGACCTCGACGAAATCTGGAAAGCGGAAAAAGCGTCGGTGCAGGGCGCGACGCACATCAAGGAGGCCCTCGAGCGTGCGCGGCTCGAACTTGAGACCGCACACCGCGGCGGCGACCTCGCGCGCGCGTCGGAACTGCAATATGGCCGGATTCCCGAGCTCGAGAAGCAGCTTCAGAATGCCAGCGATGCGCAGACGATTGAACTCACACTGTTGCGCAATCGTGTGACCGAAGAGGAAATCGCGGAAGTCGTTTCGAAGTGGACCGGCATCCCGGTGTCTCGCATGCTCGAGGGCGAGCGCGAAAAACTGCTACGCATGGAGGAGGCGCTCGCCAAGCGTGTGATTGGCCAGACCGAGGCAGTGCGCGCAGTCTCGAACGCAATCCGTCGCGCGCGCGCGGGCTTGTCCGATCCGCGGCGCCCGACAGGTTCATTCATGTTCCTGGGCCCGACTGGGGTCGGCAAGACCGAGCTCACGAAGGCGCTCGCGGATTTCCTGTTCGACTCCGATGAGGCATTGCTTCGCGTCGACATGAGCGAATTCATGGAAAAGCATTCCGTCGCGCGGCTGATTGGCGCGCCGCCGGGTTACGTCGGCTACGACGAGGGCGGTTACCTGACCGAGGCGGTCCGGCGGCGCCCGTATTCGGTCATCCTGCTCGACGAAATCGAGAAGGCCCACCCGGATGTCTTCAACGTGCTGTTGCAGGTGCTCGACGACGGCCGACTCACGGACGGTCAGGGCCGCACGGTCGATTTCCGCAACACGATAATTGTGATGACATCCAACCTCGGTTCGCAGGTCATCCAAGAGCTCGCGGGTGAGGACAACTACGCGAAGATGAAGGACGCGGTTACGGAAATCGTCGGACAGCATTTCCGGCCCGAGTTCCTGAACCGGGTTGATGACATTGTCGTATTCCACCCGCTCGATCAGGCGCAAATCCGACGAATCGCGGACATCCAGCTGGAGTTCCTCCGGAAACGGCTGGCCGAGCGCGACATCGCATTGGTCGTGACCGACGCGGCGCTCGACCGGCTGGGCAAGGCAGGGTTCGACCCTGTCTACGGAGCCCGGCCATTAAAACGCGCCATCCAGCAACAACTCGAGAACCCGCTCGCACAGCGCATCCTCGAGGGCGAGTTCGGTCCTGGCGATACGATTACGGTCGACGCGCACGACTTAGGCCTCTCCTTGAATTGACCCGCCGCTCTGACCGCGCTAGCGTTCACCCATGCGCATAACACGACTATTAGCTATCGGGATATTGCTCGCCGCATCGTCGGCGTGCACGACTGCCGACGGGCAATCGCCCGATCAAGCCGGGTTCTCCGTCATCACAATCGCAGAGGGTCTCGAGCATCCGTGGAGTATCGCGTTCCTACCGGGAGGGGACATGCTCGTGTCCGAGCGCCCCGGACGCTTGCGATGGATTCGCGACGGTAAGCTCGTCGCCGAATCGGTGACCGGGACGCCGGCCGTCGTCGCGCAGAACCAGGGTGGTTTGCTTGACGTTGTTCTACACCCAGCGTTTTCCGAGAACGGATTTGTATACCTGACTTATGCAGCCGAGTGTGACGGTGGTGCGACGACTGCAGTCGGCCGTGGGGTCTGGAACGCGGGACACCTCGAAGGATTTACGGAACTCTTCCGTGCCGATGCTTGTGCGCCGGGTGGCAGGCACCACGGGTCGCGGCTCGTGTTCGACCGCGACGGCTATCTTTTCATGACGGTAGGCGATCGTGGACGACAAGCATCCGCACAAGATAAATCCAATAACCAAGGTGTGACGCTTCGACTAAACGACGACGGCACGATTCCCGACGACAATCCATTTGTCGGCGCCGACGGACACGATGCGAATTGGACGTGGGGCAATCGCAACCCGCAGGGCATGGCGATGGACCCGGAGACCGGCGAAATCTGGCAGCACGAACATGGTCCGCGCGGCGGCGACGAGATAAATGTCGTACGCAAAGGCGCGAATTACGGTTGGCCTGAAGTCACGTACGGCCGCGAATACAGCGGCGTGACGATCACCGACGTGCGCGAGCGCGACGACATCCAGTCACCGTTGAAGCAATGGACACCGTCCATCGCGCCGAGCGGTCTCGCAATCTACGATGGTGACGCGTTTCCGCATTGGCGCGGCGACCTGTTCGTCGGTGCCTTATCCCATCAGCATCTTCAGCGGGTTCGCTTTGATGGCCGCCGCGAAGTGGAGAGCGAGCGGTTACTCGAGGACATCGGGCGTGTGCGCGACGTGCGGGTCGGACAAGACGGACTGATCTACCTATTAATTGACGAAAGGGATGGTCGGTTGCTTCAACTGAAGCCGTCGGACTAGCGGACGCTTATGGCGAAACACTGGGGTACGCTCCGGCGGCTGTGTAAGTACGCAACCGCCTTCGGAGCGCTGACGTTTGCCATAGCGATGTACTGGCTGTTCGTCACGTCACCAGAGGGAAAAACAATTCCTACCGTGATGAGCGGGCTGAGCACCTCGCCCGTGATGATCGGACACGTGCTCCATTTCTTTGTCGCGTACTTTGCTGTGCACCTGCTGCTCGCGGCTGCATGGTATCTGCTTGTCGCCGTCGCCTTGGAAAAGTTCGTGACGGTAGACAATCACTCAGACGCGGCGCTCGCGTCGTATCTCCCCGTATTGTTCGCGTTGCTCGTCTGGAACACCCGCGTGTATCCGGAAACACAGTTCGCGTTGCGAATCGATCCATGGGTTGTCGATTCGTTGTCGATTGCGCTTGTGCTGTATGTCGGGGTCGCCGTGGCAATTGGTATCGGGGCATGGGGTTGGCGGTTGTATTCTCGGGGTGGGGGTTGGGTGCGCCGGACGGCGGCATTTGCGCTGGTCGGCGGCATCGTCGCCGTGGGTTCCGTCGCCGTCTATTCGCCGGCCGTTACACCAGCTGACCGACCGCCGGACGTGATTTTCATTGGCGCCGACAGCCTTCGGCCCGATCATGTGGGTGCCCTAGCGGGTCACCAACCGTCGCTGACACCGGCGCTCGACAC
>CAYODZ010000033.1:0-12947 GCA_964402835.1 uncultured Gammaproteobacteria bacterium | reverse complement strand
GTGTTGACGACGCTATCGGGTGTGGCCCCGAGATCGACCCCAAGAAATGAGTTGAGCCCGATCAGGACCACACCGATCAGGGCGACGAGAAATTTTCGATGCGTCGTGAACAGTGCGGTAAAGATATTCATGGCTGCGTCCTTTTGCTATATTTACGGTGTGTTTACGGTTGCCTTGGCTGATATTCGACATGCAAATGATCGCCCTCAATCACCACATCGAAATCATTGGTCAGGGCCTCCCCCAACGCATTGGCGATTTCCAGCACCTTGGTCGGTGAGATTCCTGCCGCTGTGGTTCTTGCGTCGAAAGCACAGCCGGAATAGTGCAGCGAGGTCTGAGAGTGCTTCCCATCCAGCAATGAGGTTATGACCAGTTCGTGCCCGTGCTTGCGGTACACGTCGCTGGTTATCATGATGGCGAGAAGCAATTCGGGGCGGATGCCGGTGACGGTGACATCGTATTTGAGCTTCATTGCGATATCCGGTTGTATGGGGTAGGATTCAGTGGGGTTGCGGCGGCGCAGCCGTGGATTGTCGAATTGTCGGCTTGCAAGACGCCACAAGGCGGGATGAATGGTCCCGGCGGGGCAAGGCAAATGGACGTACAGCCGGAGTAGCTAACCGGCCCGCACCTCCACCATCACCCCCGCCAGTTGCGATATCGTCATCGCCCTATCAAATATCCGACGAGCGCCGCGATCACCGACACGACTCCGCCGCCGAGTGCGCCGAACACCGCCGACTTGCCCGACGCGTAGGACTGGTTTTTCTCCACCTCGGACAGCCGCCGGTCCATATCCTCTTTCGTCGGGATGGTCTTGAGCGCCAGCGCCGTCGCCTCCTTGATGGCCACGATCTGCTGCTCGAACAGCCGGTCCAGCGCCCTGATCTGCGCCTCCAGGTGCTCGCGAAGAGGCACGTCTACCATCCCATCTTCACCTTGATCCCTTCCCAGAACGCGGAAACCGTGGCCAGAACGGCAACGCCGATCACGACAAACCAGAACCGCTTTTTGGTCGTCTCCTTGAACTCGCGGATTTCACGGGCGCAGATCAGATCGGCTCTCAGCCGGTTGACGCTGCTCTGATCCTTGATGTCCACGCCGAACAGCCGGAAAACATCGTGGATTTCCTCGTGGATGACGTTCTTGACCACATCCGATGCCGCGCGCCGGGCGACGGCCTCGATTTCAGCGGGGGTCATGACGGGCTTCCCCGCTTGACAGGGAACACTTCCCAGTCCCTACCAGCGGCGATCGCACAACTCACACCGCCCGGCCGCGTGACGAACAGCGTCCACGTCTTCCCGCCCTTCGAAGCTGTAAGCTCGACAACACGGCCGTCCACCGTGCCCTGAGAGACAAGCCGTTCGTTATAGCGGTCCTTCAAGGTCGAGAGCATGTCGCCCCGGCCCATGCAGAGTTCCTGCCCCCACGCGAGGAACGGAAACACCAATAAGGCGGCAAGGGTGACGAGGAATAAAAGCCGGGGTAGGGTTCGCATAGCCGTGACCTCGCTGCGTTAGAGGTTGCGGTAGCGGCGGTTATCCTGCGTCACCAGGTTCCGCCGTGGTGCCCCGGTCCCTTCGGGGGCCGGGGCGCTGCATTTCATGTTGACAACCTCCGATTGCCGGGGTCAGAGTTTCTGCATGTTCGCCACCGCCTACGTAATCGCGGCGATACTGCTGTTCTGGCTGGCTTGGGAGTCCGTCGAGCACGACAATCAGGCCGCCATGGTCTCCGGGTTCAAGCGGAACGACGGGCCGCTGGTGAAACTCCTCGTGGCATCCCTGTTTGCGTTGGGTCCGCTGCTGGCTGGTGCCGGTCTGTGGTACGGCTGGCGCTGGGTTATGGGGTGAACACGCCCGCGTCGATCAGCGCCTGCCGCAGAATTGCGACTTCGGCCCTGAGCGCGACAATAGAATTGCCAGACGGTTCCGGCGGCGCCGGCGGTTTCTGAACTGGCTGCGGCTTCATCCTGTCGCGATGCGCCACCACGTCGGGGTGATCGTCCCGCAGGTGTTCCTCGGCATAGCCGGGCTGGCGGTTGGCAAATTCCCCGACTACATTCCCGCCTTGGTCGCGTTGAACGAAAGGCATCAGTCGTCCCTCCCTCTGCGGTCGATCCAGCCGTGGGTGACGACAACTATGGTTATCGTCGCACTGCCCCGGCCTCCGATCTGGCGGCTGGCGTCAACCGGAATTTCAAGCTGGCCACGATGGGCTGAACCGCCCACTTCCGAGCCCATCTGAGCGCCAATATTGAAAGCGGAAGCACTGGCAAGTGTGTCCGCCGTGTCTGTGGATGCGAGCAGCACGAAGAAGTTCTGTCCGTTGTTCGCCGACACCGAGGTTCCGAAAATGCCGGTCACATCCGGCGGCGTGGAGACGGTCAGCAGGGTTCTTGAGGACGCATTGACACTAAATGAACTGGCATCCTGCACCGGCACGTCCCAATAGAACCGCTCGCCGATCTGTTTGAAAGCAGTGATATTAGCCGAACCGTCCGTCAGCACCGCACCGAGGCGGCGCTTCTGATCGTAGTTCGTCGGCATGGTCGGGGCCGAAAACGAAGTCGAGAACAGGGCGTCCACAACGCCTGTGTCCGATCGCCGAATGAGCCAGACTGCGTACCATGTGCTGTTGGCCGCCGCTCCGGTATCGAGCCCGCCAGCATCCGTACCGACCGCCCACGTCGCGTCGATCTGCTTGGTGATGGCGGATGATAGAATCAGCGTGGCATCATCCGCGGCGCTTCGGCACTCGCCGACGGCTATGTCTATGTCGTGATCGGCGTCGGTGCCGTTGTTGGAAAGTGCGAGCCCGGCGAGGTGGCCACGGCTTCCCCCGCCTAGCGCGGAAACCACCTGCGCCACACGCTGCGGCGTCCAGCCATACCGCGCCGTCGAGGTCCCGGCTTCGGCGATGGCCTGCGAAACCGTCGCCAGAAAGTCGCCCGTCTCGTGCCATGCCGTCCCGTCACAGCGCAGCGTTATCGACTCGCCGGGCTGCAATGTGGCGATCAGCGATGCCGCGTCGTCATCCACGTCCACCGTGCCGCTGGCGCCATCATTGCGGACGGTGGTAACGAAGCCATCCCCTGCCGTCGCTTCCGCAAGGAGCGTGTAGGTCAGGGTTGCCGGCGAATTCCCCGAGGCGTCGGCATCGATCAGCTTGCCGTCATCGGCCGCGACCTGGTTGGTATCCGACGTGATCGCGCGGACCTTGGCCGACTTCGTGCCCCATCCGCCGTCACCGAATACGGCAGTCAGATCGGCGGCGGTCGGGGTTGCGACGACAGTTTTGGTCCCGCTGGTGAATGAAACTTTGCTGTCGCTGTTGGAAGACCGCTCGACGGTGGTGCGCTCGAGGGTATGGGGCGAACCTGAAACAAACTTGCCCTTGCCCGCCTCGAACTCCGTAGGGCTCGATGGATCGTCCACGATCAGGTAGCTGATGTCGGTGTCCTGATCGGTGAACTCGTCGGCGAAGGCGAGGAATCCCGTAGGCGCTCCATTGAGGTCGAGCGTCCCGGTTCCGGTTGTGTCGGTCGTTTCCTTGACGCGGTCGCCGAACTTGGCCATCGCGGTTCACTCCATCTTTGGGATAGCCGGCGCCTCACGGCGCGGGCGGTCAGAGACTTTCGCGGATCCCGAAAGCCTTCATGTAAAGGGTCTGGCTCAATGCTCGGTGGCGGATCGGCGTCGAGTTCCGCAGCCGTCCCACCACTGTCTCCTTCGCGGAACTATCGGGGTCGAGGCAGAACAGGATTTGCCCCGAGGTGCCGGCGATCCTTTGCATTTCCCGAATCTCGTCGCGCTCGTCCGAATCCAGCGCTTCGAGTCCGACGGCATAGAGCCTTTGTCTGGGTCGGGGATCGACGTACTCGGCACCCGATCTCTCGGCTACATGCGTAATCGACAGATCGGCCCAGTCGTCATCGTATCCACCGGCTACGTCATAGGTCGGGACAAACTTCTCCCCGGCCCAAAGTCTTCCGACATCGATGAACGAAAGCCCCGCCACGCCGGAGAATGTGAAGCGGACGTAGCGTGCCGTTACCGCATTGGCCGGCACGTGCAGGTGATAGCCGTACCCGTCCACAGCCCCTATCGAGATGGCCGTGGAATCGTATGCGGTGCCCGTCCCCGCAGTTCCGCCGTCGGCGTCGAGGTGCCAACGGATGCTGCCGGAAGTCGGGAAGGTGGTGTCCCGCGGAAAGACTATTCCGAGAACCTCGACCGTCTTGTTGGATCCGAAATCAGCCTGCGCCCAGCCCGTCAACGTCGTGGTGCGCCAGCGCTTTCCGATGATCGGGTCCGCGAGATTGCTTGGCGCAAGATCGCCGGAATGCCCCGATGACGACATGACCGTAACCGACAGATCGACGTGGTTGACCCATGAAAACAGCGCGGTCATCCCCACAACCTCAATTCCACGACGTCACCCCTTCGGTCAGCGCGTTCGGTCATCCCGACAACAGCCAGGTTCTTGCCGTTATGCATTCCATAACGAGGCCAGGTCACATGCGTGATCTTCTGCAAATCGAGCCTGTAGCCGACGCGCTTCACAGCGGCCCGATACAGTCTTCGATCCGGCGAATGCAGATCGTGCAGATAATCGGCCAGCGTATCGGCATCGGCCTCGTTCTCGTACAGCCCGACCAAGGGCGGTGGATCGAGCGCCTGTAAATGCCGGATCCGCGTAACCGCATCCGAAGCCGTGACGACGCTGTAGGGCTCGGTCAGGAACTGTCTTCGTGACGCGGTAACGGAGGTCGCGAGGTCTTCGCCGCGTTGAACCGTCCAGTTCGGCTTGTATCCGACTCTCTGCCTCCATCTCGGAACCGGAGTCGTGTCTGGCGCGAGCGAAAGAATGTCGTACTGATCGAGCCGGAGATTCGGAGACCTGTTCTCCGGTGCGCCCAGCCTCCCGGCCCGGATTCGCCCGTCCCTGCCGGACCCCCACCATGCTCCGACAGCCCCCATCAGACGCGTCACAACTTCCGCCGTGGTCGGCGTCTCGTTCGGGTTGATATAGATACCCATCTCGCCGGCTATCGATGCAGCTCCCGCGAATGAGGCGGTGTCGATCCACATCGGCGATAGGCCGTGGCGATCCTTCAGAATTCGAAGAGCAATCAGGTCCAGCGTGTTGATGTAGGACGGATCGGAATCGCCTCTGGTGTCGCAGGTCACAAGCCCACTGGGGAGGCCCCCGAGCTTGAACATCGAAACCGCAAGCGATGTCGCATACTCTCCCGGAGACACGCCCTGAGAGACAAGAGCCGCGTAGGAGGCAACGTCGTCCCCGGAGTCGGTAAGTGTAGCACCCCGGTCGAACACGTCGTCCAGCGCGAAGCTTTCGCCGTCGTGCCAGTGATAGATCAGGTTCGCCGGATCGATCAGGACGGGAGTGATGTTTCTGGTCCGTCCGAAATTCAGCGGCTTCGGCTTGCCCTTGAGCTCGTCCGTTCCCTCAGCCCCTCCGGTCCCGGCATAGAGCGTTTCCTGCAGTGGCAGGTCCAGAGAATACGAGCGATCCCGAAGCGAAATCCTTACCCGCGTCGACTCGCCTTCCCATCCCGTGCCCAGCACGTCGAGCACGGCGCGGAAATCCGCATAGTCCCCCATATAGGGGCCGAACAGCACTCGGACCCGCCTTCCATCCACGGCATAGGATTGCAGGATCGCGTCGAGACCTCCGTCGCCATTGGCGATTTCTATTTCCCCGATCTGCCTCCGCACCCTGCGGTCCTCTTCCGGCAGGATCGGCATGGCGCGCGTGATATCGAGCGGAACATCGACCCGGCCCTCGAAGAACACGTTCGGATGATCGGCATCGTCCGGATCCCCGACCCAGTGCCTATCGGCGTATCGTAGCGTCACCTGCCCGACACTGGTCCCGCCGCCCTCGGGGATGGTGGTCAACGGTATCTCGGTCAGGGTCGCCAGTCCTCCCGATCTCGCCTCCCCCCCGACATAGGCGGAAATCTCGACAAGGTACTGCCCGTTTCCGTCCGGCGCATTGAGCGCGTCCACAAACGCCTCGGGAAACGCAGACGGGCCGGGCGCCACGGTCATCGGCCCGACCGACAGACCGAATCCGCTGGGGTAAAACCCCTCCCCCGTTCCGACAGTGACGACCGCGGCGGCGGTCCACTCCGGCGACTGCAAGCCGTAGATCAGATGCTGCTGGTCACCTTGTTCAAACCCTGCGTCTACGGGGGCGGGAATAGACCAGGGCTGAAGCCAGCCGACGAGGGCGAGCTTCTGGTTATTGGCAACACTCACGCCGCCTCCTGTAGCTCGCGACGGACGGCCCGGAACTCATCCCGCAGACCCTCGATCGCAACCTCGAGATCGGCGAGGCTCGATCCGCCGGAGATCACTTCCGTCTGCTGTCTTGTCGCCTCGACCTGCGCATCGAAGAAATCTTCCGAGGCCAACGTTTCTCCCACACTCGCCAGTTGAGACCGGACGAACCTGTCGATGCCCTGGAAGTCGGCCCCGCTCGCGAAATGACTCCGGCCTACCGCGGTCAAAGCCTGCGCCGTCTGCAAGAGCGGCTGGGTAAGACCTAGCTCTCCCCCTCGCACACGTCCGATCAGGTCGCCGAACTGCGCCTGCGCCATCCTGATCTGATCGGCCGGAGACGCGAACTGCGCCTGCGTGGTCCGGAGGAATCCCGCTATCTGTTCGGCAGCGGCAATGAACGGTGCCCGGAACTGCATACGCACCGCTTCCTCTTCCCGCGCCTGAGCGGCGGCAAGCTGTTCGGTCGAGATACCAAGCGCGCGCGCGCGAGCCGTTGCCTCGGCAAAGCTGGCGGCCACCTGCTGCATCGCCTGATCGAATGCCGAGACCTGCGCCGTCGTCCCTTCCAGCGCGGCGGCGAAATCGAGGTCGGAAACGAACGCCTCGAACGTCGTGGCCGTCGAGTTGCGGATCGCCGATTGAACGGCGGCGCCAACTCCCGTTACCTCGAAATTCTTGAACGTCCGGATCAGCAGATCGTTGAGCGCCGCGTCGACGTTCTCGCCGAAGAACCGCGTCGCCGGTCCGGGCGCGTCAAGCGACTGGTTGGGGAACGCCTGCACGGTGGAGAACACGCCGCCATGGCTGGCGAAGCTGCCGATCGCGTTGAGCTGGCCGCGCGAGGAGCCGAACCGCCCGCCCAATGCGGTGATGGTCTGGTTGAGCACGTCCCGCGCCTGGTTGGCGAGCGTAACGAACCCGCCCGCGTCAAACCCGTTATCTCCCCCGGAGCCGAAAAAGCGGAGCGTCCCGTCCGGCCCACCAACTGACAGGTTGGCACCGCCCGCCGGGCCAACCGACTTGCCGGCCCCGAACAGCCCGCCGAGCGCGCCGCCACCGGCACCGCCGATCAACCCGCCGAGGATGGTGCCGATTCCCGGAATGATGGAGCCGATGATCGCGCCGGCCACCGCGCCGCCGGCCGATCCCACCATGCCGCCGGTCGCGTTGCCGCCGAGCAGCGAGTTGGTCAGCATCCCCGCCCCGAAGCCGAGCCCGGCGCCGCCGAGCACGGAGGACAGGGTCGCGCCCGTCAGCGAGCCGCTGGCATTGATCGCCGCGCCGAAGTGCGGTGCGCCCGCCGCCGGGATTGCGGAGGCGCCAGCCACGCTGCCGGAACCGAAGAGCCCGGTCGAGACGCCGAACGCATCGATGGCGGTGCCGATGCCGAGCCCGCCCCCGAGTCCCCCGGTGAGCGTTCCCGGCGAGAAGAAATTTCCGAGCTGCGTGATATTCCCGAAGCCGAACCCGCCACCGCCACCGCTCAGCATCGGGCCGCCACCGATACCGACGCCGCCCGACAAGCCCATCTGCTGCGCAACCCCGCCCAGCCCAACCGAGCCCAGCACACCCGCGACCGCCGGCCGGAACACCATCAGCGATGCGATCTCGGCGGCAAGCCGGATGAAGATGCGCTTCACCGTGGAAGCCAGATCGGAAAACGAGTCAACTCCGCCGGAGAAGATGTTCTCGAAGGCGTCGGTGAAGCTGTCCTGGATCCCGCGGATGGCGTTCTTGAACGGCTCCAGAAAGAGTTCGCGGTTTTCCTTCGCCTTCTCCAGTTCCGCCGTCGTCTCGGCGATCTGCTTTGTAAGCTGAATTTCCTGCCGCGCGGCCTCGCTGGTCAGGTCAACACCAAGCCGCTTTAGCTCCAGCTCCTTTTCGAGCACCGCGACGGCGATTGTCCGCTCCCGGGTCGTCACGCCAATCAGCGACGCTTCCTTGCGCAGGATGACGAGCCTATCACTGCCCTCGACGAGCCGGTTCTGCTGCGCGATCTCTGCCGTCAGCTTTTTGCGTTCCGCCACGAGCCTGCGGATTTCGGCGGACGCGTCCCGATCCGCCTTGGTGTGAGCCTTCGTCAAATCGATGCCGGCTGACTTGACGGCGTTCTCCTGCTCAATGACGAGCGCGAAGTCCCGTCCCGCTGCGGCCGACAGCTTGGTCATGGACGCGAGACCGCGAAGCTGCCCGACCTCGATCTTCAGGTTCTTGACGTACTCGGCGGCCTTGGCGGAGGCTTCGCCGGTTGCCCCGCCGAGAGTGTTGATCGAGTCGGCGCCAGCCTCTGCCGCCTTTTTCAACTCGTCAAGACGAGCGCGGATTTGCGCCGCTTCCTTTTCCAGCTCGGCGATTTCCGCCTTGCGCTGTGCCGACGGCCCGAAGACGAGCCCGGCCAAGCCCATCGCCTCGCGGTCACGCAGCGTCCTGACCCGATTGTCGATTTCCTCCAGCCGCTTCTGGAGCGTATCGAGTTCTTCGGCGGCGGGGCGCAGAACCAGAAATGCCGCGCCCAGTGCCGCCACGGCAGCCGCCAGCTTCAGCGCCGGATTGGCGGCCATCGCGATATTCAATATGCCCTGTGCGGCAGCAGCGGTACGGAGCGCCGTCGCGAAGGTGATGATGGACCCGGCTACTGCCGCAAACATCGCCGCCGCCTTGAATGCCACAAGAGCGGCAATCGCAGCCCCGATCTCGCGCATGTTATCGGCGACGAACTTGGCCACCGTGACGACGCCGCGCATGGCGGCACCGACAGCCTCCCCGAACCGCTCGCCCACCTCCCGCGCCTGTTCGAAGGCATCCCGCGTCAGCGTGATCGAGCCGGCGAATCCTTTGATGATGGCCGTGTCGAATGACACGCTGTAAACACGATTCAGGGCGGCAAGACCGTCGCTTGCTATCTTCGCCTGCGCGATGACCTGCCCCGACATGACGGCCCCGAACTCGACCGCCTGCTGCATATACCGCTCGAGCCCGATGCGGCCTTCCTTCAGCGTGTTCGCAAGCGCGGCCCCTTCGCTGTCGAACAGCTTGAACGCGATCCGCAGTCTTTCCTGATCGGACTCGGCGTTCCTGATGACATCCGCGAAGTCTTTGAGGATGTCGATATTCGACCGCATCGTGCCTTCGCTGTCGCGGATGGCAACGTTGTACTGCTGCGCTGTTTTCAGAAGCTCGCCCTGCCCCTGCGCTACCTCGCCGAGCCGGCGGCTGAACCGCTGCATCGCCATGTCCATCGTGTTCTGGGCGATGCCGGTTTGCTCGGCGGCGAAGCGAAGCTGTTGCAGGGATTTGGTCGTGAGACCGACCTTCTGTGCTACGTCCTGAATGGCCCCGGCCGAATCGATGGCGCCCTTCGCGAATTGTGTGAACTGCCGCACGGCCAAGGCTCCGGCCAGCGCAACGGCTGCGCCGCGAAGCTGGGAGAACTGGCGCTGGACGTTGTTCGCCGCGCGCTCGACGTTGCGCATATGAAGGCGCATCTGGGTAGCCGACTTCTGCAGCTCGCTTGTCGCCCTGCCGACATCACGTCGAAACTGCGCCGACTCCAGCGCTAGGTCGATTGTGACGCCACCGATATTCGCAGCCATTAACGAACCCTTCGCACGGATTTTCCGGTGGCGAGCCTACGCGTGACAGTCTTGAGGGCGCGGGCCAGAGCAACCCCACCTTCCTTGATGGCATCAGTCGCCCGTGCATCGAGCGCCGGGCGGAAATGCGGCTTCGCAGCCATCTTGACGGTGCCGAATTCCAGAAGATGCGCGAGGCGGCTCCAGGGTGATTTGACGCCGATATGAGCGTGGCGCGACGTATCGCCGCCTCGCTTCCGGTCCAGTTGGACGCCTATGTTCTCGGCGTATTTGCCCGACCGCTTCGGCGCGAAACGCTGTATCTCCGGGACGATCACGCGCCCCATCGCCCTGAGGGCGCTGTCGCCCGCCTGCTCTGCCAGCTCGGGACCCAACTGCTTCAAGGCCTTGTCAATTTCCTTCAACCCCTTGACGGTCACGCTAACCTTCCCGACCATGCATAAATTCCTTTCAACCTGAACGGGAGGCTGGCAGTCATGAGCAAACGCAACCCGGCATCCGTCGTGACTGGCCCATTCGTCATGACCATCGCCGTGATGGTCGCGATCACTGTTGGCGCGTTCTATCTGACGGCACCGGAGATGGTCCCGTTTACCGACGCCTATGAAGTGAGGCAGGAACAGAAGCGGATCGCGGCCGATGCGGCAGAGAAGGAGCGCCGTCTAAAAGAAGCGCGAAAGGCCAAGATGGACGCGTGGCAAAACCGGCTCGCCGGCGCTCACGTCAGTTGCAAGGACGCTGTGAGACAGCGGAGCAAACACCCCAGCGCTGCGACGTTTGACCGTGACGTTGCCGATGTAATGCGGCAATTCAATTACCCGCCCGACGCTCAGCGAGTGGTACTGACAGGGCGGGTCAATATGATGAACGGCTTCGGAAACCTGATCCCGCACCGATACGCGTGCTCAATCGACGTGCCGAACTGGCGGCTAACCGATGTTTCGGTAACGCCGGGATAGGTCAACCCGTCCCCGCATCCTTTTTCACCTTCTTGATCCTGCCCCCGAACGCCGACAGGAACTCGCCCTTGAGACGCTGCGGATTGAGGTCGCCGCGCTTCTTGCGTCCGAACTTGGGAACGAAATCCTTCGGCGAGGCGGCCTTGCTTCGCTTCCGGTTCGGCGCTGCGTTTGTCACCGTCGCCGCGATCGTCCCGACCCGATACCACTCGATCTCAGATCCCCACGGCTCCAGCGAATAGAACTCCATCCAGTCCTGAAGCTCCTTGCGGGATATCGAGGATTTAAGCTCGGCGACCGTCCGCCCCATCACCAGCGCAAGCCGGTGAAGGAACAGGCGGCGGTGGTCGCCGCTCAGTCGTTTCCCGCTTGCGCCATCCCGTTCGCGGCGAGGGCGACCTGGACAAGAACACGCGATACCTGGGCCGGCATCTTGCGCAACTCGTCCTCGTTGCCCTCTGGAATCACCCTCTTGCCCCGGCCATCGACGATGGTGGCGCCGACGATCTCCCGCATGAGCTTGCGGTTGTCGAAGGCGCTGTCACCGTCTTCCGGCTTCTTTCCGGGAAGGAGGCAGCGATTGGAAATCGCCTCGATCTCCTCCTCCGTCAAAGGCTGCGCATAGACGGTCGGGAGCCCGTCGAGTTCGACCTTCTCCCGCCGCGCCGACGCCTTCGCCGCCGTCAGGAAGTCAACGTTCTTTTTGGTCATGTTAGCTCCAGGTCAGATCGCCAGTCGGCTTCAGCGTAAATTCGAGCATCAGCACGCTGTCGATTTCGATCTGGGTCACGACGGCGCGGGTGACGATGGCGTTGAACGTCACGGTCTGCGCCGGAGAATCCGGGAACGTGACCTTCCAGCTCCGGGCCGTATTTGCGTCGAGATCGGTCTCCACGATCAGGACATGGATCGCGTTGTCCGGGTCCCACTGCGCCGAGCACGGCATTTCGAGTCCGTCCTTGAGCGCCTTCTTCCATTCGCGCGCGGTGGAAGAGAGGTTGGTGACATCGATCAGCGCCCGCTCCTGTCCGACCACCGACAGGCTCATAAGCTGAGGAATGCTGTCGTAGGTCTGCGGGGAATCATCGTTCTGACGGGCAAGGGTCGTGCCGTCGGCTACATAGGTTGCCATGAGTCAGGCTCCTTCTGAGGGAATGGCGCGTCTCACGACGGGCCGATTGCCGTTGCCCAAGCGGCTGTCAGGGCAAGCGGGGCACCCCGCTATTCGGTGTGCGAGATCGTGTAATCCTGGATCACGCGGTGCTTTTCCGCGTCTTCGTCGTAATCGTCGATCTCGTTGGCAAGCGTGATTGCCACGTCCAACGTGGTCAGCGTGCCAATAAATCCGTGCAGGGACGAACGAACGGCGGCGGAGAGTGCCTGCGCGCCGACATAGGACGTTGCCCAGCTATCGACCTGAATTCTGGCGTCGCCGCGCCCCGAAGCCGCTGTCAGGTGCCGGGCACGCGGGCCGGATATCCTGCGATAGACCAGCGCCGGGTAGGTCGGGTTCTGCGGCAGCTTGATCGGATATATTCGAGTCGAGACCAGACCGGAGATCGTTCCGTCCGAGGCCAGCCTTGTGCGCAGTTCTGTTTCAAGGCTCACGCCGGCTTGTCCCATTCAACGTGATCGGGCAAATGCCAACCGTCCTGCCGCCGTTCCAGCGCAACCATCTCTGACCGGAATGATTGGCGATAGGGTACACACGGCGGATCAAGCCAGCGCGGGAACCCGAATAGCCGCCGCCCTGTACTGAACCATACATCCAGGAATCTACGAATATCTTCGCTGCTGAACGGGCACCTCGCCGCCTGCTCGATTATCCTGTAGCAGAGAAGATTCCCCGCACTATCGAAGGCGCGATACCAATGGACCGACGATGTGCTCATGGCGCGGCGATCAGGAGCGCGGTGACGATCATGTACTGGCGCCGCTCATACCTGCGATCTTCCTCGAAATGCTGGATGTTCCAGTTCTGCTCTTCGAACACGACCCGCATTTCGCGCGTGAGATCGTCGCGCCAGCGGATCCTGAACTTCGCCACCGCTGTCGCCAAATGCTGCTGCGCCTGAAAC
>CAYODZ010000032.1:0-4859 GCA_964402835.1 uncultured Gammaproteobacteria bacterium | reverse complement strand
ATGGAAATGCTAGCCATTACTGTTTCCTCATTGTAGGGGTTTGGCCTCCATGTACCCTCACCCGACGACCCCTTTCGGAGCACCCCGTGGGTGTGCCGGTACATGTGTGGTTTGCCTTTATGGCGCGCGCTTTATACCATATCAGGCTCTTTTCCACAAAGATTTCCATGAATGTCTGGCAACGCTTGGCGCGAAGGTGCCGCTCCCACGGGGCATAATCACAATATGGCAGTAACCATCAAGACGCCCGAGGAGCAGGAAAAGATGCGTGTGGCCGGTCGGCTGGCCGGCGAGGTGCTGGATTTCATCGCGCCCCACGTCCAGGCGGGCATCACGACCGGCGAGTTGGACAAGCTCTGCCACGACTACATTACCGGGGTCCAAGACGCGATCCCCGCCCCGCTGAACTACAAGGGCTTCCCGAAGTCCATCTGTACGTCAGTGAACCATGTGGTCTGCCACGGCATCCCCGGCGACAAAGTGCTCAAGAACGGCGACATCGTGAACGTCGACGTCACCGTCATCAAGGACGGCTACCACGGCGACACCAGCGTGATGTTCGAGGTCGGCGAACCGTCGATCCAGGCAAAGCGCGTCTCCAAGGTCGCCCGCGAAGCGCTGCTGCTCGGCATCGACATGGTCAAACCGGGCGTCCGCCTCGGCGACATCGGCCACGCCATCCAGAAACACGTGGAAGACCAGAACCTGTCCGTCGTTCGCGAATACTGCGGGCATGGCATCGGACGCGTGTTCCACGAGGACCCGCAAGTCCTGCATTACGGAACGCCTGGAACCGGCGAAGAACTCGTCGAGGGCATGACGTTCACCATCGAGCCGATGGTCAACGCGGGCAAACGCTTCGTGAAACTCCTCGGTGATGGTTGGACCGTCGTCACCAAGGACCATGCGCCGTCCGCGCAGTGGGAACACACCATTCTCGTCACCGCCAGCGGGCACGAAGTCCTGACCGCACGCCCGGGCGGCGTCATCTGAACAACACCGCATCGGCGTCTCTACGCCGGTCGCTGAGCGCGCTGAACGACGACCAGCGTCGACGCTTCGAGGAAGGTGAATCCGCGACCGTACTGGTCCGCGAACGCACGGCGGCCTTGGACGAAGCGTGCCGGGCCGCTCATGAAAAGTTCCTGGATTCTGAGATTGCGCTAGTGGCCGTTGGCGGGTACGGCCGCGGTGAGCTCCACCCTTACTCCGACGTCGATTTACTCATCCTCATCCCAGAATCGCGGCGCGAAGGCGCCGCGCCTACAATCGGCAACATAGAAAAGTTCGTCGCGTTTCTGTGGGATTGCGGCATCGAAGTCGGGCACTCCGTCCGCACCGTCGCCCAATGCGCGACCGACGCGGCGGCGGACATCACCATCGCGACCAACCTCATGGAATCGCGCTTGCTCGCGGGCCCCGTCGCGCTGTTCGACGAAATGCGCACCGCGACCGGTCCGGATCGGGTGTGGCCAGCACGCGAATTCTTCGACGCCAAGATCGCCGAGCAGCAGACGCGGCACGCGCGTTTCCACGACACCGCGTACAAGCTCGAACCGAACGTGAAAGAAAGCCCGGGCGGCTTGCGCGACATCCAGATGATCGGCTGGCTCGCGAAGCGCCACTACGGCGACCTGAAAATATTCCTGACCGAGACCGAATACCGCCAACTTCAGGCGGGTCAGGACTACCTCTGGCGCGTGCGCTTCGCGCTGCACGTCGTGACCGGGCGGCGCGAAGACCGTTTGTTGTTCGACCACCAGTTAAAGCTGGCGCGTTTGTTTGGCTACGAGGACGTCGGACACTCGCTCGGCGTCGAGCAGTTCATGCAGAAGTACTACCGCACGATCATCGACCTCAGCCGCTTGAACGAAGTGCTGCTGCAACTCTTCCAGGAAGCCATCGTGCACGGCGACGCGGCGCCCGCGGGCGAACCCATCAATGCGCGCTTCGAGGCGGTTAACGGCTTTTTGCAGGTCAAGGATCCGGCGCTGTTCGAGGAGCAACCCTCAGCGCTCCTCGAAATCTTTCACCTCTTACAGCAACGGCCCGAACTCAGCGGCGTGCGCGCGGAAACGATCCGGTTGCTGTTGCAGTCGCGCGACCGCGTGGACGACGCGTTCCGCGCGGACCCGCATAACCGCGAATTGTTCATGGCCATCCTGCGCGAACCGAGCGGCATCACGCACGAACTCCGGCGCATGAATCGCTACGGCATCCTCGGCCGTTACATCCCGGCGTTCGGGCGCATCGTCGGGCGCATGCAATACGACTTGTTCCATGCATATACCGTCGACGAACACACCCTGTTCGTCGTCGGCAACCTGCGCCGCTTCGCGCTGCCGCGTTTTCGCGACGAGTTCCCGTTCGCGAGCGACGTGTTCGCCGCATTACCTAAACCCGAGCTCGCGTACATCGCCGGCCTGTTCCACGACATCGCCAAAGGCCGCGGCGGCGACCACTCAGAGCTCGGCGCCGAGGACGCAGAAGAATTCTGCGCCGCCCACGGCCTGTCCGGCTACGAGACGCGGCTCATCGTCTGGCTCGTGCGCAACCACCTTTTGCTGTCGATGACGGCGCAGAAACGCGACATCTCCGACCCGCAGGTGATCCACGACTTTGCAACGCAAGTCGGCGATGAGGCGCACCTCGATTATCTGTTCGTGCTGACCTGCGCGGACGTGCGCGGCACGAACCCGGAGCTATGGAACACGTGGAAGCGGATGCTGTTTGAGGACCTGTACCGGCAGACGCGTCGCGCGCTACGCCGCGGCCTCGCGAACCCGATCGACAAAGAGGGGCTCGTCACCGAGACGCGCATGACGGCCGCCGCGCTGTGCGAGCAGTACCAAGTCGATGACGACACGCTGAATACGTTGTGGGCACGGTTTCCGGAGGAGTACTTCCTGCAGCACACCGCGGACGAAGTTGCATGGCATGCCTCGGTGCTGGCCGACGAATTGACACGCGACAAGATCATCGTGATGGTGCGCCAAGCGGCTGAGCGCGGCGGCACGGCGGTGTTCGTACACGCATATCAGGACACGGCGGCATTCGCGCGCGCGACCGCCGCGCTCGATCGATTACGGCTCACGGTCGTCGACGCGCGACTGATCCGCGACCGCGATGGCCGCAGCCTCGCGACGTACATCGTGCTCGAGGACGACGGCACGCCGATCAGCGGCCGCGATCGCATTGACGAGATTCGCCGCTCGGTGCATGTCGCGATGAAGCGCGAGACACCCCAGGCAGTCACCCGCCGTGCGCCGCGCCAGATGCGAGCTTTCCGAACGCCGACTCAGGTCAGCACCTCGGATGACCTCCACAACGGCCGTACCGTGGTCGAACTCGTGACCGGCGACCGGCCCGGCCTACTCGCGGAGATCGGCAAAGTGTTCGCCGCGTGTGGTGCGCGTGTCCAGAACGCAAAAATCACCACCGTCGGCGAACGCGTCGAAGACGTCTTCTTCATCACCGCCAACGACGAGCCCCTCACGCCCGACGCCCAGGCCGAACTCGAAGCCGCCCTCCTCGCCGCCCTCGGCGACTGAACCAAGCCACGGCAACCCGACCATCGCGACACCGAGAGTGTCGCTCCCACCTGACACCCCACAGCGCCCTGCAAGGACAGGTGGGAGCGGCGCTCTGCGCCGCGAAGAACGAGCCCCGGCAACCCGACCCTCGCGACACCGAGAGTGTCGCTCCCACCTGACACTCCTCAGCGCCCTGCAAGAACAGGTGGGAGCGGCGCTCTGCGCCGCGAAGAACGAGCCCCGGCAACCCGACCCTCGCGACACCGAGAGTGTCGCTCCCACCTGACACTCCACAGCGCCCTGCAAGAACAGGTGGGAGCGGCGCTCCGCGCCGCGATGAACCAAACCACCGCAACCCAATTACAATACCGGCCCATGAACCCGGACCTCGCCAAGCTCCACCCCTACCCGTTCGAGCGCCTCGCCACCCTGCTCGATGGCGTCACGCCCCCAACGGACTTGCCGCCAATCTCGCTGTCCATCGGCGAGCCGCGCCACACGCCGCCAAAGTTCGTCGTCGACGCATTGAAAGACAACCTCGCAGGACTCGCGAGTTATCCGATGGCACCGGGCCTGCCTGCACTGCGCGAAGCCATCGCCGCATGGGCGATGCGCCGCTTTAACCTGAAGCCGGGCCAGTTCAACCCGGCTCGCCACGTGCTACCGGTCAGCGGCACCCGCGAGGGTCTGTTCGCATTCGCGCAAGCCGTCGTGGACCGCACGAAACCAGACCCGCTGGTCGCGATGCCGAATCCGTTCTATCAAATTTACGAAGGCGCGGCCCTGCTTGCCGGCGCCGAGCCGTACTACCTCAACACCACCGCCGACAACGGCTTCGTGCCGGATCTCGATGCGGTCCCCGAAGACGTCTGGCGCCGTTGCCAACTCGTATATGTCTGCTCCCCGGGCAACCCGACCGGCGCAATCCTCGATCGCGCCTTCTACGAGCGACTGCTCATGCTCGCCGATGAACACGACTTCGTCGTCGCGTCGGACGAATGCTACTCGGAACTCTACGACGACGAGCAAAATCCACCGCCGGGGTTGCTCGGTGTCTGCACCGAACTCGGCCGCGACGACTTCGACCGCTGCATCGTGTTCCATTCATTGTCGAAACGCTCGAACGTGCCCGGACTGCGCTCGGGCTTCGTCGCTGGCGATGCGGGGGTCATCGCGAAGTTCCGCTTGTATCGCACCTACCACGGCTGCGCCTTGCCCGTCCCCGCGCAACTCGCGTCGATTCCTGCGTGGAACGACGAAGCGCATGTCACGGAGAATCGCGCGCTGTATCGCCAGAAATTCGACGACGCAATGCAGATTCTCGAC
>CAYODZ010000031.1:0-8068 GCA_964402835.1 uncultured Gammaproteobacteria bacterium | reverse complement strand
CGAGATGGCGTCCTCGCCGGTCATTGTCACGATGCCGGTCTTCCGGTGGCGCTCCTCCAGGGCGAGCAGCAGATGCCTCACCAGCCGGCTCGTCGCCGAATCCCAGCCGACCTCGAGTCCCATCAGCACGAATGGCTCGCTCGTCAGATGGAAGTCGCCGCGCGTGTCGCGCACCAGCTCGAGGCCGGCCACCGGCACCGCCACGGTGTTGACCTCGATGTTGCGTGCGAGGGCGACGTCGTGCCCCCACAGCTCGAAGCCCGCAGCAGCGTACTGCTCGTAGCCCACCCGACCCTCCTGGTAGATGCGCCCACGGCCGGACGGGCTCACATCCTCGCCGTACAGGTAACGGCCGCGCACGAGCCGGTCGTAATCCAGGCGCCCGATGATCTGGTTGACCTCGCCCTCGTACTGCGGCTGCGTCTCTGCAATGATGCGCAGCCACACGAGCAACCGTCCGATATCCGTGGCTGACCAGCCGTAGCCGTCGGTCGCAGTATCCTCGCGGTCATTGCGACCGGCCATGCCACCAGTGCGCGTACGGTAGTTCTTGTTGTAAACTGCACCCTGGAACAGTCGCATGTCCTGCAGCGTGGCGAGCGCGCGGCGCATGCGCCGGTCATACTCATCGCCATCGAGCAGATCGAGCTGGTCGGCGCAGTACATTGCCGCCAGACTGCTCGCGATGTCCCACATCGTCGCGTACGGATAGTTTAGCACGGAATTCGTGAGGCCGGTCGACGGCTGATAGCCCTGATCCGCATAGAGCCAGGCCGTCCGGGCCGCTGCCATGAACAGCGAGTCGGAACGCACGGCCACAGGGGCATGCCCGGGTGACGTCGCGACGGATCGAGGCTGCCCCGTGGCTGCGCCGAGCAGGAGTACGAGGCTGGTGGAGCAGAGCGCAGTAAGCAGTTGCTGCATCGCAGGATTCGTGAAATGAGCAGTCGTATGGGGCCAGGCCGTGGACGTTGCCGGCATGCATTTCGCATGCCCGGCTCAGCGAAGTCCCACCTCCAAATGTGGATCGCGAATGGGGTACAGCGCGCAAACAACGGTCGGCAGTGCCGAACGTCCGGGCGCGTTGCGCGCGGCCGAGCCGCCGGCCGCACCGCGCGCCTACCGTGCCGGCAACGGCACGGCCGCGTTTCCGCCGATGCACAACTCGCCCGCGCTGGAGCGCCTGACACACATCGTGGCCGCGGCGACGGTGGGCTACACGTTCCTGTACATCGTCTGGCGCTGGCTCTTCACGCTCAACCCGGAAGCGCTGTGGTTTGCGGTGCCGCTCGCCGTGGCCGAAACGTACGGCCTCGTGACCGCGGTGTTCATGACGTACACGGCGTGGTCGCTGAAGCGGCGTACGGCGCCCGCCGCTCCGCCGGGACTCAGTGTCGACGTGTTCGTAACCACGTATGACGAACCGCTCAGCATCATCCGCAAGACGGCGCTGGCCGCCGCCGACATCCGGTACCCGCATCGCACCTACATCCTGGACGACGGCCGGCGCGAGGAGGTGCGCCAGCTGGCCAGCGAGCTGGGCGTCGAATACCTGAGCAGGCCGGACAACCGGCACGCCAAGGCCGGCAACCTGAACAATGCCCTGGCGCACACGTCCGGCGAGTTCATTCTGCAGCTGGACGCTGACCACGTGCCGCTGCCCCAGATGCTTGACCGGCTGCTCGGCTTCATGCAGGACGACGAGATTGCCTTCGTGCAGTCACCGCAGGACTTCTACAACACGGATGCGTTCACGTATGACATCAACGAGCGCGCGCGCCGCATCTGGGAAGATCAGCAGCTGTTCTTCCGCGTGATCCAGCCGGGCAAGGATCGCTTCGGTGCGGCGTTCTTCGTGGGCAGCTGTGCAGTGCTGCGCCGGCGAGCAATCGAGGACATCGGCGGCTTTGCGACGGCGACGATCACGGAAGACATCGAGACGTCGCTGCTGCTGCATGGTGCCGGTTGGCGTTCCGCGTACTATGGCGAGACGCTGGCGTACGGCCTGGCACCGAACTCCGCGACGGCGTTCCACATCCAGCATCTGCGCTGGGGCCAGGGCGCCATGCAGGCGCTGCGCCGCTATCGGCCGCTCACCATGAAGGGGCTGAGCGTCGGCCAGCGGCTCGCGTACTTCGATTCGCTGACCACGTATCTGAGCGGGTTTCAGCGACTGATCTTTTATCTGGCGCCGCCCATCTTCTTCTTCACGGGCGCGTTTCCCGTCCATGCGCAGGCGGGCGAGTTCCTGCTGATTTTCCTGCCGTACCTGGTGCTGCAGCTGCTCTCGTTCAAGCTGCTGGCGCGCGGCCACGGATCGCTGCTGCTGGCCGACCGCTACGGGATGGCCAAATTCTTCACGCATCTCACCGCCGTGACCGCGTACTTTACGCGCGGGCGGCTGAAGTTCCGCGTGACACCCAAGCGCGCGGCCGAGGTGCCGATGAGCACCTATGCGCCGCAGCTGGCGATCGCGGCGCTGGTCATCCTGTCTCTGCTGTGGGCAGCCTATGCGTGGTCGACCGGCCGCATGGGATACGCCGTTCCGGGCTGGGGCTCGCTCGCGCTCTGGGTCAACCTGGCGTTCGCCTTGTGGACGATCTACGCTGCGGGCTACATCGTCACGATGAGCATGAGGTTGAAGTCGCAGCGGCAGGACCATCGTTACACGGAGGTGCTGCCGGTGGCAGTGAAGGTTCTGCGCGAGGGCCGCGACGTGCGCTCGCGGTGCACGGGCGTGAGCGAGAACCTGAACGTCGCCGGGATGGCGCTGCGCACGATGCAACCCTTGCCGACGGGCTCCTGGGTGGAAGTGCAACTGCCGCTCGCGCCGCGCTCCGTGGATGTAAAGGGCCGCGTGGTGTACCAGCTGCGAACGGCAACGCAGCACGGCGACATCTACGTCCACGGCGTCGAATTCGTCAATCTGCCCTGGCCTATGCGGGACACGATCGAGCTACACTGTTCCCAACACGCCATGCCGATTGGCCGGCAGCGTTACCATGCGGTGGCGAGCGCGATCGGCTCGGCGCTGCGCAAGGTACGCGACCCGCGCAGCCAGCGGCGCGTGGCCGTCGACCTGCCGGTGCAAGTAGAGCAGATTGGCGCCAACGGCAGCGCGGCGCTCGGGCTCGCGCTGTGGGAGGATGTCAGCGCACATGGAGCGCGCATCGTGCTCGACCAGCGGGTCGAGCCAGGCGCGGTGCTGCAACTGCAGATTCCCGACACCGACCGAGCCGTGCGTGGCACGGTCGTGTTCGTGCGACCGTTCGAGAGCGCGGTCGGCGTCCGCTTCGTCATCGGCCTGCGCCGCGATGACGCGCCGGTGCGACCTGTCAAATCTGTCCGTCCCGCGCCCGCACGCAGTGCGCGCTCCGCCGGCCGCGCCGTGGGCACCGCCCTGGCGGCGATCCGCGATACCGGCAGAACCGTGGCGCGCGCGCCGTCCGCAGCCGCCAGCGCCGTGCGGGAGCCGGTCGCCGCAGTCAAGTCGGTGATCCAGCAGGCCGCGGGCAGGACTGCGGAGAAGACGACCGCGGGAGACGTCACCGAAACGCCGTCGCCCGCGCCGAAGCATGTGCACACAAACGAACCCGAGGCACCCGTGCCAGTGGAGGAAGTCATGGCCAACGACGCTCGAAACGCAGCACCCCGGTCGGATCAGCCGTCGCTCATGACGGTTTGGGGCGGCACCGCCCGCATGGACGGCAAGTTCGACATTGAGGATTCAATCGAGATCCGTTGCGAGCTGACGGGTGAAATGACGGTGGGCGGCCGACTCGTGATCGAGGAAGGCGGCTCGGTGTCCGCGAAAGTGCGGACGGCGCAGGCCGTCATCCGCGGCACGTACTCGGGAGATCTGTTTGCCTCCGATTCAGTAGAGATCGCGAGTACGGGCAAGGTGTCGGGCAACATCCAGACGGAACAGCTGGTGATCCAGCGTGGCGCGGCGTTCTCGGGCAATGTGGTCCGACCGGAGCCGGCACCCGCCGGCGAGGCGTCGACCGCGAAGGGGCGCACGTCCGAGTCCAGCCGTGAGCAGCCCGCGAGCCCGTCGACCGCAGCGCAGAGCGAGCCAGCGGGGCTCGGAGCGGGCGCCGCCAGCAAGGGCCGTGTGCAGGAGCTCCGGCCCGCGCGCCGGCATGAGTCCGACAACAGCGAATGAGGCACGATCCCAACCGTAATCTGGTCCCGTTATTGCTCAATACCTGAGGCGTCGCGGTCGCGAAATTCATTGTGGCTGTCGCGGAGCGCGAGCCTGCGCTCCGACTAAACCGCAGGTGGCAGTACATGATCACAAGTGGTGTTGAAGCGTTGGACCGACGTCTCGGCGGCGGATTGCTGCAGGGTCGTTACTACCTTCTGGGCGGCTCTCCTGGGGCGGGCAAGACGACGGCGTGCATCCAGTTTCTTGCAGCCGGCCTGGAAGCAGGAGAAACCTGCCTCATCCTCACACAGGAAAATCCGAGCGATCTGCTGGCGCAGGCCGAGTACATCGGCTGCGACTTTCGGGCCTATGGTGAGCGCGAGCAGCTGATCGTGCTGCAGTACCGGCTGGACTTCGCGCATAACTACGCGCGTGTCGCCAACCCGGAGGCGGTGGCCGACGAGCTGGTCCGGCTGGTGGGTGATGCGCATCCGACGCGCCTGGTCGCCGATACCGTGTTGCCGCTCACGGAAGCGGGCGGCGGGCGGCACGGCGCGGTCCACGCGCTGCTGAACGTGCTGGAGCGCTATTCGCCGACCGCCTACTTCACTGTTCCCGGCGACATCTCCGACAGCTATTTCGCGCGCATCTACGACACGGTCGTGACAGGCTCAGCGGGCATCTTCCATTTCGAGCTGCGACCCGACCGCACGCGCGAGCTGGTCATCCGCAAGAGCCGGCAGGCCGGCGAAGACGACGGGCCCCTGAGTTTCACCATGCGTGCCGGTCACGGCATCGTACCGCTCTCCGTGGCCATGCCGGAGGCCGAGCAGGACACGGCGCAATCGGAATCCGTCGAGCGCTCCAGCCAGATCGTCGTCTTCGACTCGGAGCGCCGACTGACGGAAGATCTGCTCGCCGGGCTGCGCCAGTCCTACGACGTCCGTGTGTTGCGCTCGGACGCCGAAGTCAGGGAGACGTCGAGCGAAAACATTGGTGTGCTCCTGCTCGCGTTGACCAAGGAGAACCCCGAATCCGCGTTCGGGCTGGTGCGCGCCCTGCGCGCGGCGGGCTGCCGCGCGCCCATCATCTACATTACGCGTGGCGACGGCCTGCGTGGCGCCACACGCGCGCGCGGGTTGCGCGCCGGTGGCGACGATTTCATCGGCGAGGACCTGACGCCGGGCGAGTTCCTGGCGCACGTGGAGGCCGCACGCCAGCGCGGTCATCATCTCGCTTTCCAGGCCGCGCAGAACGAGGTGCTGCTGCTGCAGCCGCGCGATGAAGAAGACGTGCCGGAGCCGATCGAGGAGTCGGAGCTCGGGCGTGCTGTGAGCGAATACCTGGACGCCGGCGATCATCCGTTCTTTGCACTCGTCGACGTCGATGCCGGCAGTGCGGCGGCGGCAACACTCTGGCACGCGCTCGTCGCCGGTGTGCGTCTCGGCGATGGCGATCTGATCGCACGGCGCCATGACGGCAGCTGCATGTTGTACCTGCACGACATCTCGCGCCGCCGCGTACGCGAGCTGCTCGAGCGCATTGCCGCTGCGAATCCCGAAGTCGACCTGCGGATCCGCTCCGTGTATCACTATCCCGTCGATGCGCGGGAAGTGAATGCGTGGCTGCAGCATCAGCGGGATCCGGTGCGGGCGGCAGGGTAGGCGGTCATGCGCCCCCCCGAGCGCCGCCGCGCGCCCTACCTGATCGGCCTCGCCATCTTCATCGTTACCATGCTGGCGGCGGGCGCCTTTGCGATCTCGCTGCTGATCGAGGGCTCGCCATCGTATCCCATGCGTGTAACCGGCACCGCGGACGCGGGCGGCGATCGCGATGGCGCGCAGCTGCGACCGGCGGGGGACGTCGCGCTGGCGCGCGGCGAGCTCGGCATCGACCTCGATGCGCTGGAGGCGCTGCTGCGCACGCGCGAGACGCCGGCCGCGGCCGCAGCGGCGGATGCAGTGCTCGACAGCGTCGCTGCGCTGCTGGCACCGTCGGAACGGACCCTGCTCGCGGCTGCCCGGCAATGGACCGCGGACGAGCAGCACGCGCGCGCCGTGGCCGCCTACGACCGGCTGGTGAGCGGTAATCCCGACAATTTTGCGCTGCTCGCGGAACAGGCAAACGTGCTGTCGTGGGCCGGTGAACACGCGCGCGCGGCGGAGCTGTTCGCGCGCATCGCGCAGCGGACCGACGCACTGACGGCCGCACAGAGTGCGGCGCGCAACTACTGGTGGGCGGGCGACGCGGTCGCCGCCGATGCCTGGCTCGAGCGGGTACTGGAGCGCGTTCCGGGCGACACTGCGGCTGCGCGCATGCAACGCGAGGTGCGCCTCGCGGCGTCGCCATCCGTCGCGCTTGCCGAGAGCTGGGCTCGCAACGGCGGCACGCTCGAGCAGCTGGTGCTCGCGCGCACACTCGTGCGTGACAGCCGCTACGCGGAGGCGATCGGTGCGTACCGGGACGCGCTGGCCACGGGTGCGGCCGACTCGGCCTACCTCGAGCTTGCGGCGGCTGCGTCGGCGGCAGACTCGACCGATGCACGTATTGCAGCGCTCGAGGCCTACCACGCGCGCGGCCACGACACGGATGAGACGAAGCTTGCGCTCGCGCGCGCCTACGCATGGAGCGGTCGCTACGCGGATGCACTGACCATCTACGACACGCTGGATCCTGCAGCCGACGAGGGCGTGGCGGTGGAGCGTGCGCAGGTGCTCCTGTGGTCGGGCGACCTGGAGCAGAGCCGCGTGGTGCTGGAGCGCATCGTGGCGCGCGACACCGCGAACGCGCTGGCGCTCAAGCTGCTCGGCGATGCTGTGACCTGGCAGGGCGACGCGCCCGCTGCGCTCGCGCACTACCGGGCCGCTGCGGCGCTCGAGCCCGGCCTGCCCGGGCTCGTGACCGCCTATGAAGCGGCGGAGGAACAGGCACGCGCGGCGCGCAGTGCGGGTGTGGAGCCGACGAATGTCGGCGTGGCACTGCACGCCACGCGCGACACCGAAGGCTTCGAGTGGCTGGAGCTGCGGGCGACGCACCGGCGCGTCCATGACTGGGGCTCGCTGCACGTCACGGGCGTCCAGAACTTCGCCGGTCGTGCTGGTGCAGCGGGGCTCACCGAGACGTCGGGGCTCGGCATCGAGGCGGGCGCCCGTTTCCGGCCGTTCGACACGATCGCCGTATTTGCAACGGCGGGCATGCGTCGCTTCGGTAGCGCGGGTGAGATGCCGGTCTTCATCGCGGGGATTGCCTTCGATGATCTGATCGGCGCGCCCGTTGAAGTGCGACTGGTTCGTGAGCCGGCAGTGCAGCGCGCGGCCACGATGCTCGCGTTACACGCGCGCGCGATGTCGACCCGCGCCGAGCTGTCGAGCACGGCGTCTGTGGCAGGCGGGTCGCTGTGGGCACATGGCGAGATCGAACGCATCGAATCGCGCCTGGGCGCGGGCAATCGGTGGGGCGTATCGACAGCGTACGACCGGCCCCTGGTTGGCGCGCTGCGCGCAACGGCTGCACTCAGTGCGGTGGGCACCGACGCGGCCAGTCCGTCGCTGCCGGGCTGGGGCAACGTCTTCTGGGCGCCCGAGCGCTACGTGCAGGCCACCGGCGGCCTGCGCTACAGCGGGGTCGCGATCGGACCCGTGCGCTTCGGCGTGCAGGCCGCGACCGGCTATGCGTTCCTGCGTGAGCGCACCGGCGCGGATCAGCGCTTCGGGCGCGACCGGATTCCTGTCTTCGAGCTGGGCGCCGACCTGTCGCTGATGCGCGGCCCACTCAGCTTCACGGGCACATTCGCCTACGGCGGCGCCCTCGACGAGGGCTATCGTGCGGGCACGCTGCGACTGCAGGCGTCGTATGCATTGCCGCGATGAAAGCGACGGAGCAGCGAGCGGGACCGCTATTCATCGCGCTCGCCGTCGGTGC
>CAYODZ010000030.1:0-5616 GCA_964402835.1 uncultured Gammaproteobacteria bacterium | reverse complement strand
CGCACGGCGTCGGCCAGCGCATGCGCAGCCTCGCGTCCGCGCGTGGTCGAGGTAAGCGGCGCCGAGAACTTGACGCGCAATGCGCTCGGCCGAGGGAGTAGTCGACCCGCGGGCAGCATCTCGCGCGTGCCGGAGATGGCGGCAGGGACAACGGACAGGTTGCCGCGCGTCGCCGCGTAGAACGCGCCCATTCGGAAGCGCCGGAGCCCGCGCTCCGGGTGGAAAGTTCCCTCGGGAAACACGCACATCGAGTTGCCGCCGCCGCTGTTGCGGACGATGCGCGCTGTGTCCGCGGCGCCTTCGCGCGCGTTGAAGCGCGCGACGAACTCCGTGCCGATTCGCCGTAACAACAGACCGACAAACGGCACGCGGCCGGCTTCCTTCTTCACGACGAACGCAAATCGTGGTGGCAGCACCGCCTGCATCAGAACACCGTCGACGTAACTCGCGTGGTTCGCACAGACAATACACGGACCTTCCGGCAGGTTTTCGAGGCCTTCGACGACGACGGTCGTGCGTGTGACGCGAAAAATAGTGCGTGCAACCGCGCGCGCGACGCGCCGCCGCCGATGAAGCCCCGGCGTCACGGCGACGACCAGCGCAGCGCCGAGCCCGCCGAGCGCCAACGCCATCAATGCCCACAATCCCCAAAGCGTCCGACCCATCAGTCGCAGCGTACAATACCGGCATGCGCGAAATCGATGAGTTTCTCGACCAGCTCTGGAGCGAGCGCGGGCTTTCGCAGAACACGCTCGCGGCGTATCGCGCTGACCTCAACGGGCTCGCGCGGTGGCTCGCGGAGTCCGATACCGCGCTTACAGCCGCGACGCGTGATCAATTGATGCGGTACATCGCTTGGCGCGTCGAGGGCGGCGCGCGGCCGCGCTCGACGGCGCGACAGCTTTCGAGCATCCGCCGTTTCTTTCGCCACCAGGTCGCACAAGGCCGACTCACTGACGACCCCAGCGCGCGCATCGACATGCCGCGCCTCGGGCGGCCGTTGCCGAAGTCGCTCACCGAAGGCGAGGTCGAACGCCTGCTGCACGCGCCGCCGACCGACAAGCCACTCGGCATCCGCGACCGTGCCATGCTCGAAGTGCTGTACTCCAGTGGGCTGCGGGTCACTGAGCTTGTAAAGCTAAGGCTTGACCAGATGAACCTGAGGCAAGGGCTCGTCCGCGTGGTCGGTAAGGGCAATCGCGAACGGCTGGTCCCGCTTGGGGAGGAGGCGCAGGCGTGGCTCGAGCGTCATTTGCGCGAGGCGCGCCCGGAACTTCTGCGCGGACGGGTGTCTGATTACCTTTTCCCGACTTCGCGAGGCGACACCATGACGCGGCAAGCGTTCTGGCACCTGATTAAGCGCTACGCCGCCTTGGCCGACATTACGACACGCCTGTCGCCGCATACGCTGCGTCACGCGTTCGCGACGCACTTGCTTAATCATGGCGCCGACCTGCGCGCGGTGCAGATGCTGCTGGGACATAGCGACCTGTCGACGACCCAGATTTACACCCATGTCGCGCGCGAACGCCTCAAACAAGTCCACGCGGACCACCATCCGCGCGGATGATAACTGCTAGACTCGGAGCCCCATGATTGAACTCATTCTCATCGCCGCTGTTTCAGGCGCGCCCGTGGCCACGGCCAATCCGATTGCCGAACTCGCCGCGAAACTGCCCGGTATCGAAGCGAAAGACATCCGCGAGTCGCCGGTCCCCGGCCTGTACGAGGTGATGGTTGGCGCGCGCCTCGTTTACGTCAGCGCGGACGGACGCTTCCTATTGAACGGGCAGATGATCGATCTCGAGAATCAGTCGAATCTCACCGAGGCGCGGCTCAGCGACGTGCGCGCCAAGTGGGCCGCCGGGCTCGACGAAGCGCGTATGGTGATTTTCGAACCGCCCGGTGACACACGGCACACCGTGACCGTGTTCACGGACATCGACTGTGGCTTCTGCCGCACGATGCACGAGGACATCGACGGTTTGCTCAAGCGCGGCGTCCGCGTTCGCTACCTTCTGTATCCGCGTAATGGTCCCGGCACAGAATCCGCGAAGAAAGCAGACAACGTGTGGTGTTCGGCGGACCGCAACGACGCGCTGACGCGCGCAAAAGCGGGTAAGCGCGTGACCGCGCCCAAGTGCGATACGCCGGTCGTCGCGAACTTTGAATTGGGCCGGACGGTGCCCGTGACTGGCACACCGACGTTGATTACCGATGGCGGCGCTGTGATTCCGGGCTACCTCGAGACCGCTGAACTCGTTGCCGAGCTCGACCGGCTCAAGACGCTGCAATCTCCTGCAACTGCGGAATCGCAGTAAACAATAGCGCTGTGCGTACGCGGTGCGACGGCCACAGTGCCTTCGCGAGTGCGGCGTAACGTTGTAGTTGGGCGCGGTGCTCCGGCCGCACGGTGCCGCCGCGGTCTGACTTGTAATCCACGATCCAGACTTCGTCGGCCGTCACGACCAGTCGGTCGACCACGCCGTAATCGTCGCCTGCGCTTAGACGTGCTTCATTCCATGCGTGCTGCAAACGTGTGTTGTCGAACAGCCAGCCGAAATCCGGATGGGCGTACACGCGCGCGCCAGCGTTCAATGCGCGGTCGACCAACGGGTCGCACGGTGCGACACCGCAAATCCGGGCGAGCGTCGCGCGCGCAACGGTTTCTCCGAGATGTAGATACTCAAGCGCGGCGTGGATGAGCACACCGTACTGCACCGCATCGGGGTCGAACGCTGCGCGGATCGGTGGGGCGGGCGGTAACGGTTGGATCGCACGCGAGAGCGCGGCGTCCACCGGCGCTTCCTCGGTCGGTTGCGCTGCGCCGGCGATCCCCGACACGCCGGATTCGAATGCCGCAAAATCGCGCGCTGCAAACACATCCCGTAGTTTGGGATACCAGCCGCTGTCGTCGCCGCCGCCCGAGATGAACAGGTACTGGCGAGCGCGGGTGAGCGCGACGTACAGCAGATTCTGTGACTCCGTGTCATCGAGCGCCGCGACTTGCTCGCGTAGCGCGCGCAACGCGGTGTCGTGGCCGCGCTCGCGCGCGAACAGCAATTGCTGCGGCCGGTCGGCGCCCGCCGGCCAATCGACCCATGCCCGCACGCCATCGCTGCGACCGCCGTCCAGGTCGGTCTGGGCGACGAAGACGATGGGTGCCTCGAGTCCTTTCGCAGCGTGAATTGTCATCACGCGGACGCGACCGTCGCTTGAATCCACACGTGCGTCATCGAATTCACGCTCGCGCGCATCGGCATCGCGCGTGCGCTCAAGGCGCTCAACGAGACGGTGCAGCGTCGGGTAACGACCGGCATCCGCGTCTAACGCAAGTTCGAGAAATTGCAGCAGGTTCGCGCGCACGGATGCGGCTTGGTGTGCGGGGCTCGCCGCGGCGTACCGGGCGAGCACGTCGGCCTCGGCGAAAATCTGGTCGAGCAAATCGTGCACGGGGACCGAGTCCGCGAGTGCGCGCCAGCCCGTGAGTAGACGCGCCGCGCGCGTGAGTGACGATCGACCGTCTGCGGCCGCGAGTTCGACCAACCGGCCGAACCAGTCGATGCGCGCGGCGTGGTCCGGGTCCTCGGGCGCGAACAACAACAGTTCGTCGTCGCTGCACCCGAACAGTGGCGATTTCAGGAGTCGCGCGAGCCTCAGGTTGTGCCATGGGGCCGCGAGGAACTCGAGCAAGGCCATCAGGTCGCCGATCTCCGGGCGCTCGAGCAGCATGCCCCGGCTGTCGCTCGCGTACGGGATGCCCTGCCGACGCAGTTCGAGTTCCAGCGCGGGCAGGCGTGTGCGTTTACGCACGAGCACCATCACGTCGTTCCAGTCCGCGACTCGCGGCCCTTGTTCGCTATCGACAACGGTCCGCTGCTCGATCAGCGCTTTGATGCGGGCCGCGATGACGCGCGCTTCCGTGAGCCCGCGCAACGCCTCGCCGGGGCTGCGCGCTTCCGTCAGTGGGTCGCGCAAGCCATCACTCGGCATCGCCTCGACGACTTCGGTTTCAGGTACGGCGAGCCATTCGACGCGGCCCGCACGCGTCGGATGGTGCGTGCCGTGTTGATAGCCAAACACCGCGTTCACGTAATCCATCACCGCACTCGCGGAGCGGCGCGAGCCTTCAAGCGCAACCGGGTCCGCGCCGAGACGCTCAGTGAGGAGCGCGGACGCCGTGCCGAGCAGGCGTGGGTCGGCGCGCCGGAAGCCATAAATCGACTGCTTCTCATCGCCGACGATGAACGCGCTGCGCACCCGACCGGCGTCGCCCGCCGCGATTTCGTCGAGGAGCGGGCGCAGCATGCGCCACTGTGTCGGGCTGGTGTCCTGAAATTCGTCGACGAGCAGATGATCGATGCGTTGGTCGAGCCGGTATTGGATCCATTGAGCAGAGTCACTGCCCGTCAGCAATCGGCACGCACGCCACTCGAGGTCGCTGAAGTCGAGCACGCGTGCTTCGCGCTTCAAGCGCTGGTAGCGATCGAGCAGCGCGCTGCCGGCGGTGAACCAGCGGCGGTTCAGCGCGGCGAGTTCCCAGTTCGAGGTGGCCTCAATCAAGGCATCGTGCAACGCATGGATCTCGTCGCCGTGCTCCGTCGTCGCGGCCTTGTTTGCGAGCGTCTTACGGCGCTCGCCGCTGCTTTTCGTGTACAAGAGGTCCGGCAGCGCGGCGCACAGTGCAGGCAGCTCGGCGCCCGCATCGGTGAGCAACGCTTCGATGATCGCGAGCGGTCCCTTGATGTGGTGGCTCGGCGCTTTACGCACGAGCGCGCACAGTCGTTGCAACTGGCCGCGCACGGCAGGGGTAAACCATTCATCGAGCGCCTCGCCACGGAAGCCGGTCGCCGTTTCGCACGCGGTCAACGCGAACGAGAGTGGCTTGGCTTCGCCGTCGGTCCACGCCCACCAGTCCGCACGTTGCAGCATGAAGTGCCGCAGCCAGCGGCGTGCGCCGTCGAGGCTGCCCGCTTCCGCGGCGAGCCAAGCGAGCGACTCCGCGATTTCGCCGCCCCGCCCGCAGTCGGCGATGAGCGCGTCCCACGCGGCGTCTTGAAGCTCGCGTTCGTTTGCGAGAAGTTCGAAACCCGGCGCGACGCCGGCTTCCAGCGGGAAGCGTGCGAGCAGATCCTGACAGAACGCGTGGAACGTCAGGACGCGGGGCGGCCAAGGTGTCGTCAGCAGCTCGTCGTACAGCACGCGCGCACGATTGCGTACCGCGTCGTTGGGCGTGACCGCGATTTCGCGCAGCAGGTCGTCAAGCGCGTCGTCGGATGCGACCGCAAATTGCTTGCATCGGTCACGCAGGCGGACGAGCATCTCGCCGGCGGCGCGGTTCGTGAAGGTCACAGCAAGAATGCCGCCCGGTTCTGCACCCGCGAGCAACAGGCGCACTGTCCGCGTCACGAGCAACCAAGTCTTGCCGGTTCCGGCCGACGCAAGAACGCTCGCGCTGCGGGTAGGGTCGGCGGCGACGAGTGCGTTCATTCTTCGTCCCAGGTGCCGACGCGGCAAAGGCCGTCGTACGCACAGTAGCGGCAGGCGGCCGAGTCACCGTTTGCTGGGAGCGCCGCGCCGCGCTGCAAGTCATCCGCGAGTTTCTCGATGCGCTCG
>CAYODZ010000029.1:0-3581 GCA_964402835.1 uncultured Gammaproteobacteria bacterium | reverse complement strand
ATGTGCTTCAGGGCGACCTCGTCGTCAACGCGACGATTTCAGGCACTGCGTTCGACGGCGCCGCCGGCACGGCGGGCGGTGTCACGGGCTTCAGCGGGATAGACGTACTGACCGGCAACGGCGGCACGCTGACCGGTGCGGACACGAACATCACCTGGACGCTGGATGGTACGCCCGTTCACGACGACGGCGATGCCCCTGTATTTTTCAGCGGCTTTGCCACGCTGCAAGGCGGCACGGGTATCGACACGTTCAACGTGACCGCGGCGAGCACGTTCGACCTCAACGGCGGCGATGGCGCGGATGTCTTCGACATCGATGCGGCGCTGACGGGTTCGGTCGCGGGCGGCACGGGCGCCGACACGCTGCAGGGCGATCTCGTGGTGAGCGCGGCGCTGACAAGCGCTGACGCGAATGGCTTCACCGGCACGGCGGGTGGCGTGAGCGGCTTCAGCGGCATCGACACGCTGACCGGCAACGCGGGCACGCTGACCGGCTCGAACTCGACCAACACCTGGGCGCTGGACGGCACGCCGACGTTCAACGACGGCACCAACACCCTGAACTTCACCGGCTTCGCCACCCTGACCGGCGGCACCGGCGCCGACACGTTCGACGTGACTGCGGCAAGCACGTTCGGTCTGAACGGCGGCGACGGCGCAGACAGCTTCGTATTCGGCGATGGCGTCATCCTGACGGGCGTCATCAACGGCGGCGCGGACAGCGACACACTGAACCTCTCCGCGTATGCGAGCGCATTGACCTTCGATCTGGCTGCCGCAGGTACGGACGGCGCGAATGGCCACGTAGGCGGTGCGACCGATCCGTTGACGGGGGCGTTCAGCAATCTCAACGTGTTCAGCGGCGGTACCGCGGGCGACACGTTCAACGTGGACGCGTCGGTCTCCGCGAGCCTGAGCGGCAACGCCGGCGCCGACAGTTTCGTGTTCGACGATACAGTGGTCCTCACCGGCACGATCGACGGTGGCGCGGACAGCGACACGCTGAACGTCAGCGCGTACACGACGGCGATCGACATGACCATCACCGGCGGCGGCGCCACTGACGGCCTGGCCGGCACGAGCTCGGTCGCCACGGCCGGCTTCACCAACATCAACGTGCTGACCGGCGCCGGCGTCGCCGGTTCGACCTTGATTGGCTCGGCAGCCGCAGACACGTTCACGACCAGCGGCATCGATGCCGGCGAAGTCATTTACGACGGCGGCAACGCGGCGACCTACAGCGGCTTCGACGAGCTCGATGGCGCCGGCGGCGCGGACGTCTTCAACCTTACACACGATGTGACGGGCTCGGTCAGCGGCGGTGCGGACGTCGACACCTTCAATGTGACCGCATCGATCGACGCCGACCTCATCGGCGGCGCCGGCATCGACGTGTTCGCGCTCAATGCCAACACGCTCACGGGTTCGATTACGGGCGGCGCCGACGGCGGGTCGATTACCGGAATCGGCAGCGTCGTGCTGACTGCGGCCGGCGGCGCGGCAGGCTTTGACGGCGAGAGCGCCAATATCACGGGCGACTTCACCGACATCACGAGTCTCGACGGTGGGGGCATCTTGACCGGCATCGACACCGTTAGCGCGTGGTCGGCGCTGACCGGGTCGACAGGCACCTACACCGACACGGTCACTGGCCGCGCGCTGACCTTCACTGACTTCGCGACGCTGCAGGGCGGCAGCGCCGTCGACACCTTCACGCTGACCGGCGCGGCGAGCTTCGCGATGAACGGCGGCGCTGATGTCGACGTGTTCAATCTCGCGGCGAACACGCTCACGGGCGCAATCGCAGGTGAGGCCAACGGCGGCTCGATTTCCGGAATCTTGGGTGCAACGCTGTCTGCGGCGGGCGGCACCATCGGCTTCGATGGGTCGACCACGCAGGTCACTGGCAATTTCACCGACATCACGAGCCTGACCGGCACGGGCACGCTGACCGGCCTCAACACGGCGGGTGCGTGGTCGGCGCTGACCGGCACGACCGGCACGTACACGAATGGCGCCACGGCGACCTTCAGCGGCTTCGGCACGCTGCAGGGCGGCACCTTGGTCGACACTTTCACGCTGACGGGCAATGCGACCTTCAACCTGAGTGGCGGCGCGGGCGTCGACGTGTTCACGCTCGCGGGCAACACGCTCACGGGGACGATTGCAGGCGAAGTAGCCGGTGGCACGATCTCCGGCGTTACGAGTGCGACGCTGACAGGTCTCGGCGGCAACGCCGGCTTCAACGGCACGACCACGAATTCAGGCAATTTCACCGACATCACGAGCCTGACCGGTACCGGTGCGGGCACGCTGACGGGCATGAACGCAGGCGCGACGTGGACGACCACCGGCGCCAACAGCGGCTCGTATCTCTCAGGTAATACGCTGACGTTCTTCGCGTTCCCGAACTGGACCGGCGGGACGGGCGATGACACCTTCAACCTGTCGGCGGGCGTGACCAGCATCACCGGCGGCGCGGGCACGGACACCGTCGCGATTACGGGCACGTTCACACACGCCGGCACGCTGACGCTCGATGTCGAATCGGTGACGGACGTGGGCGGCTTCCTCCTGACCGTCACGAACCTCGTGATCAACAACGCGTCGAGCGGCATCGGCGCGGATGGCGCCTATCTGACTACGAACGCAGACCGGATCGACATCTCGGCGTCCGGCGCGACCTTCATCTCGGAGAGCGACAGCGTCGAAATCGGCACGCTTGACCTGACTGGCGGCCTGACGCTCAACGCGAACGGCACGGTGCGGTTCCTCGGCAACGCGACGACGATCGGTGCGCAGTCGGTCAACGCAGCCACCATCCAGACCAACGGCACGCACACGACGAATGGCGGCGCCGTGGATTTCGACGGTAACTTCGAGTTGCAGGCCGCGACGACGCTCGACGCAGGCGCCGGCGCGATCGACATCATCGGCTCGACGACCGGCGCGTTCGCGCTGACCGCGAATTCGACCGGTGTGACCACGTTCGGCACGGTCGACGTCGGCTCGCTGACCACGAATGCGGGTGGCAGCACTGTGCTCAACGGCAATGTCACGACGAGCGGCAGCCAGACATTTGGCGACGCGGTCACGCTCGGCACGTCCATCACAGCGACCGGCGCGGTGATCTTCAACGCTGCGCTGACCGGTGGCGACAACGCGCTGACCATCAGCGGTGACCTCGACCTGAATGCCGCGGCGACCGGCCTGAGCGCGTTGTCGGTGTCCGGCGCCAGCGACCTCGGCGCGGACGTCACGACCACCGGCGCGCAGACCTACTCCGGCGCGACGACGCTGTCGGGCGGCGATCGCACGCTGACCGGCTCGACGATGACCTTCGGCAGCACGCTGGCCGGCGGCGACAACGCACTGACCGTGGCCGGTAACTTCGACCTCGATGGCGCAGCCACTGGCCTTGCGTCGCTGTCCGTATCCGGCACGAGCGCGCTGAGCGCGGACGTGACGACCAGCGGCAACCAGTCGTACGCGGGTACGGTGGCGATGAGCGGTGATCGCAGCTTTAGCGGCAGCACGATCGCGTTCAGCGCGGGCGTGACCGGCGATGCGAGCCTCAGT
>CAYODZ010000028.1:0-2308 GCA_964402835.1 uncultured Gammaproteobacteria bacterium | reverse complement strand
TGTATCGTTTCAATGCCCTCTTCGTTGGGCGTGGTAATGCAAGAGTACAGAGAACAGTTATTCAAGGATTAAGAGAAGCGTTTCAATGCCCTCTTCGTTGGGCGTGGTAATGCAAGATAGGCGTCGTGTTGGTTGCCCCCTTTAGACTCGTTGTTTCAATGCCCTCTTCGTTGGGCGTGGTAATGCAAGTTTCAAACATCGTCGGTTGCTCCATTTAGTGGTTAGTTTCAATGCCCTCTTCGTTGGGCGTGGTAATGCAAGATGCGGACTCGGAAAATCGCTTCAGCAACTCGCGTGTTTCAATGCCCTCTTCGTTGGGCGTGGTAATGCAAGGGACAACGATGCTGTTTGTCAACGCGTGAGCCCCAGTTTCAATGCCCTCTTCGTTGGGCGTGGTAATGCAAGTTGTGTGCCACTGGCTTTGCCAGTGCCTTCCGATGGGTTTCAATGCCCTCTTCGTTGGGCGTGGTAATGCAAGTTGGACTCTCAACCAAAAGGCGCTGGCCATCAACGCGTTTCAATGCCCTCTTCGTTGGGCGTGGTAATGCAAGGCGCAACTGGCGGTCGAGATGACCGCCAGCGAAGCGGGTTTCAATGCCCTCTTCGTTGGGCGTGGTAATGCAAGCCTTCTGGAAGCTATTGGCAGGAAAGGAGTTGCGTTGATAGGCTGGGGCGTAAAATCGAAAGGGGGAAGTCTGCATGGAATGGGCCGAGGTTTGCGAACCTAGTTATAGTTGCCGTAGCGGTGGTGTGCAAAGGGGGATGTCGCCGCAAAACAGGCGGTATTCGCAGTCGGTGCAGCGCGCCAGGATGGGATTCGCCGGCGGCATGCGCTCTTCGCGAAGCACGTCGCGGATGGCTTGCATCGTGCGCAGCGTCAACTCGCGCAGCGGCTCGTCGATGGGAACGCGATCGACGGTGTCGTCGGGCAGGCGCACGACATAGCCGTGCGGAACCGGTACGCCAAACGCTTCCTCGACGAGCATTGCGTAGCCGGCCAATTGAATGCGATGGTTCAACCGCGCAGGGCCCCGGGTGAACTTGATTTCGCCCGGGTAATGCATGCCCGCCCAATGGATGAGCAGGTCGAGTCGGCCGGAGAGGCCAAGCGCGGGCGAAGCCAGGGACACATTGCTTTCGACGTGACCGCGGCCAAGGCCAAAGGCGCGGAGCGTTCGGCGCCGTTGCAGCTTTTGCAGGCGACGCTCTTTGAGCAAGCCCTGACGCATCTTGAACGATTCGACCTTGCCCACGGGGCTTACGTGCGTCCACCAGACGACGCGAGGACAATAGACCCATTGGCGCAAATCGGAAACGCGGAGCGTCGGCACCGGCAGCTCGTTCGGTTTATTCAGCGGCAGGATCGTCATCGCCGGTATATAGCACTAATTTGCGTTCGCGGACGGGTGGAGGCACATACAAGTCTTCACGTTGTTGATGGTCGGCGTCGCACACGGGCAGCAGCGTGATGGCGCCGCCGTACACTTCAATCAATTCGGCTAACACGAGGGCCAATTCCTCGCGGCGGTTGCGCGTCAAGCGGCCGTGAAAGGCGCTGTATTGGAATCTCTGCAAACCGTAATCGAAGCACCGCTCGGCAACCTTCGAGCGGGTGCGATCGTGCGGGATGTCGTACAGCACCAAGGTCATCGTTTCCAATTGCGGCATGGCACGCTCCTACCACCGGCTGGAGAACGGGCGGTACGTTCGCTCGCCGCGCACGGCCACCGCCAAATGCCGCGCCTGCTGTTGAATGACATTGGCGAGCGGCCAATGCTTTCCCTCGTAGGGGACCGGCGTGTTGAGACGCTCGATCACTCGGTCGGCAACGGCCCGCCGCGAGGCGGCCGTCAGGCCGTGGTCGTTGGTCTCCAAGACGATTCCCTGGTTCACCAGGCCCAGCACCACGCGGTCGACGACCGGAGCGCGAAACTCTTCGACCAAGTCGAGCACCAGGGCGGGTTTGCCCGAGCGATCGACGTGCAGGAAGCCGGCGTACAGTTCGAGTCCGGCATTGACGATGGCCGACGCCACTCGCGAGTACAGGATGCCATAGCCGTAATTCAGCGCGCTGTTGATCGGGTCGATCGCGCCACGGGTGTTGCGGCCGGGAAACTCGACGCGTTCCTCCAAGACGATGGCCACGCCTTCCCAATATAGCCGCGCGCCCGTCCCTTCCAAGCCCATCAATTGATCGCGGATGCGGTTCAAATGGTCGGCCGACAGCGCGAGCACTTGGCGGCGGATGTTCTTGAGCGAAGCGATTTTCTTCCGCAAGCGGTCGAACCGCGCGGGGGCGGTCGATTTG
>CAYODZ010000027.1:0-5014 GCA_964402835.1 uncultured Gammaproteobacteria bacterium | reverse complement strand
GCGGCCTGATTTCGAGGCCTTAACCCAAGTGCTGCGACTGCTAGACCAGCACCAAGACTGAGCCATCCGGTGCTGGCTGAGGTATCCTCCTGGGAATCTTTCACGCTTGGGAGGAACCTCATGAACGCTCGGAAGCAGACGTCACAACGCGCGCTCTTTGAAAGCGAGTTTCCGAATTGGAACTCGCTGCCGCGCGAAACACAACAATCCCTACTGGATGTTCTGTCGCAGTTACTCCTCGACGCACTCGAACAACACGGCAGCGATCCCATCACAACTTCCACCACCGAGGACAGTGACAATGATGTCTCATAAAATCAAACCCGAACATTTGGAACGCCTGGCTAGCGTGTACATTCGCCAAAGCAGTCCCGGCCAAGTCATGAACCATCGCGAAAGCTATCGCGTTCAGAAGAGACTCGCTGCGCGCGCCGAAGAACTCGGGTGGCCGCTCGAGCAGGTCAAGACCTTCGAAGCCGACCAAGGGGAGTCGGCCAGCACGCCGATGACACGAGGCGACTTCGATTCGCTGTTGCGGATGATTCAGGACCAGAAGGTGGGAGTCGTCTTCAGTGTCGACGTCACGCGCTTAGCCCGCAACGCGATCGACATGAGCATGCTGATTCATTGGTCTGCGGTGCATGGCACTTTAATCGCCGACCAACATCAGGTGTACGATCCGTCGACACCCGAAGATAGCCTGGTATTGGGAATTCAAGGTGTGCTGGCCGTGAGCGAATTGCAGTCGATTCGCAAGCGATTGCAGGCGGGGCTCGACGAGAAAGCCAGTCGCGGAGAACTGCATCACGGAGTGCCGCGCGGCTACGTCGTCGTCGCTGGCAGACACCTTCGCAAGCATCCGGATCGCCGCGTACAACAAGTCGTCCAACGGGTACTCGATCAGTTCGCTTCTTGCAGCAGCGTGAGGGCCTTGTTGCGTTGGGCGTGGGAGCAGAACATCGAACTGCCGCGGCCGACCGCCGGCGGTGACGGATCGCAGGTCGAGTGGGTCGAGCCGAACTACCGCGGCCTGATCGAGATGCTGCGAAACCCCAAATATGCAGGCCTTTACGTGCATCCACGGTACCAGCAAGAGACACTCAAGCTGCCGTCTGGTAAAGTGCAAACGCGTCGCCGCTTGAGCCGTGCGGACGAGTGGACCACCGTCCTGCCAGACCATCATCCGGCGTACATCACCTTCGCTCAACATCAGGCCAACCAGCAGAAGATCGAGATGAACGCACAACGCTATACGTCTTCGCGCGGCTCGGTGAATCGAGGCGCGTCGCTGCTGGCGGGTCTGGTGTCGTGCCGTCGTTGCGGACACGCAATGCAGGTGAGCTACAGCGACCGCGGGCACGTGAGTTACGATTGTCGCAACGGTCGTCGCCAGCGTGAGTCGGTCCAGGCGGGTTGCTTCCGGTTCTCTGCCGACGAGTTGGAACGGCAGTTGTCGGAGCAGGTGCTTTATGCCGTGAGTCCGGCCGGTGTCGCGGCCGCCGAACTGGCGGCGGAGCAGCTTGCCTCCGAACGTGATGATCGCCGCGCGACATTGAGCGACCAGTTGGAGCAACTGCGTTACGAAGCGGATCTCACGCGGCGTCGGCTCGATGCGGTCGATCCGGCCAACCGACTTGTTTACTCGACGCTCTGTGACGAATGGGAAGTCAACCTTCGCGCGGTGTCGGATCAGGAGTTGTTGTTGTCCCAGTTCGATCTTGACGATCCGCCGCGTCCGACGGCTGAAGAGCGCACGTCGTTGGAACAGTTAGGCACCCGGCTGGACCGCGTGTGGCATGACGCCTCGACCGACGGCGGACTGAAGCAACAGGTCGTGCGTCTGCTGATCGATCATGTGTGCGCAGAGCTCGTCGAGGACGAAGATGAAGTCGTGTTGTGGCTCAAGTGGACGAGCGGCCATCACACGGAGCTTCGCGCTCCGCGTCGTCGGTCGCGTCGTCGAACGGTTGGCAGCGACAGCCAACCCATCGACCTGAAATCGATCCTGGAAACGCTTCGCAAGATTGCGGACGACGAGTCGATCAGCCGTGCGTTGAACCGTTGCGGTGTGCCGACGGAGTCCGGAGAAACATGGACGAAGCAGCGAGTGGCAACATGTCGCCGTCAGTTGGGAGTGCGGAAATTCAGCGAGTCACTCAAAGCGTCCTCGGGCTGGCTGACACAAGCGGAGGCCGCTACCAGGTTAGGCATCAGCCCGATGAGTCTGAATCGCTTAATCCAGGAAGGATTGGTAGAATCGGAAGGCGAGCATGGTCTTCCTCAAGTGATTCTCGCCGGCGACTTGACAAGTGAGTCAATCCAGGCAATTGCAAAAGCGATCCGCACGCACCCCAACTCGCCGCTACCAACCAACCCAAATCAGAAAACCCTGTTTTTTTAACCCTCAACGAAAAAGTGCATCAATGTCACACGCTCGCCAGACCTTGGACGGCGTGACCATCGCTTCCCAATCTCTGGCGAGATTGGCTACCACTCCGCGTAGCCAAGCTCGCCAGAGCTTGGGATGCCAGCACTTTGTCGGAGCATCCATCCCAATCTTTAGCTTTGACAAAGCACTAGGAGCCAGTCGCGGCGTTGTACAGATTGAGCGTGATGTGAGCCTGGCCTTGATGATGGGCCTCGTGCCAGGCGATGATCTGCAACGTGGCGCGGAGCGTTAGCCGCCGCCCATCACGCGCTTCCCAAACGACCTCATCGAGTTTTGCTTCGTCCTGTTCGCTGAGCGTCGCCAATAAATCCTCGCGTCCGCCAGCCAACACCTCGCGAATCAGTTGCGGGGTCGGCAGCTCGTCATCCGGCGTGCTGCCGCCCTTGAAGCGGTCCCACAACGGCTGGAATCGCCCTTCTTTCCGCGCCAGCCGCTCGACGGCAAACAACTCCTCGGTCACGCCGATATGCATCAACTGCCACCCGATGTGGGCCCGCGCGGGCCCCGGCCGCCAGCCGAGGATCGCTTGCGGCTCGGGCGACTGCTCGATGCGATCGAGTAAACCGAGCGTCCGGCTGCGATTGAATTCGTATTGCTGTTGAAACGCGGTGAAGAGGTTCGTGCTCATTAATTTCCCTGCAAGACTGAGGAGGCATTGATGCGTACAAATGACCCCGGCGAGCTCGTCTCGCCGGTGAACGAGTTTGACAGGCTAGACAGGGCAACCACGAAAACTCGAGCCTCCCCACCGCTCCCCCGCCGGTGGCGGCGGGGCGGGTGGGAAGCTCGCAGAAGGGGGGCGCGCCAACGGTATAGCCTGTCAAACTTGCGATCCTGCCAGGCGAGCGGGCAGGGGACGTATTGCTCTCGAAAGTATCAAAGCCTCCAAACTACTGGTGGCCGAAAACCATTGCTGTGGGGCATCGTGTTCCATAAAAGGTCGCGCTGTGCAACGAATCACTCGTCGGTCACACACCCTTCGGAAGCAGACTTCACGTTCTTGATGTACTTGTACAGCGTGCCGCGCGTTGCTTTATAAGCCGGCGCCTCCCAGGCGGCGCGGCGTTGGGCGAATTCCTCGGCGGTAAGGTCCGCGTTAATGACGCGGTTCTCGGCGTCGACCGTAATCTTGTCTCCCGTCTTGACCAGCGCGATGGGTCCGCCTTCTTGAGCCTCGGGGGTGATGTGGCCAACGATGAAACCGTGCGAACCGCCCGAGAAGCGGCCGTCCGTCATCAAGGCGACATCGCTGCCGAGCCCGGCCCCCATGATGGCCGACGTCGGCGTCAACATCTCCGGCATGCCCGGACCGCCCTTGGGGCCTTCGTAGCGAATGATGATGACGTCCCCCTTGCTGATCTTCTTTTGTTCCAATGCGGCCAGCATCTCCTCTTCCGAATCGAAGACGTTGGCCGTCCCAGTGAATACGAGCCCTTCCTTGCCGGTAATCTTGGCGACTGATCCTTCGGGTGCGAGGTTTCCCTTCAGTATCTGAATGTGTCCCGTCTTTTTGATTGGCTTGTCGAGCGGATGTACCACGTCCTGCCCCTCTTTGAAGCCCGGCAAATCCGCCAGGTTCTCGGCCACGGTCTTGCCGGTCACCGTCAGACAATCGCCGTTCAGAAAACCCTCGGCCAGCAAGTACTTCATGACGGCCGGAGTGCCGCCGACATTGTGCAAGTCTTCTTGAACGTACTTGCCGCTCGGCTTGAGATCCGCGAGGAAGGGAACGCGATCGCTCACCGTCTGAAAGTCGTCGATGCTTAACGGAATATCCACGCCGCGGGCCATCGCGAGCAAGTGCAGGACCGCGTTCGTCGAGCCGCCCAACGCCATTACAATCACCATCGCATTTTCAAATGCCTCGCGCGTCATGATGTCGCGCGGCTTGATGTCGCGTTCGAGCAGCAAGCGAATCGCGGCGCCGGCCTGCAGACACTCCTCAAGCTTCGCGGGATCTTCGGCCGGGATCGACGAGCTGTAAGGGAGCGACATCCCCATGGCTTCGATCGCGCTGGCCATCGTATTAGCGGTATACATCCCGCCGCAGGCCCCCGCGCCGGGGCAACTCACCTTGACGATCGCCTCGCGTTCTTCTTCCGTGATCGTGCCGGCCAGATACTCGCCGTAGGATTGAAACGCCGACACGATATCGCGAGGCGTTTGTTCCTGGTGTTCATGATCTTTGAAGGCGGTGCAACCCGGCTTGATCGTGCCGCCGTAGACCATCAGGGCCGGGCGATTCAAGCGGCCCATGGCCATCAAGCAGCCGGGCATATTCTTGTCACAGCCGGGCAGTGCGACGAGCGCGTCGTACCACTGCCCCCCCATCACGGTCTCGATCGAATCGGCGATCAGATCGCGGGATTGCAGGGAAAAGCTCATTCCTTCGGTCCCCATCGAGATGCCATCGCTGACACCGATGGTATTGAACCGCATGCCGACGCACCCCGCCCGGGTAACGCCTTCCTTCACTTTGGCGGCCAGATCCAGCAGGTGCATGTTACAGGTATTGCCTTCGTACCACACACTGGCGATGCCGACTTGCGGCTTATCCATATCCTC
>CAYODZ010000026.1:0-7692 GCA_964402835.1 uncultured Gammaproteobacteria bacterium | reverse complement strand
CGTACCGCGCTCTCGAACAGCGCCGACCGGAAGCCGAGCTGCATCATGATGAGCAACACCGCGAACGCGACGCCCGCGACGGCGACCACGAGTCGCATCGGGCGGTGCTTGAGCTGGGCCCAGCCGAGTGGTGCGCGCATTTTCAGCCGGCGTCGATCGAGACGGTGACCTGCAGGTTGCTCAACGCCGCAGCGGGCGCCGGGTCGTCGAGCAACACCTCAACCTCGATGATGCGCGCGTCTTTCAAAGCGGCCGGGTCCGTGCCGATCACGTCCTGCTTCTCGACCTTCGGCCGGATGCGGATCACCGCGCCTTGCAACGGCGCCGGGAGCGCCGCGCTGGTCACGGTCGCGCGCTGGCCGCGGGCGACCCGGCGGATATCCGTCTCGTAGACCTCGGCCACCGCGACCATACGGTCCACGCGTCCGAGCTCGAGCAGGCCGCGCGAACCGATGGCTTCGCCGGGCCGACTGTGGACCGCGAGCACGCGACCGGCGACCGGGGCGTGAACCGAGGTCTGGTCAAGGTCGGCGCGTGCGCGGCGCAAGGCCGCTTCGGCGACCCGGATCCCGGCTTCTGCCGCGACCGCGGCAACGCGTGCCGCCGTGCACGCCGCCGCGGAGGCGCGCGCGGCGCCGCGTGCGCGTTCGGCTTCCTCGCGCGACGCGACGTTCGTCGTTTCCCAATCGGCGCGCCGTTCGGCTTCCTGTTCCTCGACCGCAGCGAGCACGCAGGTGCTGTCCGCGGCGCTGCGCTTCGATTCGGCCTCGCGTTCCGCGAGGGCCCGGTGCGCCTCGGCTTGCGCGACACCCGCCTCAAGCATCGCCGCGAGGTCGGTGACCGCGAGCAACGCGCCCTGTGCGACATCGTCGCCCTCGTCGACGAGCAATTCGCGAACGAGCACGCCGCCCGTGACTCCGGGCAACGACGGCGCACCGACGCGGATCAACCCGTGTTCGGGTTCCAGTCGGCCGAGCGCGACGACGCCTTTCGGCGCGGCGGTCGCGCCCACCACCGGCGTCGGCTCGCCCCCGTCGGCCGGACCGCGCACGGCGAAGGCGAGGACCGCGAGCGCCAATACGACGGCCATACCCAACAGCGCCTTGCGGCCGCTCACCGCGCGGCCACCGAGGCATCGAGCTGCGCGCGGATCTTGCCGAGCAGTCGGGGCATGTCCACCGGCTTCGTGTCGTAATCATCGCAGCCCGCCATCATCGCCTTGTCGCGGTCGGACGCCATGGCGCTCGCGGTCAGCGCGATGATCGGGATCTCCGCCGTCGCCGCGTCGCCTTTGAGCTCCCGCGTGATTTCGTACCCGTCCTTACCCGGCAGGCTGATGTCCATCAGGATCAGGTCCGGTCGCTCGGCCTGGACGGCGGCCATCGCTGCGACGTGGTCGACGGCGATGACGACCTCGAAGCCGTTTCGCTCAAGGCGACGTTTCAGCATGTCGCGGTTCATCTCGTTGTCTTCGACCAGCAGAATCTTGCTCATCGGTGTCAGGCCTCCATGGGGGCTGCTGGTATACGAATGGTGAAGGTCGACCCGACCCCGGGCGCGCTCTCGACGAGGATGGTGCCGCCCATCAGTTCGCAGAAACCCTTGCTGATGGTCAAGCCGAGCCCCGTGCCGCCGTAGTTGCGCGTCGTCGCTGCATCTGCCTGGACGAACGGCTGGAACACGTGCTCGATCTGCTCGTCGTTCATGCCGATACCGGTGTCGGCGACCACGAGGTCCAGCCATTCGCGACCGGCACGGCGATGGGCACGGGCCGTGAGCGTGACGGTGCCGTCGCGCGTGAACTTGTTCGCGTTCGACAACAGGTTCAACGCGGCCTGCCGAAGTTTCGTGAGGTCCGCCGTCACCTCGGCCGGTGCATCGTCCTGCTCGATCATGAGCGAATTGCCATTGCCCTTCAGGAGGGGCTCCATGGTCGTCGCAAGTTCCGAGACGAATTCGCCGATGCGGATCGGCTCCGCGAACAAGTCCATGCGGCCCGCTTCGATCTTCGACAGGTCGAGCAGGCTGTTGATGAGTTCAAGCAGGTGGCGGCTTGCGCTGCGGATCTTGCCGAGGTCGTCGACGAACCCCTCGAGACCGGCGTCCTCCGCGTCCTCGGTGAGCATCTCCGTGTAACCGATGATCGCGTTCATCGGCGTCCGTAACTCATGGCTCATGTTCGCGAGGAACTGGCTCTTCGCCTGGTTCGCGGCGATCGCCTCATGCTGGGCGCGGACGAGGCCTTCGTTCAGCTGGACCTTGCGGATCGCGGTCGCGACGAATGCGACGTATCGCCCGATCGCGGCGATATCCTGCGGCTCGAGCAGGAAGCGTTGGCTTGAATGTGAGAACGAGAGCACCCCCATCACCTCGTTGTCGATGACCAGCGGGAAGGTCACAATGGATTGCGCCGGGACCGCGTCATGGATCCGCGCATCGGAGGGCGACATCAACTCACGCACGGCGCGCGTGTCCGCGATGTAGCGCGGCTTGCGCGCCGTGGCGGTCGACACGAAGATGCTCCGCTCCTCGGTCATCGGGATGCGGAGGCCGAGCAGCGCCGCTGTGAGTTCCGGTGCGTGCCCGCCGAGATACTTTTCGATCACGAGCGTCTCGCGGGCATCGCTCATGAACAGCACGCCCATCTGGTCGAACTCGAAGATTCCGGACAGTCCGTCCTTGATGGCACGGGCGACCTCCTCGAGATCGAGCGTCGAGTTCACGAGGTGGGCGACGGCGTTCATTGACTCGAGCAGTTCGGCCTGCGAGCGGATCTTCTCGTTCTGCGCCTCGAGACTCTTGCGCGCGGTGATGAGGTCGAAGCCGAACCGGTTGGTCAGCCAGGTGATGTAAATCACGTAGACGAGGATCAAGAACGTCGCGAGGTAGAACGGGACCCCGTCGGTGTGCGCCCAGAAATCGGGATCGACCCACAGCCAGCCGGTCGATATCACCACGATGAACGGAATCAGCGCGCGGATCGCGAGGCGCAAGCCGCCCATGAGCAAAGCGACGGAGAAGACGACGACGGAAATCGCGAGACTCGGGATCAGCGCGTACGCGAGCAGCACGATCCAGACGCCCATGATGAAGCTGTCGACGAAGAAAGTCAGCAGGCCGACCGCACGCGAATCGCCGTGCACCGCGGCCTGGAACATCACGTGCGGATAGATGAGACCGAACGCGACGACGACCGACGCAAGTGTCGGGCTGGCATTCCACACGACCGCCGCGACCATGAACGAGCCGACAGCGGTGACGAGTATCCGGCCTACATAAGTCGTCGCGGCGAACGGATGAATCCGACGCCTCGGCGTGCTCCCCATCACGTCCCCATTGTTTGTTCTGATGACAAACTTCTACGCTTGCGGCACCCTATCACAGCATGGGGGCCGGTTCCATCCTGGTAGTCGACGACAATGCGATGAACCGCGACATGCTGTCGCGGCGTCTCGCGCGTCGCGGATACGACGTCGCGTGCGCCGAAGATGGTCAGACGGCGCTCGCGATGATCGACTCGACGGCATTCGACCTCGTACTGCTCGACATCATGATGCCGGGGATCAGTGGTATCGAGGTGCTGACGCGAATCCGGGAGACGCGCGACAGCGCCACCCTGCCCGTCATCATGGCGACCGCGAAGGACGAACAGTCCGACATCGTGGGCGCGCTCGAACTTGGCGCGAACGATTACGTGACGAAGCCCCTCGAGTTCCCGATCGTGCTCGCACGCGTCAATGTGCAACTGCAACTCAAGGCCGCGAACAGCGCGCTCGCGAAGCGGAACGAGTTCATCCGCAGCGTGTTCGGGCGGTATTTGACCGATGACATCGTCGACACCGTGCTCGATTCCCCCGAGGGGCTCGCGCTCGGCGGCGAGCGGCGGGAAATCACGATCCTGATGGCCGACCTGCGAGGCTTCAGCACATTCGCGTCGGACCGCGATCCGGCCGACGTCATGACCATGGTCAACCACTTCCTGTCGGTGATGACCGACGTCATCCTCCGACACGGCGGCACCATCGACGAGTTCATCGGCGACGCCGTGCTGGCGCTGTTCGGTGCGCCGCGGGCGTTCGCCGACCACGCGCCACGCGCGGTGGCCTGCGCTGCGGAGATGCAGGGCGCGATGGCCGAGGTCAATGCGTTGAACCGCGCAAAGGGTCTGCCCTCGGTCGAGATTGGGGTCGGCGTCCACACGGGTGAGGTCATCGTCGGGAACATCGGTTCCGAGCGTCGGACCAAATACGGGGTCGTCGGCGATGCAGTGAACCTCACCGCGCGCATCGAATCCTTCACGCAGGGCGGCCAGGTGCTGATTTCTGCACAAACCCGCGACGCCTGCGGCGGCGTGGTCACCACACGCGATGAATTCACGGTCCGGCCGAAAGGCTACGACCGCGACATCGGATTGTTCGAACTCGCGACCGGGGGGTAGGACTCAGGGATTTCCCTGAGGCCACGTGCGGCATCCTCTGGTACCGTCCGCTCGATGGAAGCGCAGAAGTCGGAAGTGGGCGTCGCTCCCGGCCTCGTCGTCGGGCTCGGTGCGTCCGCGGGCGGCCTCGAGGCCTTTCGAGTGCTCCTCGCGGAAATGCCGACCGGCACCGGCATCGCGGAGCGGGTGATGGGAATCGAACCCACGTTAGCAGCTTGGGAAGCTGCAGTTCTACCATTGAACTACACCCGCGCTAGGGCTCCAGTATAATTCGCGGTCCCGATGAATATCCAGATTACCGTCAACGGCGCAGTGAGCCCGGTCCAGCACGGCACGACCGTCGCCACCCTCGTGGCCTCGCTGAACCTCGGCGACCGTCGTGTCGCCGTCGAGGTCAACGGCACTGTTGTGCCACGCGGCGCGCATGCCGATACCACCCTCACAGACGGCGACCGCGTCGAAATCGTACACGCCATCGGCGGAGGCTGAATGAACAACGATCAACTCACGATTGCCGGACGCACCTACTCATCGCGTCTCCTTGTCGGAACCGGCAAATACCGCGACCTCGATGAAACTCGCGCCGCAGTCGAGGCATCGGGAGCAGAGATTGTGACCGTTGCCGTACGCCGAACGAACATTGGTCAGGACGCGGGCGAACCGAGCCTCCTCGAAGTCCTGCCGCCCGATCAATTCACGATGCTCCCAAACACGGCGGGTTGCTACACCGTGGAGGACGCGGTGCGCACCTGCCGGCTTGCGCGCGAGCTACTCGACGGGCATTCGCTCACGAAGCTCGAAGTGCTCGGTGATGAAAAAACGCTGTATCCGGATGTCGTCGCGACGCTCAAGGCCGCGGAGATTCTCGTCGCCGATGGGTTCGATGTGATGGTGTACACCTCCGACGACCCCGTCATCGCGAAGCGCCTTGAGGAAATCGGATGCGTCGCGGTGATGCCGCTTGCCGCGCCGATTGGCTCCGGCCTTGGTATCCAGAACCGCTACAACATTCTCGAGATCGTCGAGAACGCGAAAGTACCCGTGCTCGTCGACGCCGGTGTCGGCACCGCATCGGATGCCGCCATCGCAATGGAGCTTGGCTGTGACGGTGTACTGATGAACACCGCCATCGCTCACGCGAAGGAACCTGTGCGTATGGCGCGCGCGATGCGCGACGCCGTGGCCGCGGGACGCGAAGCATTTCTTGCGGGGCGCATGCCGCGCCGACGCTACGCGAACGCGTCGTCCCCCACGGACGGTTTGTTCTTTTGACGCTGCGCGCCGTGCGCAGCTTCGTGCGGCGCGAGGGGCGCATGACGCCGGCGCAGGCCGACGCGCTCCGCGATGCCTGGCCCCAATACGGGCTCGACTACTCTCCTGAACCTATTGATTTTGATGTTATTTTTGGACGAGTAGCGCCCCGCGAACTCGAGATTGGCTTCGGCAACGGCGATGCGCTGCTCGCGCTCGCCGAACGCCACCCCGGGCATGATTTCATCGGTATCGAAGTGCATCGGCCTGGCGTCGGTTCGCTGCTCCGGCGCGCAGCCGCGCTGCCGCTACACAACCTGCGCGTCTCGACACACGACGCCGTCGAGGTGTTGCGTGATCAGATCGCGCCGGCGTCGCTGTCGGCGGTGCACCTGTACTTCCCGGACCCGTGGCCGAAGAAGCGCCATCACAAACGACGCATCGTGCAGCCCGCGTTCGTCGAACTCGTCGCGGACCGACTCGTCGACGGCGGTCGGTTTCACCTAGCGACCGACTGGGAGCCGTATGCGGAATGGATGCTTGAAGTACTCGCACAGTGCGAGACGCTCGAGAACGTGGATGCTGCGGGTGAATATTCGCCGCGTCGTGATGCACGCCCTGTCACGCGCTTCGAACGACGCGGTGAAAAGCTTGGCCATTCAGTAAAAGACCTGAGTTATATCCGTCGCACACGCCGTTGACGCACCCTGCCACCGTGTCCATACTGAACTTCCAGTGGTTGTCGGCGGGTGTTCAAACCGGCCAAGGTGTCTTCGATGCGAGACGATCCGTATCCACCGGTAGTAGGCGACTGGTACCGGAATCTGAAAGGCGAAATTTTCGAAGTCGTCGCGCTTGATGACGAGGACGGGACCGTCAGCATTCAATACTTCGACGGCAGTCTCGAAGCCACCGACATCGACTCATGGTTCGAACTCTCCGTCGAGCCTGTCGAACCACCGGAAGACTGGTCCGGCTCGCTTGACATCGAACGCGAGGATTATGGCGTTGAGTTCGAAGAGACGCCGCCAGCGACAACGTGGAGCCAACCGCTGGATCAGCTCGACTGATTCATTCGGGGCGCGAAGGCGCCGCTCCTACGTCGACCATCACGCGCCCAGCCACGACATCCGCAGACAGCGGTCGTAGCGTACGCCCCACGCACGGACCGCCGACACACAACCCCGATTCCACCTCGAAAATTGCGCCGTGCACCGAGCACATGATGAGTTCCCGGTTTTTCGTCATGAACGCGTCGGGTTTCCAGTTCAGCGGATTACCTTGGTGCGGGCACGTGTTTACGTACGCGTAGACAGACTCGCCACGCCGCACCAAGAAACCATCGTAGAGTCCACCAGGTATTTCGAAGCCGCGCGACGCGCCGTTCTCTATGTCGTCCAACGCGCATACCTCGAGCTTCATCGGCGGTCCGCCTCGGGCGCGCGGACCAGCGCCTCCGGGAATTTGCGCATCATCACGACGACAAGCGGCAATGCAGCCGCAGCGATGACTGCCGTCAGCGCGAAAAACGCTGCCCAGTTCCCATCGAGCGAATCGACCATCCAGCCGCTCGACGCGGACAGCGTCACTCGACCAAGGTTGCCCGCCGATGCGAGCAGCGCGTATTGCGTCGCGGTGTATGCGACGTTGCAGAGACTCGACACATAAGCCACGAACGCAACGGACGAGAGTCCCATCATCGCGTTGTCCGCGATGACCGCAATCACGAATAGCGTCCAGTCCTGCCCAGCCATCGCGAGCAGCGAGTACAGCAGATTGGTCGAGGCCGCGAGGATGCCCGCGATTAATAGCGATCGGAAGATTCCGAGTCGCGCGACGAGCACCCCGCCCGCGAGTACGCCGAGACCGTTCGCGATGAAGCCGTACACCTTCATGACCTCGGCTATTTCCTGGTAATCGAAGCCGAGCTCTCGATAGAACACACCGCTCATGCGCCCAAGCAACGCATCACCAAACTTGAAAAACACGATGAAGAACAGAAT
>CAYODZ010000025.1:0-4185 GCA_964402835.1 uncultured Gammaproteobacteria bacterium | reverse complement strand
TGTGATTGTCGCTAATGGCTATATGCAGATTCCTGGCGCATTTGGGATGGGGTTACAGATTCGCGCGCATATTCGCATCGAAGCCCGAGAGGGGCGCTTCCGTGTGCAGTTTAGTAATGTCGCCCTTGTGGACGGAAGATTCGAAAAACCAATCGAGCAAGCTAACCGTCGAATGCTTGAGCCCCGCGTCGTGAAGAAGGTCCAAGAGACCGCCGATGAATTGCAGCAGCATCTCTCTGCGACATCCATCCAAGACGACTGGTAACGGGACAGGTCGATGGCGACCCCTGCCGAGTTCAGGCGGTGGTCGGGCGGAACTTGGTTCGGACAGAGTCGGTTTGGACACCCCGGACTTGTGAAGCTTGAGTAAACCGCGCGCTGTAACACCTCTATCAGGAAATGTTGTGGTGGCTGGAGTAGAGTGACAAGGACGCGAAAGGAGTACGTCCATGTCAAAGAAAGAACCCAAGCAACCGAGCGGCTCGACCATGAGCACCGGCGCGCCTGCGCCAAGCGACCGTAATTCGCTGACAATCGGCTCCGACGGTCCGGTGCTGCTGCACGACGTGCATTTCCTCGAGCAGATGGCGCACTTCAATCGCGAGAAGGTCCCCGAGCGACAGCCGCACGCTAAGGGTTCCGGTGCATTTGGTACCTTTGAGACCACTGCCGACGTGTCCGCCTACACCAAAGCGGCGCTGTTCCAGAAAGGCGCAAAGTCCGAGATGCTGGCACGCTTCTCTACCGTGGCCGGCGAGATGGGCAGCCCCGACACCTGGCGAGACGTACGCGGCTTCTCACTCAAGTTCTACACCGATGAGGGTAACTACGACCTGGTCGGCAACAACACGCCGATTTTCTTCGTGCGTGATCCGATGAAGTTCCCGCATTTCATTCGTAGCCAGAAGCGACTGCCGGACTCTGGTCTGCGCGACAACAATATGCAGTGGGACTTCTGGGTCAATAACCCGGAAAGCGCGCACCAAGTGACCTATCTGATGGGCCCGCGTGGTTTGCCGCGCACTTGGCGTCACATGAATGGCTACGGCTCGCACACCTATATGTGGATCAACGCTGCGGGGCAGAAGTACTGGGTGAAGTACCACTTTCATAGCCGTCAGGGCGTGGCGTTCTACAGCAATGCAGAGGCCATGGAGATGGCTGGCCGTGATGCGGACATCCACCGCCGCGACTTGTTCGACGCCATCGTCCGCGGAGAGCATCCGCAGTGGGTGCTGTCCGTGCAAGTGATGCCGTATGACGACGCACGCAGTTACCGATTGAATCCCTTCGACCTCACCAAGGTGTGGCCGCACGCCGACTACCCGCTGATTGAGGTCGGCGTGATGACCCTGAACCGCAATCCGGAAAACTTCTTCGCCCAGATTGAGCAGGCTGCGTTTTCGCCGGGCAACACGGTGCCGGGCATCGGCTTGTCACCGGATAAGATGTTGCTGGGTCGTGCGTTCGCCTACAACGACGCGCAGCGCAACCGCATCGGAACCAACTTCCACCAGTTGCCGGTGAATCAGCCGAGGGTGCCAGTGAACACCTACATGATCGACGGCCATATGAACTATCAGCACAGCGGCAGCGCGCCGGTATATGCGCCTAACAGCGGTGGGCGCTCGTGGGCCGATGACACCGGGCCGATGCACGACGGCTGGGAGGTTGATGGCACGATGGTACGCAGCGCCTACACCTTGCGTGTCGACGATGACGACTTCAGCCAGCCGGGCACGCTGGTGCGGGATGTGTTTTCCGACGCCGAGCGCGACGAGTTGGTGGAAACGGTCGCCGGAGCGCTGATGGGCGGCGTGCGGAGCCCGGTGCTCGAACGTGCGTTCGATTACTGGAAATCAATTGACCCGGACGTGGGCCGCCGCATCGAAGATTGGGTGCGAAGCGGTGGGGCACCAGAACCGGCATCGGGTATGAGCGAGAGCTGAGCGCGAAATCATTCTGCCGAGGTAAGGCGGAGTCGACTTACACTCGTTGGCGTTGGCCTGATTAGTATCGCAGTCACGACCGTTGCCGAGGGGCGGCAGGAGGCGCTTCAGAGCTGTTCTTTGAACCAGCTGATGAGTTCCGCAGTGACGGCGCGCTGATGCTCGCGAAGCCCGTGTGACCCGTTCGGATAGATGACGAGCTTGTACGGGCGCCCGAGCGACTGTAGTTTGGTCGCCGCGTCGAGCGCTTGCTGCGCGCTCACGCGATCATCGGCCGTGCCATGCAATATCAACACCGACATTTCCGGGTTCAGACCATCCATCCAGTACACCGCCGACCGCGCCTTCAGCGCCGCTTCTCGGTTGGTTTTGAAGTCCGGAATCCATGTGTTGAACACGCGCGCCATGCCGGGGCGGTTCTCGAGTTCCTTGATGAGATCGGTCGCGGCGGCCTGGACGACCATCGTGTCGAATCGGTCGCTGTGTTTCGCAGCTAGGTAGCTCATCATGCCGCCACGGCTGATGCCGTAGAGGCCCAGGCGCGTCCCATCTGCTTCCGGCATCGAGTCGATGAGCGGTATCAGCGCGAGAACATCGTTCACATCCTTGCCGCCGAACTCGTCTCGTAAGCGATCGGGGTTCTCTGCACCGTTGATGGTTGCGCCGCGGTACTGACTGCCGATGACCATGAACCCAGCATCGACGAGCGGAAAGAGCACAGCCGCGATATAGGGGAACCTGACTTCGCCGATATCCGCATTACCGCCATGGTTGAAAATGACGACCGGCCAACCGCTCGGTGGCGGGGCACTTACCGGTTTCACGACGAACCCTCGGACCACCAGGTCATCGACGGGATACTCGAACCAGCGACAATCGATCGACTCGCGCCACCACGCGTATCGAACGCGCGCGCGCTCGAGTTGGATGGGATCTTCATACGCCTTGAGCGTCTCCGGTCGAGCGAGATAGCTTTCCAGCGATTCGTACTCGCCCTGGTAACAACTCGTGCCCGACGTGACGGGCGACGCTTGGCTGGTCGAGGCGCAAAGGACCAAAGCCACGGCGACGGCAAGGAGGGTCTTGTGCATGGCGGTATCTTAAATCCGAGCGTGGCATCCTGACCATTCCGGCGAAGAGTCTGGTAACTTCCTGTTCCATGACACGAACCAACCCCCATTCTGTACTCGTTTTCCTGTTCGTCCTGCTGACGGAAATCGCCGTGGCCCAAGCGCCAATCGTGCAGCCCGGTAAACCGGGCGAAGCGAGCCGGCAGATCACGGTCGAGCAGGCAGTGCAGCTCGCCTCGGTCCGCTATTCGCTGGCCGATGTACGCTTCATGCAGGACATGATCGCGCACCATCAACAGGCGCTGGACATGGCGGCACTCCTGCCTGAGCGCACCGGGCGCAACGAGATGATTGAACTCGCCCAACGGATCGAGTCGTCGCAGAAAGACGAGATCGACTTCATGACCGGGTGGCTCAAGGAAAGCGGCGAGGCGATACCGGGCGCTGACCATCATCATCACGGCATGGAAGGGATGGCCACGGCCGAGCAGATGGCCGCGCTGGCCGCGGCGTCAGGCGACAACTTCGACACGATGTTCCTGGACTTGATGATTACGCACCACGAGGGCGCGCTGACCATGGTCGAGGAATTGCTCGAGCAATCGGGTGCGGCGCAGACCCCACAGCTGTTCGAGTTCACCCGCGACGTGCGCGACGACCAGGAAGCCGAAGTCGAGCGCATGATGGTGATGCTGGCGAGCTACTCGCCCGACCCACGCGTGGGTCTCGCCGCGGGCTTCCGGGACGCGGGGGAGGCCATCCATAACCTGGCCATGGTCGTGTCGCTGCCGAAAGCGGACGGCTTCTTCGATCCGCAGAACCCAGCCGCATTGCCGGTCAGCCGGCTGCGCAAGCTGGAGGAGGCAGAACCGGAAGCTCCCGAAATCGCAGAAGCAGGCGAAGTCGTCGAGGCCGAGGCGGACGATGAAGAGGAAGAGCGTCCCGCGCTGTTGGATTTTGCGAACACCGACATGGCGTTCGCGGGCAACCTGCTCATCGTCGGCAATTACCACGGCTTCAAGGTGTACGACATCTCAGGCGCGGTGCCCGAACTCGTGAGCGCCGTCGTCTGCCCGGGCGGTCAGGGTGACGTGTCGGTGGTCGGCAATCTGTTGCTCATGTCGGTCGAGCAGTTTCGCGGCCGAACCGACTGCGGGCTGATGGGC
>CAYODZ010000024.1:0-5177 GCA_964402835.1 uncultured Gammaproteobacteria bacterium | reverse complement strand
GCGGCTGCCGTCGGCGAGCGTCGCGAGTTTCATTTTGCGGCGCCTTTCCAGCTATCGACGTAGCCCGCCCACTCGACGCGCGCGGCATCGGCGCCGACCTCGAGCGCATCGCGCGTATCCACCATCACCGCGTACTCGTCGGTTGCCGGCTTCGACTGCACCAGCATGCGCGACAGCGCCTTCGGGTGCGGGCCGTGCGTGAAGCCGCCCGGGTGCAGCGTGACCATGCCCGGGTGGATGTTGTCGCGACTGAAGAAATCACCCGCGTGGTTGAAGATGACTTCGTCGTAGTCGTCGTTGTTGTGGAAGAACGGAATCTTGATCGCGTCGGGGTCGGTCTCGAACGGCCGCGGCACGAAGGTGCACACCACGAAGCGATTCGCGACGAACGTCGTGTGCGCCGACGGCGGCAGATGGTAGCGGTGGCTCATCAGCGGGCGGATGTCGCGCCAGTTGATGCGCACGGGGACGAGGTCGCCCTTCCAGCCGACCGCATCGAGCGGGTTATACGGGAAGGTGATCGTCGTCAACGCATCGCGTCGTTTGACGATGACTTTCCATTCCTGCTCGCCTTGTTGCGCGCGGAACGCATCGTCGAGGTCCGGCGTGTCGAGCATCGCTTCATCAAAAATTGCATGCGGTCCGACCAAGCCTTTGTCAGGAAGCATGTAACTTGAATTCGTGGCCTCGAGCAGCAGCAGCGCCATCGGCGCCGTTGCTTCGATACGCCACATGGTGCCGCGGGGTAACACGACGTAGTCGCCGTCGCGCAGCGTCAGGTGGCCGTAATCACAGAAGAGCTCGCCGGCGCCGTCATGGACGAACAGCAGTTCGTCACCGTCACTGTTCCGCACCAGATGGTCCATCGCGCCGCTGAGCGTCCAAGTCCGGAATTTGAGGTGGGCGTTCTGGAGCAGCATCTTCGCCTGCCATGGCGACGGACCGTGGCCTGTGAACTTCGTCGTGTCGAACGCACGCGGCTTCAGCGGCCCTTCAAAGTCGGTCCAGCCGGTCGGTGGACGCTGGTGGTACATGTGCGTCGCGGGACCGAAAAAACCCTCCTTACCGAGCTCGCGCTCATAAGTCCCTTCGGGCAGTTTCGCATGCGCCTGCCGCGACGAATCGCCCTCGACTTTCGGGAAGCCGATCCAGCGTTTCAAAGGACGCCGCGCTCGATTTGGTCGCGTTCGATGGCTTCGAACAGCGCGGTGAAGTTCCCCTCACCGAAGCCCTCGTTGCCCTTGCGTTGGATGATTTCGAAGAACAAGGGTCCGATCACGGTCTTCGTGAAGATCTGCAGCAGCAACTGCTTCTTCGTCTCGGCATCCGCGTCGATCAGGAGCTTGTTCTTCTGCATGCGCTTCAGGTCTTCGCTGTGGCCTGGCACGCGCTCCTCGACCATCTCGTAATACGCATCGGGCGTATCGAGGAACGGTACGTCGCTCTTACGGAGCGTCTCGACGGTCTCGTAGATGTTGTCGGTGAACAGCGCAATGTGCTGGATGCCTTCGCCCTTGTACTCATTCAGGTACTCGACGATTTGCGACTTTTCGTCGCCGGACTCGTTGAGTGGAATTCGGACCTTGCCATCTGGGCTCGTCATCGCCTTCGAGACGAGGCCGGTCTTCGAACCCTTGATGTCGAAGTAGCGGATCTCGCGGAAGTTGAAGAGCCGCTCGTAATAGTCGGACCACTGCTGCATGTTGCCGAAGTACACGTTGTGCGTGAGGTGGTCGATGAACGTAAGGCCGGCGCCTTTCGGGCGTTGGTCGACGCCGGGAATCGGCTCGAATTCGGCGTCGTACGCCGAACCCTTGTCCCCGTAGCGATCCACGAGGTACAGCGCGGCGCCGCCGATTCCGTCGATGGCGGGTACGGACAACGCGAGCGTCTCGGGTTTGTGCTCGACCGGCTTCGCGCCGAGCGACAGCGCGCGTTCGTACGCTTTCGCGGCATCCTGAACCCGAATCGCGAAACCTGGCGCGCCGGGGCCATGCTTCTCAGCGAAATCCGAGGCGAAGCTGTTTGGCTCCTCGTTAACGAGGAAGTTGCAGTCGTTCTGCCGGTACAGGGTCACTTTTTTCGTCTTGTGGCGCGCTACTGCGGTAAAGCCCAAGCGCTTCATCAACGCGTGCAGCTCAGTGGCGTCCGGGGCCGAATATTCGACGAACTCAAAGCCGTCAATTCCCATCGGGTTCGTGCTTGTTTCGGTCATGATTCTTTCACCTCCAACGAAACAAGCATTATAGCAATGCGGGGCTTGCCTCCGGAAACCGTTTCCGTTCAAATACTTCGATGAACGCACTCAAACGCATTTCCGTATTGTCCGTCCTCGCGCTCGCCGCCGCTGCCTGCAGCGCGGAGCGCGAGCCCGTCGCCGTGAAGGCCGACCAGAACGAAGAATTCGCTGCCTACGCGGTCGACCTCGTCGACCGATTCCTGGACCGCAGCCCCGAATGGTCGATTTACGCCGGGCGCTACGACAACGCGGATCGCCTCACGGTGCCCGACGAGGCGCGTCGCGCCGATGACCTCGCGTTCGTCGAGGCAGAACTCGCCGCGCTAGATCGCTTCGACCCCAAGGCGCTCGATGCGTCGAACCGGACCGATTACGCGTTGATACGCAACCAGCTCGAAAGTTCACGCTGGTATCAGCTCGAGTTCAAGGGCGGCGAGTGGATGCCGTCGAACTACAACGTCGCGGGCCCCATCGCGCTGCTCCTGAACACCGAGTACGCGCCGCTTGAGGAGCGGCTCCGCGCCGTGTTGTCGCGGCTCGAGCACGTACCCGCGTATTACGCCGCGGCGCGTGAGAACGTGAAGAACCCGACGCCTGAGCACACCGAGCTCGCGATGCTGCAGAGCCGCGGCGCACTGTCCGTGTTCGGGGATGACCTCATCGAACGGGTGAACGGATCGGCACTCAGCGACGACGAGAAGTCACTGTTTGGAGATCGCGTTCAAGCAGCGCGCGAAGCAATCGACGGCTGGATCGCATGGCTGGGCGAACTCGAAGGTGACCGGCCGTTCCGGATCGGCGGGGCCGTTTACGAAGAAAAATTCGCCTACAACATCCAGTCGGGCTACACCGCGCGTGAGCTCTACGATCGCGCGATCGAGGAAAAGGAAAAGCTGCACACGACCATGGACGATATTACGGTCGAGCTGTGGCCCGAGTACTTCCCAGACACCGACATGCCCGGCGACCGACTCGAGCGCATTGGCATGATGATTGACCACCTGGCCGCGCGGCACGTATCGCGCGACGAGTTCTTTGGCGAAATCCAGCGACAGATTCCGCTACTTGCAGCGTTCGTCGAAGAGCACGACCTCCTCGATCAAGACCCGTCGAAGCCGTTGATCGTCCGCGAAACGCCCGCGTATATGCGCGGTAGTGGCGCCGGCGCATCGGTCAGCGCACCCGGGCCGTTCAACCCAGGGGCCGACACCTTCTACAACGTAACGCTGCTCGACCGGTTTACCGACGAGCAAGCAGAGAGTTACTTGCGCGAGTACAACCACTGGATCCTGCAGATTCTCAACATCCACGAGGGCATCCCCGGTCACTACACGCAGCTCGTCCATGCGAACAAGTCGCCGAGCATCGTGAAGGCGATGTTCGGCAACGGCGCGATGGTCGAGGGTTGGGCGGTCTATGCGGAGCGCATGATGCTCGAGAACGGATACGCCGCCGACGAGCAACCGGAGATGTGGTTGATGTACGGCAAGTGGAACCTGCGCGTCGTGTGCAACACCCTCCTCGACTACGCGGTACACACGCAGGGCATGACCGAGGACGAAGCGCTGGACCTCCTGATGCGCGAGGCGTTCCAGGAGCGGACTGAAGCCACCGAGAAGTGGCGGCGCGTGAAGCTGTCACAGGTGCAGCTGACGAGCTACTTCGCGGGTTATGCGGAAATCTACGATTTCCGTGAGGAACTGAAGGCCGAACAAGGCGACGACTTCGACCTGAAGGCGTTCCACAACGAGTTCCTGAGCTACGGCCGCGCGCCGGTGCGCGTGATCCGGGAGCTGATGACCGACTAGTTATCGCGGCGCGGAGCGCCGCTCCCACCTGTTCTTGCACGGCGCCGAGGGGCGTCAGTGGGAGCGACACTCTCGGTGTCGCGATGGTCGGGCCACCAGCGCCAACACGGCGACGGGCACCTCGAGAGGCGAGATTGAAGTCGGTTTGTGACTTCACACGAGCCGAGCGAGCTCTGTGCCCGGCGCCGTCGCCGCGTTACAGCTCGGTACGGACCTGGATGAGTTCGGGGAAGAACGCAATGTCGAGCGCTTTTTTGAGGAAGCCGACGCCCGACGACCCGCCGGTGCCGGCCTTGAAGCCGATGATGCGCTCGACGGCTTTCATATGGCGGAACCGCCACAGCTGGAAGAACTCCTCGACGTCGACGAGCTTCTCGGCCATTTCGTACGCGGCCCAATATTTTTCGCGATTCGTATAGACGGTCTTCATCACCGCGACCACTTCGGGCGACGATTCATACGGCTGGGTCCAGTCGCGTTCGACGCGATCGGCCGGTACCGGTAGGCCTTGTCGATGCAGATACCGCAGGAATTCGTCGTAAAGACTCGGCTGTCTGAGTAATCCCTGTAGTTCGCGGTGACTTTCGGGTTCGTGCGCGAACATCTCGGCGAGGCGCGAATGTTTGTTGCCGAGCATGAACTCCAGCGCCCGGTACTGGTACGACTGGAACCCCGACGCCGCCTGCAATACGCCGCGAAACTCGAGGTACTCGCTCGGCGTCAACGTTTCGAGCACCGCCCATTGATTGAACAACTGCTGCTGGATTTGCTTGACCCGGGCCAGGATCTTGAAGGTGGCCTCAAGCTCGTCCCGCTGGACAAGCCGGATGGCGGCACGCAGTTCGTGGAGAAGCAGCTTGATCCAGAGCTCCGACGTCTGATGCTGGATGATGAACAACATTTCATCGTGGTGCGGCGGGTCGCTAAGCGGATGCTGCGCCGTCAGCACCTGGCCGAGGCGGAGGTAGCCGCCGTAGGTCATCGTCCCAGACAGGTCCAGCGGGATGCCCTTCTCGAGTTCGCGCTCGCTCATCGCCTCTCCAATCGTCGGTTTTGCTAGAATGTGCGGCCCGTGCGTGATTCTACCTGACGGAGTTTGCCCCTTGACCATATCAGCGAAGTTCGAGATC
>CAYODZ010000023.1:0-3156 GCA_964402835.1 uncultured Gammaproteobacteria bacterium | reverse complement strand
ATCCATTCGATCGCGCCGTCGGGGGCCACGATGACGGTATAGGGCAGCGCGCCGATGCGGTTGCCGAACTGACCGACGACTTCGATGGCATCCATCTGGCCGACAAGCGTTTCGTAGGTCATGCCGATCTGCTCGACGTATTCTCTGACTGCATCGGCTTCGTCAATCGCGATGCCGAGCACGGTGAGTTCTTCGGGGTCGTGCGCCGCCTGTAGATCCACGAGCACCGGAATCTCCCTGCGGCACGGCGCGCACCAGGTCGCCCAGAAGTTCACGACGACCGTGCGGCCACGCCACTCGCTGAAGTCGCGCGGGTTGCCGTCGAGGTCGTTCAGTGTGAAGTCGGGCGCGACCGTCGGCGGCTCAGCGGGTTGGATTTCGGCGACGGTTTCGTCGTGGCCGTGACGCTGCAGCATCCACGCGATGGTGGCGCCGATGGCGCCGGCGACGAGCGCGACGATGACGAGGGTGGCGAAGCGATTCATTGAAGGGCGAGCTCCAGCATGGGGGCGAAGTCTTCCGGCGGTACGAAGCCGACGGTTCGGAACTGCGTCATTTCACGGCCTTCACGGTCGTAGAACACGATACTTGGGGGCCCAAGGATGCCGAATCGCTGCATCAGCGCGCGATCGTCGGCATCGTTACGGGTCACATCAGCCTGCAGCCAGACGGTATTCGCGAGCGCGGTTTGCACGCGTTCGTCGGTGAAGGTGTCGCGCTCCATCTGGATACAGCTCACGCACCAATCCGCATAGAAGTCGAGCATCACCGTTTTGCCAGCTTCGTTCGCGGTAGCGACTTCGCGGTCGAGGTCGTCGAGGGTCTTGATGGCTTGGAACGGGAGTTCGGCGTGCGCCTCGCCGAACAGCGCGCTGCCCGCGAGCGGCTGTAGCGGGTCGCGGCCGCCAGACGCCGCGCCGACCAACAATAGAATGCCCCATGCGGCGAGCGCGAGGCCGAGCGCTTTCGCGACGCGGCGCCACGCGGGCGTACCGAGCGGTAGCGGCTCAAGGACGCCGAGGGACACCGCGACCGTGAATGCGAGCATTGCCCACAGCGCGAGTTCGGCCGCGGGCGGAATGATGCGCGCGACGAGCCAGATCGCGACCGCGAGCAGCAGCACGCCGAACGCGGCGTTCACCTGCTTCATCCACGGCCCCGCGCGCGGCACGAGCTTGCCGGCCGACGCACCAATCGCGAGGAGCAGCGTGCCCATACCGAGGCTCATCGCGAACAATGCGGTACCGCCGAGCACCGCGTCGCCGGTCTGGCCGATGTAGATGAGCGCGCCCGCGAGTGGGGCGGCGACGCACGGGCCGACGATCAGCGCTGACAAAAGGCCCATCACCGCGACGCCAATGAACGTGCCGCCGCGCTGGCGCTGCGACCACGCGGCGAGCTTGGATTGAATCGCGGCGGGCATCTCGAAGCGATACGCGCCGAACATCGCGAGCGCGAGCAGCACGAACAGCGCGGCGAAAACGATGATGACCGCCGGATGTTGGAACACCGCCTGCAGGTTCGCGCCGGCGAGCGCCGCGAATACGCCCGCTGCGGTATAGGTCGCCGCCATCGCGAGCACATAGACGAGCGACAGAACGAAGCCGCGCCCTGCGGACAGTTGTGGCCCCTGGCCGACGATGATCGCGGACAGGATTGGCACCATCGGCAGCACGCACGGCGTGAAGGTGAGCAGTAGCCCGAGCCCATAGAAAGTCAGAATGACGAGCCACAGCCGGCCATCGGCGAGGAGCCCCGCGAGCCGGTCCTGCTCGGACACGAACGCCGGGGGTCCTGCTGGGCCTGCCGGCAGGCGGACCGACACGGTCCGGGTATCGGGCGGATAACAGAGACCCGCGTCGGCGCAGCCTTGGTAAGCGAGCTCCAGCGTGATGTCTATTTTGTCGCGATTTTCTCTGAAAATCGGCAATCGTGCTTCCATCTCGCCGTAATAGACTTCAACGTCGCCGAAAAATTCATCGGTGTGCTGCTTGCCGTCCGGGAGCGCGGCTTCCCCGGCGGTGACACCCTCCGGCGCGATGACCTTGAAGCCGAAGCGGTGCCGATACAGGTAGTACTCATCGGCGGCGATCCAGCGGATCGCGACGGTGTTCGCGTCGACCGCGCGCGCGTCGACTTGGAACGCGCGCTCGACGGGTAGGAATCGCGCGAACGGATCGGTGCGATTGAGCGCGTCCTGCAACGGGGTCGCCGCGGCCGGGAGCGCCGTCGCGAGGAAGAGGGCAGCCAAGCCGCGCCGCCAGTTCATCCGCATGATGCCGCGAGCCATTGAAGGTACGCCGGGCTGCCCTTATCTATTGGGGTGGCGATGAGTTCGGGGACGTCGTACGGGTGCAGCTCCCGGACCGCGGCTTCGAGCGCTGGCCAGTCGGCGGCGCGGGTCTTGAGCATCAGTACGACCTCATCGGCCTGCTCGATCTCGCCCTGCCAACGGTAAGTCGAACGCGCGCCGGGAAGCGCAGTTGCGCAGGCCACGAGGCGCTGCTCGACGAGCGCACGCGACAAGCCATCGGCAACTTCGGCCGACGGGCACGCACACCAGGCAACGAGAAACTCATCAGTCATGGGGCGCCCACTTTACCATTGCCGTTCTGTAACCCACTTAGCGCCGATGATTCAGGTGTTTCCTGCCTTGACTTTAAGCAGTTCGCCCCCATAATTGGCACTCATCTCGGGGGAGTGCTAACAAACCCGACGACTACCGTAAACCAGATTTTAAGGAGAGCTTCGATGAAGATTCGTCCGCTTCACGATCGCGTGATTATCAAGCGCTTGGAGGAAGAACGCACTTCCCCCGGCGGCATCGTTATCCCTGACACCGCGACCGAGAAGCCCATCCGCGGCGAAGTCGTCGCTGTCGGCAAGGGCAAAATTCTCGAGAGCGGTGACATCCGTCCCCTCGACCTGAAGGTCAAGGACAAAGTGCTCTTCGGCAAGTACTCGGGCACCGAGGTCAAGATTGATGGCGAAGAATACCTCGTCATGCGCGAAGAAGACGTCATGGCCGTGTTGGACTAAGAGGAACTAGAACATGTCAGCAAAAGAAGTGAAATTCAGTGATGACGCGCGCTCGCGCATGATGAAGGGTGTCAACATCCTCGCCAATGCCGTCCGCGTCACCCTCGGCCCGAAGGG
>CAYODZ010000022.1:0-35762 GCA_964402835.1 uncultured Gammaproteobacteria bacterium | reverse complement strand
GGCCAGGTGGCGGCCAGGTCCTCGAACCGCCCGCCGCCCCTGCCCACGCTGCCGCCGTGGCCGTGGAAGAAGTGCGGGGCCAGGTCCCGCGCGTCGCACCACTCGCCGATCGCGCGCATCGCGTCGTGGAGCGCGACCCGGCTGGCCAGGACCCCCATCCGCTTGGCCGTGTCCGAGTAGCCGAGCATGACCTCCAGGTGCCCGCGCGCCCGGACCGCCTCGCGGAAGGCGTCGTCGGCCCAGGCGCCGTCCAGGATCTCCGGCGCGCGCGCCAGGACGTCGGGGAGCTCGAAGAGCGGGATGACCGGGATCACGGGCGAGCCGAACACCTCGGCCACCGCCCGCTGGGCCTCGAGCAGGTCCCCCGGCTGCTTCGTCATGCTGACCACGCAGGCCCGGGCGTAGCCGTCGAGGGAGCCGCCGTCCGCGATCTCGCCCAGGCGCTTCATCATCGCCCGGATCGGTTCGCCGGACCCGAACCGGCCGGCCTCCTCGCGAAGCTCCAGCGGCACCACCAGGGCGGGGAAGATCTCGAGCAGCGTCGAGAGCCGCGCGATCCGCGGGTGGGGGACGCCGAGGCGGTCCCGCCAGGCGGACTGGAAGCGGTCGATCGCGTCGTGGAGGGCGGTGACCCGGGCGCCGTCGCCGTCGGCGACCGTGGCGAGGTCGTCCAGGGCGCTGTCGAGATCCGCGAGGGCGGCGGTGGGGTCGCCGCCGACCAGGCGCGCGTCGTCCCGGACCGGGGGGAGGAGCGCCGACCGGACGAAGCCGAGGAAACGCCCGCGCGACAGGTTGAGCGAGGCCACGGTCTGCTCGGGCCCCACGCCGGGATGCCCGTCCTTGTCCCCGCCCACCCAGGCGCGGAGCCGGATCTCGTGCCCCGCCTCGGCCAGCGCGACCAGCTCGGAGAGGATCGGGTCGGTCAGGAGCGAGAACAGGTGGTTCGCCTCGTCCTCCACGCTCGGCTTCCGCGCCGGGTGGGTCCCCACCCGCCAGGCCACGTGGAGGAGGTTCTCGATCTCGCGCTCGTCCAGCGGCCGTCCCTGTTCCAGCCGCTCCACCAGGTGGTCCTGCACGCGGCGGAGGACGCGGATGTTCTCGGGCGAGCGCGACTCGGTAGGGTGGGCGGTAAGGACGAAGGTCAGTTGCGCGCGGGCGTCGGAATCCGCGGCCGGTTCGGCGCGCAGGCGGTGGGTGCGGTAGGCGTTCTCGCAGACGTTGACGAGCTCGAGGTAGAGGGTGTAGGCGCGGGCTAGGGCGGTGCTCTGCTCGACCGTGAGGGGGGCAAGGCGGGCGCGGGCTTGGTCGAGGGTCTGGCGGCGGTCGGTGGGGGTGGTGGCCTCGCGGAAGGCGACCATGTCGCGGCGGACGCACTCGACGACTTCGTAGAGGGCGTCGCCCTCGGCTACCGCGACGACACGGCCGAGGATTGCCTCGACCACCCGGACGGTGGCGGTGAGGCCGGGGGGGAGGTGCTGGGGTTGGTGGTCGTCGGTCATCCTGGTGGACCTCCTTGAGAGTCGACACGAGCATTTAGCCTGAGTCGGGATCGAGGACAACGGCGGGTCGGTTGCGCGCCTCCGGGGGCGGAGGGCTATAATCGCGAAAATCGGGGCGCGGTGACCCTGCGGCTTCCCGCCGGCAAAAGGCCTGGTTAGGATCTCGAACGCAGAGTGCGAGCCGGGGAGGATAGATTCAGGCCTGCGATCGAGGGCGGAGTTCGGGATCAAGGGATGTCGTTCGCATCGCACGCGCACTGTTACGGGGGATCTATGGCGACTGAGATCAAGACCTGGGAGATTCGAGACGGGCGCCTCATACCTGTAAATTCCACTCTCGTCGATAGCGGACGGTTGGAGGTCCTTGATCTCGAAGAGTGGATTGCTAGCGATTCCAGCATTATTCGTCCTGGACTCCACTTGATAGGGCGCCAGGTCACGACCCGATCGGGCCCATTGGACTTGCTGGCGATCGATCGGTCAGGCGACTTGGTCATTATTGAACTCAAGCGGGACAAGCGCCACGCGAAGTCCTCGCCCAGGCCATAGACTACGCGGCTGACATAGCAACCTGGTCAGTCGACAAAGTTAGCGAGGTCTGTGTCAAGTACACTGGGGAAGCCCTAGAGGACGTGTTTACGGCAGCTTTTCCAGACACGGATATCGAGAGCCTTGTCATAAACGAACAGCAGCGGATTGTCCTGGTGGGCTTTGGAGCCGAGGCCTCATTAGAGCGAATGATTGAGTGGTTGTCGGAGCAGTACGGTGTGGGAATAAACGCGGTGATTCTGAAGTATACACGGACCGCGAACGGCGCGGAAACACTCACACGGACCGCCATAATCTCGGAGGAAATTGAGGAACAGCGGAGTCGGACGAAGAAGTTCACCATACCGATGTCCGACGAACCGGGCACGTACACTGGGGACGAACTCAGTCGGTTGCTTCATAAGTATTTCTCCCAGAATCTGATCACTGCTCAGCGTATCCGGGACGTCCTCATCCCAGGAGCCCTCGAAAGAGAGAAGCTTTCTCGCGAGGAATTGAAGCGGCTCTTTCTCGTGGCGCACCCAGACATCGACCCGAGCAAGGCAGGATTCTCCCTTACGGTAATCTCGGGGCAAATGGGTATGAAAAAGAACGACTTTCTGCGTCAAGTAATTGGGTACGAGTATCCCAACAACACTTGGGAAAAGGATAACTACTTCGTGAGGCCGGAATACCGCGAGCTGCTGGTCGATGTCCTTGCCAGCATCCCGGAGAGCGTGGTAGGTCGCAAGGAGGAGGCCGAATCCAAGACGCTCGGTATTACCTAGTTTTCACAAATCACTAAACAGCAAGAGTATATGGACTGTCTATGGCGGCTGCGCCAGCCGCATATACTTCGCGGGTGCCACCTCTCAAATGACCCGGGACCCATCGCAGAGGAATGAGAAATGTAAGCCAGGGCCTGTACGGCAACGGGCCGAGGGTGCGAGTGCCGTTCGCTGGAATGGAGCCCCAGTTCTAGGTGCTCCGCCGCCGGAGGGAGCTTGGAATACAGACCAATCTTTGACCCTCCACCCTTTAGCATAATCGACTCCCCGCGTCGTGTTATCCAAGCTTGCGTCGGGATGGTCGTATTAGTCGGGGCGGTTCTCCTAGTGGACGGCCCAAGCGGGACCGATAGCTGAAACTACGACCTCCCGGCTCATCATCCCTACCCGGTTCGTGGGTTGAAGTGGAGGAACCGGACCCTTGTCCGCTCAGCGGCCGGCGGCTCTTCGTCTCGATGTCATGGGACACAGATTCCGGCGGCACGCAGAGGCGATCGGCGAGTGTCTGCCGACGGCTTCTAGGCTGGCTCGTCCACCCTTGGTGTCCCTTTTTTGTCGAAGGCACCAGCCATAGCCCTGCGAGCGGAAACGTACTGACCTCAGAGCAGCAGATCTTGTCTTGTAGCCGATCCCACTACGCGCGATGGGGTGATGTGTAGGTTGATGGGCGCACCGTAGCTTCCAATGCCAGCAGCCATCGGCGTCCTGCATAACCGTAAAGTAGTCGCCAGTCATCCTGAGTCCTCCAGGTTGCACGGTACACCTCTGCCGCTCGCTTCGATTCTACCCCGCCGCGCTTTGTAAATCTCGGCTCAGGGCATTGTCACGCATAGCCACAACCGAGAGCCGTTCCGTAGCCCGTGTCATCCCGACATAAGCCAGCTTTCGGTTGCTCTCTGCGTCGTCCTTCTCCCGCCACAGCCCGCACAGTATCACCTGTGGGAATTCGAGACCTTTAGATCCATAGATAGTCGAGAGGATTATGGGTTCCTGAGCAGTTGCAAGCTTGTCCCTCAGCGTCCTGTCTTGCGGGTTGTTGGCCCAGAAGACGTCCCTTCCAGAACGCCGTAGCCCCTCCTCAATAGCCAGGGCACGGTCGATTCGAGCACTATTCGTTCCATACAGGATGGCGATCGATCGGGGGGGCAGCGATTCCGTGTAGTGATCAGCCACCCGATCCAAAACGCGTGAAACCTCCTCCTCGATGGAGTCGACAAGAATCAATGACGGCGGATCTCCTTCGCGAGCCGCTGCTTCCGGTGGAATGACCGCGTCTTCGTCGTCGAGGTCCGGCACCTCGTCACTACGAGTCGAACCAGACAAAAGAAAGGCGCTCGCGAACTGGAGGATCTGTTTCGTGTTTCGATAGTTGATACGAAGTATCCGCGTGCGCCCCTGAGCCTGGATACCGGCCTGTTTCCAGCTGAACTTCCTTCGGAAAATGTTCTGGGCGGCATCGGCTACGATGACGAGATCGTCATTCTCTCCGAGAAGACTGACCAGGAAGCGAAGGGCCGTAGTGCCGAAATCCTGCGCCTCGTCCACGAGCACAGCGTCATACCGCAGCCCTACTCGAGACTGTGCTTGCAGGGCGACTCTAGCCACCTCTTCTCCCTCCCCATCCTTGTAGCCGGGGTGACGCCTCCGCGCTTTGCTTATCACGTCCGCCATGATCCTATCAAGGTTTTGAACGCTGACGTTCGGGTGATCATCCAATAAATGGCGGAGATGGCTGGTCAAAGAGCGGGTATAGCAAGTCACAAGAATCTGCTTCTCGGGGTACATTTGGGAGAGCAGTCGAGCTCTGTAGACAAGAATTAGTGTCTTTCCGCTCCCGGCCACTCCCCGGATCACACGGTGACCGTCGCCCAGGCTCTTAGCCATGGCCTCTTGTTGCCGATCCATGACTCTCACGACGTCTCCGTCTTCCGATGGTCGGAAGATCGTGAGCTGGAGACGATCCTTGGAGGCAATCTTGTCGATCACTGTCTCAGGCTGGATGATTCCACGGAGGAGCTTTTCTTCCTCCTCTGAAATATGAGAAGTGGCTGCTCCACCCAAAATTGATACGAAACGGCGCATTAAGGCCGTGGTGCCCTTTCCCGAAATCGCAGCTTCGAGCTCGGGCTTGAACAGGCACATGTCCAGATCCAGGATCTCGTCGATCCCTTTGGAGGCGGCCTCCTCTTTGGTCAACGCAGGGAACACCGCACCCGCCGATACCGGAATCTTGCCCAGCAGTCGCTCCTCGGCTTGGATTCGATCCCGGAGTATCACAGAAAGGCGCTTCGCGCGCTCAAGAGGATTCTCTCGCTCAACCTCCTGTCCATCACGCTCCATACGGATCTTCCCACGTAGCGAGCCTAGGATGCCGCCACTCTTCACCTCGAGAGCTTCGAGCACGACGATGCCTCGATCGGGAAACAGAATGACCAGGTGAGGCTTCCTGCCGGAAGGATCATAAAGGGGTTCATACCAGACAGTTACGTCTTCATCGAGGCCTACCTGAAACGCTGAGGCTGTCCTGCGGATGCCCGCGGTCACATCTGACCTGCTCTTCAGGTTGTCTGGTATCAGGAATGCCATCTAATCAGCCTTGAAAGAGAGAGTCCAGATGGGGGAATCGACCTCGGCAACCTGCTCCCAAATTGGCGCAACCGATGAAGACGTCCCGCCCTGACTTTCTAGCAATTCCTGCGCCACCGCAATCTCCACAACGGATCTCTCGCACTCCTAGTATTTCTGTGAAGACATCAAGCTCCAAGCTCTCGATAACATGACCTGGACTCGTACAGCGAAGTACCCATTTCCCAATATGGGCTGGGCGTCGGTATTCTCCACAGTTCAAGCACCGCCCACAGATCGCATCCAGCGCCGATTCCACCCCAGCGTCGGGAGATGGAAGCTGAAGGGTGGCGCCGAGTAATGATTCAGAAAGCCGCTCAATGAACAGGGGGTGATGAACTCGCGCGACCACGGAGCGACTACTCAGCCCTCCTACATAGGCTTGCTCCTCATCCAAGAGCGCAAAGAACCCTCCCGGCCGGTTCATTAATCGCAGATCGGCTCTACAGTCTTCGAGCTCCTTCGCCACCTCGAAGGAACAGAACACGATGAACGACCGATCGCCAGAGGGCTCCACATCCAGAAGAGACTCTCGTAACTGCTTCGAAATCGTGAACCCATCGGGAATATTCAGGTAGACGGAGGTGGCCGAGCCGATCTCCTCCGAGAGGTCGGCCTGAACGGCAGTCCAATTCGCATACCAGTCGATTTGCGCAAAAGCTGGAAAGGACCCCATGTGCTCCACATCCGGTACGACGCGTTGTCCCAGGTCGTTCAACAGGCCGATGAGCTGGCGGGCGGGGGAATGAGCGGGGTGCCTCTCCAATATGAACTGCGAGTTGGCAAGGACGATCACCTTCCCCTTCGCCCTGGACATGGCCACGTTCAACAGGCGGAGCGCCGTGTCCGGGTCGCCCCCCGTGAGCTTGCTCGCCCCTTGCTGGCGGAATCCATCTACGAGATCCAGTACCACCACATCTCGTTCCGCTCCCTGAAACCGATGGACTGTCGCCGCGCTGAGGTCGGAGTCCTTTGCTGCGCTGTAAACGGCGGCCTCGTAAAGTCGGGCCTGAGCACGGTAGGGCGTGATCAGAGCGATGCTCTGATGGCCGATGGAGAAGATGCTTTGGGTCAAATCGATTCCGAGAACCGCATGAAGCGGATTGACCCGCGAGAAAGATCCATGCCGGGGGTCCTTGAAGCAGGAAGGATCGAGGCCTGATGTGTCGATCAGGACGAGGGAATTGCCCGAGCCCGGCTCGAGATCGATCGAGGTCTGGGACCTCTCTTGCAGTCCCGGTCCGTTATCAAGTCGCCCCCCATACGCGAATCGGTTCACCGCGTCGGAAATGTTCGGTGCCATTCGGTACTGGGTTCGGAGGAGCGACACGCGCTCATCGACCTCCCCCCGGTTGAGCCTCTCGATAACCCCAGCCATGTCAAATGCGTCCCGCCCCAGCCAGCTCTGAGCATCTCCGTTCCGCGACAAAACGATGGGCGGAAGCTGGCGGAAATCTCCCAGGAGGATGAGTCGCTCGGTCGCAACGAGGCCCGCAGCCATGACGAACGAGAAGTTTGCGATGCTGATTTCGTCGATCAGAACGGCATCGGGCTTCCACGTCCAGATCGAATCGTCAATCGCCAGGCGCGAGAGTGTCGTGCCGAGAATCGTGGCGTTCGAAATGAGTTCTTGTGTGGCCTCGCGAATCTGGGTATTGACGTCTGAGAGCGCCTCGCGAAGGCCGGTCAACTCCTTGGCTAGCTCAGCTCTGTGATCACCGGAAGACGCCCGGATCTCGCTGGTCAGGATCCTCCGGCGTTGCTCCAAGGCCCTCTTTCTCGCGATCAGATCCGGATACTTGCGCTCGAGAACGTGTTCCGGATTGATATGCTTATGGTCCCGGACCTCGGGCATCTGCGGAGTCCCGTACCGGAGAATTTGGCCGTTGGGTAAAGCGGCAGAGCCCTCGAACGCAGCCGCGACCCGAAGCATTGCGACGTCCACGGCTGCGTTAGTGTGGCTGAGAACCAGCACCCGCTCTTCCTGGTTGTGAAGCAGGAGCGCAATCTGAGCGAGTGAAGCGGTCTTCCCGGTGCCCGGGGGGCCCCAGACGTAATGCAGCGGGTCCACCGCACAGCGAGACAGGGCGGTTGACTGAGATTCGTTCGGGTGAAGGGATTCCAGCTTCAGCTCTCGGAGTCGCTCCACAGTCTGTCGCGCAGCGTCCTCATCCTGTGCGGTCTGGAACTTCTCCCCGAGAAGGAACGCAGGGATCCAGGGATCCGACGAGCCCGCGGCCGCCTCACCCCCCTTGCCTGCGTCCTCTGCGAGAGCACCGAGCAGCCGATCGCGCAGCATCTCCTGGATGAACCACGGCTCGGAGCTGAGTCGAGCTCTCGGAACGGGATCCCCCAATTCCACCTCGGATTCCAGAACGACCTCGAAGTCCTCCTGAGCAACCATGCGGCCGTCGACGGGTTCGCGGTCCTCGATCAGAATCCGGATCGGGGTCTCCGGGAGAATCGGGATCGTGACTTCCGCGCGGAAAGAGTAGAGGCCCCGTTCGTCCTCTAGATGCAGAAGCTTGCCATCCCGTATCTCGAACGATCTGGAGGGGTCTCGCTGAGCGGCGTCGATCTCGAGCTGGACGGCTCGCGCGAGTTCACGAATGGCGGACTGGACCTTGGGGTTCAATACACGTCCTTTCGGCTGGGAGACCCACCAGTATATTAGGTTTTCGGCCGACAGAGGTCATCGGGGGTCAGGGTGTCAGGGTGGTCCTGTAAGATCGGTCCTAACGCGACTCAAGAAGGGCGAGCAGCAACCGCTCTCCCCATCCGGAGGGGATTAAGCAGGTGGACAGCGATCATGTAGAAAGAGTCCGGTCTCTTCTCGAAGCCTACTACCCGGGCTGGAGCGGGATCTCAGATCCCCGATTCGTGAACGAGGAGATCGTCTACAAGCGAGAGACGATTGAGAGGGCGTCCAGTCGGCTGAGTGAGTCCGCTCTTAAGGATTTGATTGAGCGACGTCGATTCACGGAGGTCATCGATCGACTGGAGGAAATCGGTAGGGAGCCTCATTTCCTATATCTCGCTGCTCCCCGGACGGGAGATCTGGCCATTCTGTACGATCCCTCCTTGGATAAGGAGGAGTTCTCCAGCCGGGTACTGGATCTGCTCTACGGGGACGGCTCTAATCCCGAGCGGTTGGAACGCTTCTCCGAGTGGGTGGATCGTCAGGGCCTTCCCAACAAATGGACCTTTCCGACGTTCTTTCTTTTCCTCACCAATCCCGAGAGCAACCTCTTCGTGAAGCCGCAGGCCACCCGGCGATTTCTCGATCTCGTGGACGCGGACTTCCAGATCGAGAGCCGCCCGAGTGGCGACCATTATCGCAAACTGATCGAGATAGCGGGCGAGTTGGAGAGCGCGCTTTTCGACTCACAGCCCGAGGACCGGGTGCCCATCCACTCGGTCATCTGGGTGGCCGGAAACCTCAGTCACGGCATGAGGATCGACAATCTAGACCAGGATCAGCAGAACGTGTTAACACGGCTTCTTGAGGAGTTTGGCAGAAACTTCGTTGATACCGACGAGGGAAGGGCCCACCTGACCACCTACCCGGAGGTCCGTCAGGTCGGTCAGCAGAACTTCGAGGAGGTGAGAGCGGCAAAGCGGAACGGCCAGGACATCACCGACCTCGTCCTGACGAAGCTTCTTCCACATCGTGACACCCCCAAGAACCGAGCCCGTGGCGCGTGGATCCATATTGCACCAGCGATTTCGGGTGACATCAGGACATGGTACGAGAACGCCGGATGGGTGGAGCCGGCAGATTGGCCGAAGATCAGCCTGACGCTCTTTGAGTTCGTCGAGAGCGTCGTCGAAGATCCGGATTCGTTGAGCGGTGCGTGTAATCGCTTCGCCAAATCAGACTACAGTAAAGGGTTCCAGACGGGCATGCTCACACCCATCCTGAGCGCGCTCCTGCCGGAACAGATGATCCTGATCAACAACAAGTCCCGCGCTGTCGTGAATCACTTCCTCGGGCTGAAACACAGCCAGCAGATCAATGACTATCCGGATCTGAACACGGCGGCGCATTTCCTGATCAACCGGCTACATGAGCCCTTGACAAGTCTGCTTCCGGAAGGGGTTTCGCCTCGGGAGGGATTCGACGCTTTCTCCCACTGGATGGTCGCGATCAAGGGATACCGGTTCGGTCGCACACAGGCGTGGAAGATATCGATTGATGATCTCGAGGCTTGGAACCTGTGGATGGAGGGTGGTTATGCCGGTCTCAGGGAGCCAGCACTGGCGGATGTAACGACTATCAAGAAAAAGAACTGGGAAGATCTGCGTGCGTCGGTCCTTGATGAAAACGAGGACACAAGCGGGGAGCGCCTCGACGAAGTCTGGGCGCTAGCCCATGATGTCCAGGAAGGTGATCTGATCCTGGTGGCACGGGGCACGGATCAGGTCGTGGGCCTGGGAATGGTCGTAGGACCCTATGAATACCACGAGGAATCCGAGCCTCAGCACCGGGTTCCGGTCAACTGGCAGGACACCGAGGTGCGGGAAGTTTCACAACCCTCCTGGCGCAAGCGGCGCTTTCAGGAGATCGAGCAAGATCTGGTGAAAACGATACAGGAGCTTCGGCCCAAGGACGTGACCGCCACCGAGGGAGCCTTCAGCAGAAGAACGTTCGAGTTGCTCGAAGAGCTTCATGAGACCCCGACCAGAGAGTTTTATAGCAAGCATCAGGAAGAGTTCAGGGAGCATGTGGAAGAACCCCTGCAGGAACTCCTGTCGGGTATCGCAGCGCTTTTGCCCCAAGCCATGAAGGAAGAGCTCGAGACGGAGAAGCGGCTGTTCTCGCGGATTCCAAAGAACGACTTCGGCCGGGGAGGCGCCTGGGATTTTTATTGGGGCGCGTTCTACCCGAGGGGCGGGAAGCGTATAGCTGGGGCACAACTGTTTGTGGCGTTGCTGCGAGATGGTCTGGAGTACGGGTTCAATCTCGGAGAGTATGGCGAGGATCAGAGAACGCGGTTCGTCAAGAACGTTCGGAAGCGCCGCGACGCGTTAGTCACTGCTCTGAATCCTCGAATCGATGACGGTCAATTTCTTTTTGGAGTGAAGAGGGGTGAGGACGGTCGGCTCGATGAGGAGAGCGCTAGGTCGACTCTAAACGAGTGGCTTTTCCATATCGACGATGATCCACCATCTGTACGAGCGGTGGTACCCCCCGATGAGCTCCTGTCAATGCCCGAGGCGCGCCTCGGGGAGAAGGTTCTTGAAGCATTCCGGCAATTGTTCCCCCTGGTTTTGCTGGCGACTACGGACGATCCCCTCACTGCGATCTCTGAGTACTGGGGGCCCGAGGAAGATGAGGAGGAGATCCAGCCAGAGTATCCCTTGGAGCAGTGCGCGGAGGAGACCGGCTTCGAGGTTGGCACGCTCAGGAACTGGGTCCACGCGGCCAATCGAAAAGGGCAAGCCATCTTCTACGGCCCACCGGGTACGGGAAAGACATTCATGGCGGAGCATATCGCAAAGCACATGGTGGGCGGTGGCGACGGCTTCGTCGAGCTCGTGCAATTTCATCCGGCCTATGCGTACGAGGACTTCATCCAAGGCATCAGACCGATCACGCGACCGGACAACCAGCTCGAGTATCAAATGGTCCCTGGCCGCTTCCTCGACTTCTGCCGCCGGGCTCAGAACCGCTCCGGGACTTGTGTCCTCATCATCGATGAGATCAATCGGGCCAACCTGTCTCGGGTCTTTGGAGAGTTGATGTATCTGCTGGAATATCGGGATCGGGACATGCCGCTCTCAGGCGGTGGAATGAGCTTCCGAATTCCCAAGAACGTCCGCTTGCTCGGCACGATGAACACGGCGGACCGGTCAATCGCGCTGGTGGACCATGCGCTCCGGCGACGATTCGCTTTTGTCCCACTGAGGCCGAGGTTCGAGATCCTCCGTTCCTTCCACGAAGAAAGCGGAAAATCGGTTGAGTCACTCATTGAGAAGCTCACCCAGGTCAATACCGCGATCGGTGATCCCAACTACCATCTGGGGATCACGTTCTTCATGGACAAGGAGTTGGAGGGCAACCTCGAGACGATCTGGCGGATGGAGATCGAGCCATACCTGGAGGAGTATTTCTTTGACGATGCCGCCACCGTTGAGCGCTTTCGCTGGGACAGGATCGGCGAGGAACTCGGCGTCTGATGATTGCCCCAGAACCGCCCATCGTGCTTCCAGAGTACGAGGAGCGGTCGTTCTCCCGCCAGGAGCTGCCAGATGACGTGGGTGAGCGACTCTGGCGCGAATTCGGCTCGTCCCCAGGGAAACGGATCGAGGTCGAGTTTCCGTCGCCGAAGACGGATGGGAAATGGCGCCTGAAGAACCTCGGCTACGTCGGACTGGTTCCTCTGGGTCGGGACCGCGTGCTCTCGCTCCAGCCCAAGGTCCCGATCACCAACGTATTCCGGATGCTGGAGTACGCCTACCGCCTCGACGTATTCCGAGGTCCGGAGGACGTAGTGGGCGCCCGAAGCATGCAGGAGATTTACGAGAGCCTGGCGCGGGTCCTGGCCCGGCGTGTGCGGGATCGCGGCCGTAAGGGGCTGCACCGAATGTATGTCGGGCGAGAGGAATGGCTCGCCGTCGTCCGTGGGCGGCTCGACCTCCGTCGCCTCGCGCACCGGGGGCCCGACCCGCGCCTCCACTGCCGGTACGAAGAGCACACGCCCGACCACGACGACAACCGAATCCTCCTCGACGCCCTGGACCGGGTCCTGCGCTCAGGGATCTGCCGCGACCAGGCGCGCCGGGAGGCGCGCGACGCGCACCGCCTCCTCCGCGGCGTCGTAGCGCTGGCAGTCTTTACCGAACGCGACATCGTCGGCCGCGACTACAACCGCCTTAACCACGATTACCGCGGCATGCACGCCCTTGCCCGATTTTTCATCACCCATACAGGCCCGACGCAACGGGCGGGCGGCGAGGCTATGATGCCCTTCCTGGTGGACATGGCGCAGCTATTCGAGAAGTTCGTGGCCGCCTGGCTTGCCGAGCACCTGCCGCCGGTGCTGCGTGTGCAGGCGCAGGAGAGCGGTAGCTACGATCCGGAGGGGGAGATTGGGTACCGGATCGACCTTGTCCTCTACGACCCGGCTAGGAGGCCCGCCGCGGTACTCGACACAAAGTACAAGAGCAGCAGTGTTCCGGTCTCCGACGATGTAGCGCAGGTGGTGAGCTACGCGATGAAGAAGGGGTCCGCCAATGCGATGCTGGTGTATCCGCACGCTGTTGACGAGCTCCACGAGTTCATGGTTGGGGGGGTGAGGGTACGGGCCGTAGGTTTCCCGCTGGACCGAGACTTGGAGCGGGGGGGAGCAAATTTTATATCGAGGCTGTTCATGGGCAGCGGGTCCGGGTCAATTCCTCGCGCGTGATCGCGGCCGCTGACCGGCATGCTCTCCTCGGGAATGCGCCAACAAGGAAACTCTGAGAGAGGCTGCCTGGGACGAAACCGACGCATCTGCAAACGGGCGTTGTTTCTTCTCTCGGACGGCTTCAAAGATCCATTCGAAGCAGCCGCTCCTCTGTCGGCACTCCAGCAATCTTCAGCCGTATCCACGGTTCGCTGATAAGCGCCTCGGGTGGCGTCGTCGTCGTGGTCACGATGTACTGGAACCCTGGTTCGCCGTCGTAGCACTGTTCGAGTTGAGTGGCTAAGAGAAACAGGCGACCGTAAACCTCCTCCGCCAAGTCCGCCTCCCGCGGTCCATCGTGCACGAGGAACCGTGGGAATTGGCCTCGTCCTTCCATGCTGGCCGTCAGCGCAGCGAGGTCGAACGCAAGCAATTTCACTGTGGCCAAGGCCGCGCTATCTCGTTCGCCGTTGTGTTCCACGACTAGAGAAACGCTCCGTCCAGAGCTTTCGACACGGGCCTGGACCTCGCTGCCAAGAATGGCCCGGACCACGTAGTCGAAGGTGCTTGAGAACTCACCGAGAGCTTGGTCACTCTCGCGACGGAACTCCTCCTGGCGTTGGTACGACTCCGCAATCTCGGTCGTCAGCCGCTCCAGAGTCTCCGCCTGCTCCTCCGCGCGTAGCCCTGAGTCCTCTGCTTGTTGAACGAGGCCGTCGGCGTGGTCAAGCTCCGATTGCTCGCGGAGCAGTCGCTCTCTCTCCCGCGCGTACTCGGTCGACGCGGTCAGATAAGCTCGCCGCGCCTCAGTCGTCGCCACCTGCGCCTTCTCAAGCGCCTCTTGCCTTGCAGCCAGCTTCACCGCGAGCGACCTGACGAGCTCGCGTTGGAGCTCAAGCTCCTCTTCGGCCGTCCTCACGCTCCGCCGCTGCTCGATATCGATAGTGCTCGAGATTAGGAGGGGGCAGTTATGTATGCGCGCCATGGAGATCGGCGCCCCGCAAAACTCGCTTGAGGGCGGGAGGGTTTCGAGGAGGGAGGCTTGCTCCTCCGTGAGTGCGTCCGCTGTTGCTTGCAAGACCGCGGCGGCTGCCACCCCATGATGGTTCTCCACCTCCTCAAGGTCCCGCTGTGCGTTCGCCTCGGCGCGGATGGTTTCTTCCATCTCCTTCTGGAGATCCTGACGGCAATCCGACGCTTCCAGCTCTTCACGCATACGGGAACCATCGGCTCGCCGGCGATCGAGCTCCGCACGCGTCTCGGAGCCCAAGAGTCCGGAGGCTGGCAGCGCACTACTTTGTCGCAGGACGACTTCCGCCCGGGAGTGATCAACTGCGGCCTGATGTTCCCAAAGCAGGAACTCGCGGTCGGCCTCCTTCTTCTGGTTCAAGAGCGCGGCGTTCCGCTCCCGTTCGTCACGCTCATGCCTCGTGATGAGCCCCAGTACCGAACGGACGAGGAACTGGCGCTCATCGGTACTGAGCGCGGGAGTATCAGACTCACTTGAACTGTGGCGCCATTCGATGAAGCTCGCGAACCGGCATTCTTGGTCCCGGCTCAACCACGGCAGGACGTGCTCCCAGCCGATTGCCTCGTCCCGCGTCGGGAAATCTGAGATTGGGAGATCAGCAACTACGGCGCCGGCAACGGCCTCTAGGAAGGCGCGGTAGTCCGTTCGCTCGACGGAGGTGGTCACCTCCTCGATAGTTCCACCGAAGATGGCGAACGGATGGGCGCCGAGCCCGAGTGGTCGGGCTACCGTCCAGAGCTGGCCAGCGACGCTAACCTCAGCGATTACCCAACCGGACGGCAGCCGATCCCGGATCCGCTGGCGCATTGACGCTGCGGCATAGACACCCTCACCGAGCGCATAGCGGAGGAGGCGACAGAAGGTCGTCTTGCCTGCTGTATGACCGGCCACCCCATTCTCAAACAGACGGTTTTCGCTGGGCCCCTGGGGATCTGCCCAGACGATGTTCAGCCCGCGGCGCAGCTCGATGTCCCGGATGATCTGCTCCGGCCCGGGGCGGAGCTCTCGCAAGACGCGCAGGCGACGGATCCAGATGACAGGCTCAGGGTTGTTCTGGGCGGGGCGGATCCGTTTGCGTGGGTCTAGAGTTTCCATGCGCAGCTGTGTGGGCATACCCCTATGCCTCGAGTTGGATCAAGCCGGATTCTCCAACCTCCGATTCGAGCTCCGCCACGGCATCGGCAGGCATTCCGACGAGCACATTCAGGGCGAGCCGCGCCTCGAATCGGTACCACTCCAGCAGACGCTCCTCTGACGGCGTCGTAGCGGTCGTCGAAACCGCCGAGCGTGACGATTCATCGACGATCCGTCGGAATACGCCTCTATCCACGAGTTCCCGGAGCACCCGTGCCAGCGTGCCTGGCGGTACAGTCCGGCTATCAGCCCGGCGTAGCCATTCTTCCACTCTATCGCTAAGGTGCGACGGCGCGGCTCGCGCCAACCGTTTAGGTTGACTCCAGAGAGCGAACGCTCGGGCCAAATCAATGATTGGAATTGTACCACCAGTGGCATGTACAAGTGCCAAGGCGATATAGATCGCGTCCTGTTGCGGGTCCAGGGTGGGCACACTATCCGGTACTGTGAGTACCGCTGGAACTGGGGCGCGCCCTACAGGCGCTTGTTCGGAGTCATGCGCCAGCGACGGGTGCGCCGGTGGCGGGTCAAGCCGCGTTTGATATGGCATGCTCGTACTAGCGGCGTGCTCCATGGCGTCGTACATCTCGAGGATGACCCTCTTGGTGCGATACTCCCCGTGCTCTTTCACGTCCTTCCGCTTCACGATTGGGAACGTCTCCAGGATGTAGGCGACGTCATCCCGCTCGATTCCGTACAGGTGGAAGAAGGTAGCGTCTAGCTCGCAGCGCAGTAGGAAGCGGCGTTCTTCATCCCATCGGAAAGGACCCCCATTAAAGCCGAGAGCCGCGGCAAAGGGAGCGACATCGTGCGCGGTGTACGTAAGTTCGAGCACACAACTGGCTATGAAGCTACCTGTCTTACCAAGGAACCCGTTCCCCGTGAAAGTGCTTGGTGAAAGAACCGGTAGTTGGCGAAGGGCGGTGTGTGTGAGGTGCGTCCCGCCCAGCTTCTGTCTAGCCGCATAATCGACGGCCGTGGAGTTTAGGTTCGCCGAGAGGAGCGCGGCGGACCGTGCCGGATCGTCCTGTGGCATGATGAGGTGTGCCGTGTGTCCAACAGCAGCCCAGGGGAGAATGGCGGTTATAACGGTTCGTTCATTCGTCGCATTCGTGATCTCGCGCCACGACAGGAACCAGTGCGCTCCCCACTTGTCCTGAGTCCACTCGCGTAGCCGTGCAGCACTCATGTTGTGCTTGGTCTCGACGAGGTGCTCGGCACTATGGTCGTTCTCGGTCCACCGGTGGTCGAAGAACCACAGCATCTTTGCCTCATATAGGCGAACCCATTCCGTATCATCGGTTCGCCAGACCCCATCAATTCCAAGGTGAGCTCCCTCAGCCGTTAGATCTTCGAGTGTAACGAAAGAGGCAGCATCATCACTCATGTTGAACATACGGGAAGTCTCGACTCCCCACGGGTTCCCGCTCTCTTCTGCCTCCCTGATCAAGTGAGTCCCTGTCTTATGTAGCTCCAGTGACAAACGCCAATCCCTCCTTGTACGGAACACGGGGCACGTACGCGTGTTTGGATTCAGCAGGGCGATGTCGTCCTTCGACAGTGCAAACCTCCGCTCATCGTCGTCGAGTTCCCTTGCCGAATGCAGGAAGAAGGCGAACTCGGCGCCGGTGTCGTGCTCGTACGCCGCGCCGGCCACCGTCAGGAGGCAGAACTTCATCCGTGAGTCGACGGCAGGAAAGATCTTCTCGCGGTTCTCGAAGTCGTACAGGCTGATCAGTGCGTCGGAGTCCATGAGGTCTTGGAAGAAGTACTGGGTCGTGGCGTCCGTCGCGATGCCCGTCGGGACGATGATCCCCATCCGGCCCTGCGGCGCCACAATCTGGCGGTTGCCTTCCGCAAAGATTGCGTAGGTGTTGATCCTGCCACGGCCGCAGAGGGGGAAGCGGCCGGAGTGGCGTGCGATATGGCTTAGTCCGTCGGCTTCTCTCTTAGCATCGAGGAAAGCATCGAACAGTTCCGGATCCTCCTCCTCCAACGTCGCGATCAACTTCTTCCGCTTAGCTCCCGCCGCGCTCGCGATCTCGGGGGCGCGTTCCGCGAACCATTCCTTCTCCTTCAGCTCCGTGTGGTCCCATGGCGGATTACCCAATACCACATCGAAGCCGCCAGGCCAGCCTGTGACGTCGTCCTCTTCCGCACCACCGTCGCGGGCGTGGAAGACGTCCGGAAAGGCGAGGTGGAAATGGAAGAAGCGATACCGATCCGCCAGCCTGCGCACCTCCATGGTAACGATGCTGGGCACCTCATCCGGCTGCCGCAGGAACTCCCGGAATAGGTCCTCTGTGATGGCCGGCGGCCCCTGCTTCGTCTTCCGCCACACGAAGGAGGCGCACCATGCATCGGCGGCAAGGCGTTCGGTGCGGTAACGCGGGTCGTCGAGCAGCCGTCGGTGGTACGCTTCCTTCTGCCGCACCGCTTTGAGGGTCGAGTCGTCGCCCTGATTGAGGTCGCCTACCAGGTCCTGGATGGCGCCGAATCGGGTGCCTGACTCGGCAACCATCAGGCTGTGGAAGACGACCTGCTCGCTCTTCCGCTCATCTCGATTCTGCTTCCGGAGATCCAGGACAACCTTCTTGTCGTCGCCCTCGATCTCTTCGAAAGCGCTATCGGGAATCCCCTCCCGAAGCAGATGTGGGGTTGTCCCGAGAAGGCTGTTCCCGAGTTGGATGTGGTGGTCGAGGAACGACAGGGGCTTCCCTGGCTCCAAGGCCTCCATCCAGAGGGACACTTTACACAGCTCGACAGCAAGCGGATTGACATCTACGCCGTAGATGGACCGGCCGACCACGTCCCTAAGCGCGTGGGTGACCGCCTCTGGACTCGCCTCTTCGTCGCCCGTGCGCACGGAGGCGAGGCGGAGGGCGATTCGGCGCGCCGCGGCCACTAGGAAGTGGCCGGAGCCCACCGCGGTATCGCACACCTTCAGGTCCAGCAGTGCTTTCTCGGGATCCTTGGCACGCATCGCCTCCTCGAGAACCGGCTCCAATGCTGAGTCGAGGAGCCGGTCCACCAGCGATGTTGGCGTGTAGTAACTCCCCGTCGTCTTTCTTTCGTGGCCGGCCGCAGTGCTGAGTTCGAAGGTCCCGGCCTCGCGGTTCATCTGCGGGTGAAGCTCGAGCAGGCTTTCGTAGACGCTCCCCAGCTCCTCGGATCCCAAGGTCCTCCAGTTCACAGGGAGTAGCTGGTGATCTTGTTCGGTATAGCCGAGCGCTCTGAGGGCGGCGAGCAGGTCGTCGTTGCGGAGTTCGGCATCCCCGATCCAGCTAGTGGCTTCCGCGCTCCACAGGAAGCTTCCCAGCGCGGGCAGACCCAATTCGGAATTTCCGTCGTGGAGCTTGGAGAGGACGAGTCTCAGACCACGCCAGAGATCATCGTGGGCGGTACCTCGCCGCTTGCCAGCCAATCCACGAAGCCGGTTCGAGGCGTAGTACTTCATGTAGCGCTTCCTCGCCTCAGGACTGGCCCCTGGATCAAGAAGTGCGTCCCGGTCCTCGGCGACGAACAGGAAGATCAGTCGGTAGACCAGGCGCAACAGCTCCCGGTAGTACTCCTGACGATCCAGAGTCCTCTCCGTCAGGCCCTCATGAAGCCGGGTATTGGCGGGATGCCTGAGGAACCCGGCACCGAGGACCTCGATCGCCCGCTCGACGCCATCCCGCAGGGCGTCGAGCGCTCGTACCCCCTCCTCCCGCGAAACTTGAAACCAGGTCTCTAGCCAGTTCTCTGCCGGTTCTTCGGCCTCGACGCGACTTTGATGACACACCAGCCACAGCACCCGGAAGTCAGAGAAGAGCTCGCCATCCATGATCGCCTCGAGGTCGAACTCGACATACGCTTGGCGTGAGAGGCTGTGGTTGTCCCGCAGGATCCGGAGAAGCCGTCCATTGGAAACGAAGGCCCAGAGGTGGTCGTGCGAGCGGTTCAGGAACTCCTGTACCAGGCTGTGAGGCGCGGCGGCGGCGGCTCCCGCGACACCCGGAGCTCGGCGGTCGATGCTGACCCCCGCCCCGACCAAGTGGATGGGAGTGCGGTGCCACCGATGGGAAATGGCGAAGGTCTTCCCTTCGATCTCCACTGCGCTGGTTCGCTGGAGCCGGCCATAGCCGAGCTCATCGAATACAGGAAGAAGCCATCGATCACGCGTCAGACCGATGGCCGGATCGTCCGCTCGGAGGCCCTCAAGAGCTTCGGTATAGGCCTCCCACAGTCCGAGCAGCCGGTTCCAGGAGCGGTTGATGGCCTCCCCGAGTCGCTCGTTGGGCGGCAGGTGGTAGTGCTCCTGACTCGTACCTGGAAGATCTGGATCCTCGGCGGCCGCCCGCTCCAAGATCTCCTGGGGCAGCAGGCCACCTTCCGTCCGGATCGCGGTGAAGGTTCCGCGGCTCACCGGACGCCTCCGGCCACCGGTAAGAAGACGTAAACACCCAGCAGGTCGGGTGGCAGGTGAGGCTCAACGCGAACCGAGCGCCCACCCGGAGCCCTCGAGGCGGTCCGAACACGGTCGTGTGCTTCAAGGAGGGCCTGGCCGCGTTCCTCGACTCGACGATTCAGGTCCTCTTCCAGGTTGCCGACCCGATCGATCAAGGTCCGAAGGCGATCTGCTGCGAGGCCGGGGTCGACGTTGGCCGCGGGTGTGGCCTGAAGGAGCGCTTTCGTTTCCTCGTTCTTCAGCCATTCCGGCGATTCCGGAGAACCCCGGAAGGCGAGCGTCAGGACATCCTCGGCGAGGAGAGGTTCCTCGGGTCCGCGACCTCGACGCACGAGAAGATGAAAGCGGAGCCGGAGCAGGATGAGGGTCGTCTGCGCCTCGACCTCGGTGGTACGGATCAGCCCGCATCGACGGGCCGGACCCGCATCGGTTCCGTTGCTCGCGACGGGGGCCGTGTCGAGCGAGCGCTCCATGACGTAGGAGGCCAGACCGGCGACGAAGGGGTGAGTTCGGGTCACCCGAACAGCGTCCCGCGGTGGGGGGTCATCAAAAGCGAGGCGGATTTCGTCGTCCACGCCGGTAGCGTCCTTTAGCCCGCTCGGTGTGGCGGAAAGATCCACTCTAGTCGCTCCATTCTTGGAGACGACCGCCCCAAGCGCGGGAAGGGCCAGGTACGCGAAACGCCGGACGGTCTCGTCGTCTCCCAGCGCTTCCCGGGTCGCCTCCAGCTCCTGCGCCACCTCTTCCACCCGGATGCTTCGCTGTGCGAACAGACTACGGTTGCGCTTCTCCTGATCCGCCGCCGCGTCCCACTGCACGTCTACCTTCCGCTTCTCCTCTTTGAGAAAGTCGAACGACAGCTGGCCACTCCCGGCGCCCTCTCGGAGGAGGAGTCCCTCGAAAATGGCTTCCACGACGGTGTTCGTGTCCATGGGGACGGGAACCATGATGCCGAGGGACTTGTGGATCGCCTTGTGTTTGCGGAGCAGGACCTCTAGGACGATGCCGTCGACGGGGTTGTCAGCCCCGTAGAATGTGAGCGTTCGAACTAGATCTTTGCTCTGTCCGAACCGGTCCACGCGCCCTTCCCGCTGCTCGTGACGGGTGGGATTCCAACTCAAATCGTAGTGCATCACCCCGTCGAACCGGCCCTGCAAGTTGATCCCTTCGCTGAGGCAGTCCGTGCAGACGAGAACCCGACGCGCGTCATCTCCCAGCGACGCCACGCGCCGCTCCCGCTCGGCGGGTGGGAGCTCGCCCGTCACACCTTCCACTGCGACGTCGCCACCATAGTGCTCACGGAGGTGCGCCGTGACGTAGTGAACCGTCGGGATAAAGCGGCAGAAAACGATGGGAGCGAATCCGTCCTCCAGAAATCGATCGATCAGCTCTGTGGCCTTCAAGAGCTTCCGATCCTTGTCGCCGGTGAGCTCCTCGACCTCTCTTGCGAAGTCGAGAAGGCGTCGACGATCGCGCGAATCGTCGTCCTCCTCCGTTTGTCCCCCTGGGGTGACGTCGATTCCATCGACGGCTTCCTCGTCCTGGTCTAGCACTGTTCTCCGACCGACCTCGTCGGCCTCCGCGGAGGTCTCCGTATCGGCCGGCGCCGATCGGTTGCGGAGGGTGGAAGCGGCCGCGGGTGGGCTCGAAGCCAGGGAGCGAAGAAGGGCTAGCGCGGACCACCACCGAACCCGCTTCCTGTGCTCGTTCAACTCCGGATCTAGGACACGCTCCCTGGTAAACTCCAACACCCTGTCAAGAACGCTCCGGTAGTCCGGATGGAGCTGGTAGGACTCTTCCACGATTTCCCGCTCAGGAAATGGTGTGTGAGTGTCGAGATAGTCTTGGAGATCTCCACGCCGGCGTTGAACCAGATGCCGGGCGAGCCGCTCCCTGTGCTTTCGATTTTCATCACCGCTTAGATCCATCGGCAGGTCGGCAAAGGACTCGTCCAGGAGGTACAGAAGAGAGCGGAAGTTCTCCTCCTTCCCCGAGTGGGGGGTGGCCGTAACGAGCACCAGGTGACGTTCGGCGTTTTCGATGAGCTTCCGAAGGAGATCGTGCCGCATCTGAGTCCCTCGGTTGCCACTTCCGGACGTGCAGGTGTGCGCTTCGTCGACGATCACGAATTCAGGACACACACGAAGGAATTCGAAACGACGCCGCTCGGACTTGATGTAGTCCATCGACACGACCGTGTGCGGATGATGCTCGAAGAGGGACGTGCCCGGTGGGAGCTCGCGCTCGAGCCGCGTAACGGTTCCGGGTAGAACCAGCGTTGCGTCGATATTGAACTGCTCTACCAGCGCCTCCTGCCACTGCTCGGCCAGGTGAGGCGGGCAAAGCACTGCGCTCCTGCGAATCTCAGCCCGATCGAGAAGCTCCCGGAGGATGAGCAGGGCCTCCACGGTCTTCCCGATCCCGACATCGTCGGCGATCAGCATCCGGACCGGATCGAGTCGGAGCGCCATGAGGAGCGGGACTAGCTGATACGGCCGAGGCTCCACGTTGATCCGGCCCAGCGACCGGAAGGGTCCGGCCCCCGAACGGAAGCCCAGACGAACAGCTTCGCGCAGTAGAAGGGAGGAGTTGTGGTTGCCGAGATCGCGGCTCGGATCCGGCGGTGGGAACCGGGCTTCCCGGACGTCGGGCTCCAAGGGGAGGTAGATCCCAGTGATCTCGTCCTCGCTACCGCCGAGGGGACGGAGGACGAGAAGATCCTCTTCGTCTCTGGATTCGGGAAGGACGACCCATTCGCGGTTTCGAGCGCGGACGAGGGAGCCAACTTCGAAGGTCATGGGGTACCCACTTCAGAGCGGGAATTCTGTGCTACGCCGAAGACTCTCTTGAGAAATTCCAGCGTTCGTGGGTCTCGGAGCTTACACACGATGTTCTGATTGGCGAAGGCTCCATTGAACCACTGAGCTTCAGTCTTCGGAAAGGTTTTCCCCCAATCGATCCCGACAACCCACTCACATAAGGCTGGATTGTCCCGATCATGGAAAGAATTCGGGGCGTCGAGTTGGAGATCTGTCAGCGGTACGCTGTCCGGGCCGACGCGGAACTCGGTGATCATCTGAGCTTCCGAGGTCACGATGCCATAGCCCACATATCCGTTCTCCTTCAGATAAGCGAATACCTCTGAGCCTTCCTCCAGCTTCTGGAGTGGTCGTGAGTACTTCTCGGCTCCCCCCGCAGAAAGGAAACCGTACTTTCGGTTGTCCTCCCAATTGCGGGACTCACCCTCCCCTACATTCACGAACCAGTGGCCGTGCCAGGGAGCTCGACGAGGTGAGCCTGCTCTTTCTTCCATGACTGCGGGATCTTTTAACCAGGCACGCCCCAGAAGCTCATGCTCACCGACCCTGAAAACGTTGAAGAAGACGACATTGATCGACAGGTCACGTTCATCAGCGAGATAGTTGACGATTCTCTCTGACGACTCGTCCAGTTCTGGGGCGACGATCACGAGCTGGTGATCGTCATTGATAGTTTCTGGGAGGGGATGGTCGAATACCGACGAGAAAGCGGTGGCTAGATCGGTGCCTCGATAGTTGAGGCAGATGTGATCCAGCTCGGCGAAGGTAAGATCCTTCACCCAGGACGCATAGTCGAGCACCTGGGCTACGATATCTCTTGGCGTGCGGCCACGCTTCAATTCCAGGATGACCGTGTTTCCATGAGCGTCGAGCCCCAACAGGTCGATACGGCCGGCGAATTCTGTCGCGACCTGTCGGCCAATGATCACGAGAGACATGCCAGATACTCTCGGGTCATGCTCCAGCCAATCTTCTAGACGACCCTCAAGGTCCAGCTGAACTGTCGGAACCGCTTCCAGGGCGGTTCCCTGCACGCGCCAGAGGTCCATTCGCAAAGCCATCAGTCTTCTCCTATTTCTCGCCAGAGTCGGAGAGGAGGGGAGCGAGGAACTCGCTGGGTTTGCCATGCCAGGAAACGAGCAGCTCGTCGCGCGCGCGGGTCATGGCTACGTAGAGGAGCCGTCGCTCCAGCTCGATCGCGTCCTCCCGGTCCTTCGGGTCGGTGACTCGCCTCAAAGATTGGGGGTGAGGCAGAAGGGAAGCGGTCACGCCCGCCACTACCACAGCCTTGAACTCCAATCCCTTCGCGCGGTGCATGCTGCCCACCCTGACGCCTCCCGCGGAGAGAGAGGAGTCGCGGGTCAGCCTCGAGACCTCGATGCCCTCATGCAGGAAACGGTTCTCCATTTGCTCGGCGAGTTGATTTGTGCGTAAGAAGACCGCGATGTCATCCCCGTCAAGGCCCGACCGCTTCCATAGCTCCACCTGGCCAACGGTTTTCTCTATTTCATCGTTCCAGGTTGCATGCTCACGTAGTTCGGGATCGGGACCGCCGAGCAGGCTCCGGGCCTGATCCCGTCTCTCGGTTCCAGAGTTCATGTCGTCGCTCTCATGTCCGAGCAGAGCGTCCGCCGAGCGCCGAATCTGCTCGGTGGTTCGATAGTTGATCCGCAGGATGTGCGAGCGACCGCGGACCTCAATTCCCAGCGATCGAAGGCTGAATCCTCCAGGGTAGATGCGCTGGCCGGTGTCACCGACGACCATGAAGTTCCCGGGGCTGTGGCGCGCCAGTGCCCAGAGAAAGCGTATTTCCGCAGCATTCAAGTCCTGCACTTCGTCCACCACCACCGCGTCGAAGGGACTGACCAGTCCTGCCCCGAGCAATTCGGTGGCCTGTATGCAAAGATCCGCCCAGGTGATTTTGTGCCGGTCCGCCAACCGCTCTCTGGTGTCCTCGAATACTCCCCAAAGAGTTTTGCGGTCTCGCACCGAAAGGGCGCTTCCACGACCCGTCCGGCGAGTCGCACGATATTCGTTCCATTCCGCGATGCCTTGTCTCTGGATGACGTTGTCCCACTCTGAGCGAACGAACTCACGATCAAACGGGACGCCTACGGAAGCGGCGTTCAGCGCCGCTCGGGTCTCCTCACCGCTGGCGGGCTGGATCGAGTGGCCGTTCTCTCGGAGGAGTTGAAGGGCGATTGAATGAACGGTGGCCACGGTGATTCGGTCCCGCACTTCGGGGGTCGTGATCAGTGCGAGACTGCGTTCGAGGTTCTCGCATAGGGTCGTGACAAAGCTCGTGAGCAAGACCCTATTCTCCTTTCGAGCCAGTTCTCGAGCCCGGTGTAGAGCGACCACGGTCTTACCGGTTCCAGCGCTGCCGGTGACTTTGACCGGTCCGTTGAATTCGCCTTTCACAATGGCGCGCTGGGACGGATGCAGGAAGGCGATCCAGCGTTCGAGTGGGGCTTCCAGTGCCAGTCGGAGTTCTTCGCTGCTCTCTGCCACCCAGAATCGACGCCGTGTGTCCGGAACCTGGCGGGGCGGCTTGTCCCTCTCGGGGGCGGGCGGTGTGACGTGAATTCCCGTGGCCAGGTCGATCAGTCTCTCGGCGACATCTTCCGGAAGCTTTTCGCAGACGTCGAAGAGCGCGGCCTCATTCTGGATTTCGAAAACTGCCGGAAGCCATGCTTCCGGGACGCCTAGACTTAGCAGGTAGTCCTCAGAGTGATGGCCGAAAATCCCCGTGGGCGCTTTGGTCCTTCCGTTCGATTGAAGAGCTGCTCGTGTTTCCTGGACCTCCGCGACGTCGACGATTTGAAGCGCTCCGGTAACGGAGTGGGGGCCGACCTGCTTTCGTTCGGCCCATTCGTAAGCATCGTCGTGGTGATCGACGTGGAGGACGGCCCACGTGTCCCCGTCTTTGTAGAGAATCGCGCGGATATCCTGGCTGACACGGCCGCTCCAGAGGTTCCCCCCGGGAGTGTTGATTTTCTCCAGGCTTATGCCCGGATGGGCAGGATCTTCCTGAAAGCGGGTAACGAACTGGATCACCCGAGTTTGTTCATTGGCCTGGAGCTTGGAGGTCGAAGGAAAGAACTCTTTGGCGATGATGACGGCGGGCATCTCAGTCCTCCAGGGCCGTGCGGACGCGGGTCTCGTCGTCGTCCGGTTCTCCACGGAGAGTGACAACGCGATGCCCTCGCGCCTCGAGCGGCGCACGCGTGGTCGACTCGTCCTGCTCTGCCACGAGGGCTACCGTCGTTCCATCGCGTTCGATGAACCCAACCGTCATGCCGACCACGCGTTCGTCTTGCTCAACATCCTCGCCGGGTTTTACACGGAGGCCAGACTCAGCCAGGCGCCGGACAAGGTCGTGCCACCGCTTGTCGAAAAGGTCCAGCTCCAGACTTGTGCCCTCCTCGGAGCCAGGTTCCAGTTCTCCTGGCCTCGACTCAGTGACTCTCTTGGAGGGCCTTCCGAAGGTCCCAGCTTGTTGCTCGAATAAGACGTCCCAATCCTGGTCGTGGCGGAAACGGAGAACGAAATATCCAGCTTCTTCAAGTCGTCTATGCTTCAGCCGATCGTCTTCCTGAACGTCCGGGAGATCATGGGCGGGGCCATCCACGAACACCGCAACGGCCCCATCTTCGTAGAAGAAGTCTGACTGCACTCCTAGGTCTTCGAAGACTCGCTGGCCCGCAGAAGGCAATCGAAGCCCTCGTTCGTAGACTCTGTCGAGCCAGTCTTGCTCGAGGGAAGACTGGGAAAAGTTGCTGAGTTCTTGGTACTGGGTCTCGCGGCGGACGGGCCTGGGTGAGACCTCGAGGTGCGCTTCCTTCAACCGATCCAGCAAGGCCGGGAGGACCTTTCGGTCGAGCAGGCGATGGTCCCGCTGGTTGTAATAGGAGAGTAGGCAGTCATAACAAGCGGCCTCGCATTCCTCCTTCGCGCCTTCGGCGTGCCCCAGATCCTCGAGCGTATCTGGGTCGAAGTGACAGAGCTCGAGAGCGCGCCTGGCAATGAATCGGAGCTCATCCTGGTCTTCCATCACCCGCTGAAGTATTCCAGCGCCGCCTTCGGCTGCCTCATAGAACAGGATCGTCCGACGATCCTCCTCCGAGGGAAGCGGCTCCGCCGCCAGCTCTGAGTCCTCGAGCTGGAAGTGAACCTGGATCGCGACTTTGAGAGCGGCAGCGAAAGACGCGACGCCTACGTGACCTAGCCGACGGGCGGCCGGGCAATCGACGAGTAGGCAATTCTTGCGGTCCTCAACATACGGAATGACGCGCTTGGTCCTCGGAGATAGAGGATCTTCGGGATCGTCGTCAACGTCCTGGTTCCGGGCCCAGTAGCCGCGCTCGACATCCAATACAAACCCGGTCTCTTCGGTATGGGCGCGACGGCGCCATCCCATGTTCATTCGCCAAATCGTGGCGGCGGCCCCGTAACTGAAACGGGCGATCTCCTCGCCATCCTCATCCAGGATCCGGGTGTTCTGTACCGACACCTGCCCGCCTCTCTCGGCGAAGCGGACCGAGGTCCGCAACTCGTAGCCCAGTCGCTGGCGCTCCTCTTCGTCCGAGGTGATCCTGTCCCTGCGCCGGGTGGCGACGTTCTCCATCCGGAACAAGTTCTCCATTGCCATTGGAAGCTCCGAGCCGCAATGATGGCACAGATCAGGTGCGGGTTCGTCGCCTAGTGGGTGGATGTAGCCGCACTGCGCACACCGTGTGGCCCGGCGGGCGAGCGAGGATTCGTCCCCCTCGACGGGCAAAATGACCTTGTTGATGAGATACCGACTGCCTTCGTGATAGATGTGGCTGCGTGGTCCAAACTCCGAGATGGCGAGAAAGCGAGGTCGTGAGAGGAATTTGTCCTCTCCCCGTCGACGACGTTGTCCCGGGAGATATGCCGAGAGTGGCAGACGAGGGAAGTTGTAGCCTGGCAAGAACGCCTCGGATGCAAAGTACCGGTAGCTGTAGAAGTCGGAATGCTGATCAAGATCGAAATCCAGCAGGATGTTGAGCTGAGCCTCCGCTTCGGCTCGCAATCTCTTCGCTTTTGAGCGATCCCCGTGAGAGCGCGTGGGATCGCTGACGATTCGGTGCTGGCGGTCGCGCTGCAGCCAAGCGGATCGGTAGAGGCCGCGCCAACGTTCGAGTGCCTGGTGGAAAAACTGAGGGATGGCGTCGAGCTCCTGCCGAATCCAGGCGTCCGCGTCGCCCTCCTCCCGGAGCATCGCTTCCACGGCCGGCCCTAGGGCCGTCAGGGCTCGATGGAGTGTGCGGGTTCTGGACCCAGCATCGTGCAGCTTTTCCCTCACGGACGGCAGGACCTCGAGGGAGGGTTCTTCGCCCGAAAGATCGAGAATGTCCCGCATGGACTGGCCGAGGCTCAGGCCGGACGTGCTGAGCCAAATCGAATGCAGGTGTGCCCGGATCAGTTCCTCATTGGCGAGGTCCAGTCGAGGCGGCGTGACATGTCCGCCGACCATGTGTTCGGGACGACGAAAGAAGTACTGATCGTGGGGGCTTCCGGCGGCACAGTAGGTGAACACGAACGCGGGCTGTCCACTCCTGCCCGCGCGTCCACTTCGCTGGGCGTAGTTCGCTGGCGTGGGGGGAACATTCCTCATACCGACGACGTTGAGCTGGGCGATATCCACCCCGAGTTCCATGGTGGGGGAGCAGAACATTACGGGGAGGTGGGCCTCCCGAAACTTTTCTTCGCGCCGCTCCCTCAGTTCACCCGGGACCTGCGCGGTGTGCTCGCGAGCCTCCAGCCCCGTGATATCGGCGGTGTCAGACCGGTAGAACTCCACGAAGTAGGGGTTCGTACGAAGTCCCTCTTTTGGGGCGCTGGGGAGGCGGATCGGGTCGTGAAAGCCGGAAGTCCCGTCTCCGGCGTGCCAGATTAGACCCGCCGCGTTCAACTGATAGCCAGGCACCTGGTTTTCGTCGCGTGGCTCCATAACTCGGTGTAGAAGGCCCGGAATCGTCAGCACCTCGAACAGCTTCGGGATGAGTTGGCCGACGTCCTCCATGGAGACCGTCTGCCCCCCAAAGACATCCGCGCGCTTCAGGAACAACCCGAATCCCCCGCGTGGCGACAGGTAGACGAAGTTGAGATCCCGCGAGGCTCCCCGAGATCGTGGGAGTGCGACGCGACTCGTTTCCCGAGCCTCTTCTTCCTCGAGACGCCAAGGGTCGATCAGGTGCTGATCAGAAAGGCGCTGGATCTTCTCCTGCTCCTCCGCTGTCAGAACGTCCACACGAATCGCGAGTTCTCGTCTCAGGTAGTCGAGAAGGACGTGGCAGACGTGAGACCGTTGCTCTGGTGTAGCCTTGGCGAGAACCGGGTGGAGGTCCGACCAGTGCCGCTGGTCGAGGCAGAAGCGCTCGAGAGAGGCGTAGTGGATGCGCAGTAGGCCACACTGCTCGAGGTTGGGCGAGGTCACGCGCCAGCCGCGGCGCAGGTCCCGGTATACGTAGTAAGACAGGACCAGTCGAAGGGCCCGGTTCGTCTCCTCCTCGGCCAGATACTCAACAGCCGGGTCGGCCGCGTACTCCTCCTTGGGGAGAGCGAGAGAGTGGAAGACGCGATTCGGCAGGTCATCGTGGCGGAGGCCGCCCACCCCAGCTTGATCCACAGCACGCCAGAGCGCCGAGCGCACGAGGCCGATCTCTACAAGGTCGTTGAAGTGTCCAGCCTGGAGAGATGCGTCCTGTCGATTGTCAGTGAAGCTCAGGATCTTCCGCGCCCGCGGTTCGAGGGTCTGATTCTGCCGGAGGTTACGGATTGTGGAGAGCGTCAGCACGGAAGTGGCGCTACTTCGACCCTCGGTTCCGAGGAGGGCGAGCTTGCCGAAGTCGGACCGCTGGCGCGGGGAGTATGAAACTCGGCAGTTCATGCACAGGACAAAAGGCGCTCGGAGGTAATGGGCCCGAAGCTCGCCTCGACCCTCCCGGCCGTCTGGGGAAAGGCGGACCTCCTTTGGCATGCGGTCCCTTCGCGCTCGGCGAACTCGAGGGCCACCATCGGTCTCCTCCAGCCATGCGTCGGGGATGCGCTCGAGCTCTTCGTGGGGCTCTGTCGGCCAAGGATTCTCCGTATTGATGTAGAGAAACCCCGGTTCCCCATCGTCGTCGTTCAGGCGGTTCGAAAGATCGCGCGGGACGTGACGGACCCCGTCGTCGTCCACCGTCCGACGGACTAAGTAGTATTCCTGGCCGCACTCCCGACAAAAGGCGAGTGGTAAGAGAACACGCTCGCGGTCTGAGTCCGGAACGAACTGCTGGTTCTGGAGGGTGATATGGCGATCATTCTCGGCCTCCGGTGAGGCGTATGCCGTTTCACCCTTTGAAATGAACTGATGCAGTCGGAAGGCAAACGTAGGGCGGTCGAGACGATTGGGGATGTGGTAGCCACGAAGCAGGGTCTCGCGAATTGCTGACTCGCAGCGCTCCTCAGGAACATCCGTCAGCTTGGCCAACTCCGAGACGGTCCCCTCTTCGCCCTTCAGAGGTCTCGGTATGGAACGCTTCATTTTGCCGGAAGTCGGGTCGGAGGTCAGTCCCATAGTCGACTCAAGCCATGAAGCGAGGGGGTCTGCGAGGAAGGCGTCCCGATCAGCAGGAGCGCCCCCATCTCGCACGCGCTCCTTGAGTTTCTCTATGCCCGCCGGGCTCCTATCCGTGCTCGCGGTTGCGCGAGTGAGGGTCTCACCAATGACATTGTCAGGCTTCACGGGCGAGCCAAATAGCTTCGAGGCAACGTCCGCCACCTCGATCCTCTGGTCCTCCCAGTTCCCGCCGCTGCTCAACGTTGCCGACGTCCCGACGTGCAACAGGTCTCGGGCCTTGCAGGCTTCGCGGGTTCTGCGAACGAGCATGGCCACGTCCGCACCCTGGCGACCTCTGTATGTGTGGAGCTCGTCCAGGACGAGAAACCGGAGATCCTCGGCGGATCGAACCAAAGCTTGGTCATCGAGGCGCGTGAGGATCAACTCCAGCATCACGTAGTTCGTCAGAAGAATATCAGGCGGCCTTGCCTTTATCTCGTTCCTCTCCGCGTTACTCTCCTGCCCAGTGTAGCGGCGGAACGTGACGGGATACTGTCCGGGTTCATAGCCGTGATGAAGAAACTTCTCCAGCTCTCCCAACTGACTGTTCGCCAAGGCGTTCATCGGGTACACAATGATCGCCTGGATTCCTCGACCAGAACCGCTCCGAAGCACATGGTCGACGATGGGTACGATGTAGGCGAGGCTCTTCCCGGAGCCGGTTCCGGTCGTCAGCACGTAGTTTTCGCCGCGCGTCGCAGCGAGAATTCCTTCGACCTGATGCTGGTGAAAGCGGAGAAGTCCCTCGTCGCTGTCCCGTCGGTCCTTCTTCCGAAAGATCCGAAGCGCTTCGGGGTGCAAAGTCCCGTCGTCCACTAGATCCTTGAGAGGCGGGCCCTGCTGGAATGCTGGGTTTAGCTGTACCAGAGGCTCGGGCCACAATAGGCCGGAGGCGAGTTCCTGTTCGATCTTCGTGCGGATTCGCGTATCCTGAATCGTTACAAAGCTGCGGATGTACTCCGCATACTCCTGAACTACTTCGTTGCGAAGGTCGAAGACGTCCATAGACCTCTTGGTGTGACCCGAGAAAGCGGCTGGGAGTCTGATGGTCAAATGAATATAGGCTGATGGTTAGGCCGGCAAAGCCACGGCCTCCAACAGTCCATGGATCTGCTGCCGCCTCCAAGCTAGCATAGCTGTCCGCTGGGACAGTAGGATAGTCAAGCGGCTGTCGGGTTGGCCGTTTCACTCTAACTGGAGTTGTCTGTGCTCCATGCCGAGTTGCATGGCAAGCTGGACCCGTCGTCCCCTGAACTTGAGCGGCGCGAGGACATCCTCACGTCCACCGTCTTCGGGACACTCCTGGTTGCGGGGGCCACCGATCTGCTGGTCGAGTGGCTGAACAGTGCCCGACGGCTGGGGGAGGACGGCGAGCTTCGAGCCTTGCCCATGGTTGAAGCAACGACCGCGCCCATCCGGACGTGGTTCTGGCCGGACCTGTTCCGGCTCCAGCCGGACGTGCTAATCCAGATCGGCCGACAGCTCATCGTGGTCGAGGCCAAGTATGGAGCGAGTAAGGGGGGAAGTCGGTCATCCGAAGAGGCCCAGGAGGACCGCGACCAACTCGTTCGCCAGTGGTTGGGGGTGCAGCCGGACTCCCCTAGCCTGGAGTGGTACTCCCCGGCCATCCGGGAGGCGATCCAAGGGTGCGAGGTCCACTTGGCCTATCTGGTATCTGCGCGGCGGCGCGCTCGGGCTCTGATAGAGCTGCGTGAGTCGCAGTCGCGGATCCGGTCGAGTAAGGGACGGGATGGTTCACTGTGGTTGCTGACTTGGCAGGATCTGCACCAATTGCTCAAGAGGGATTCGATGGAGCTGACGCCGGCCGCGGGTTGGAGGCGGGACCTGGCGAGGCTCCTCGAGCGGCGGGGTCTACATGGCTTCCTGGGTTTTCGACATGTCTTGGCGCCGAAGGGTAGCCTCTCCAAAGCTCCGATGGTGTGGGCTCGGGAGTGGCAGCGGAGTCGGTTGGCTGCGCTGGCCGAAGCCTTCGAGGAGATCGATCTCGCCCGGTTGCACGCGGCTGTAATGCAGATCGAGGAATGGAGCGCCGGAAGGGGACGAAGGAGCGGAGTAGCCGCAGAATACAACTTCGTAAGGGTTCTGGCCGGCGTGGATACAACGGCAATCAAAAGGACGAGTACCGGGTGGTCGCGTGGTCTGGTTTTCAACGATAGAAGTCGGGAGGTCCGATGACCGAGCTGGATCGCGAAACGTTTGCCCGGGGAGTGAGCGACGCCATCCGGGCCCTGAGAGCGGTATACGCAGGGGTGCGCGCGATGCTGGAGGAATTCTCCGAGACGATCCGTCAGGATCCCCAGCCCTTGTTGTACGACCTCGGTGTCCGTCCCGCGTCCCGAACTAGCAAGGCTCATCCGGACGAGAAGATTCTGCGGTCTTGGATGGGACGATTCTACCAGGGAACCCCGACGGACACGGAGCCAGACGACGAAGGGGATGATGACGGTGAGGATCCAAAGAGGTTCGTGACGTTTTCGGCCGGGTCTGATCTGGCCTTCGCTAAGGCGGTCTTATACGACCGTCAATCGGAGACCGGAGAACCGCACCTTCTGGTGGGGGTCCTGCGAAACTGTCAGGTGGGCCTGGGTTGGGAGGCTCTCGATGTCCAGCGGTGGCAACTCCGGAAGGTGCTGGAGGAAGTGCGGCACGACACGGCGTTGGGCCCCGTTAAGACAAAGGCTGGGGCGAAGTGGCCGAGAAGCGCCTCCAGAGTGGCGGGTGGGAATCGACTGGTCTTTCAGCTGACGGAGGAGCCCATGCGCTTCCCCCTGTTCGACTTGCGCGGGCCGGAGCAGGTGAGGGAGGTGGCGGTGAACCTGAAGGGTCTCTGGGCGGGCACATATTCGCCGCGGGCAGGTTTATAGCCGAGAGGCTGTGGGAACCCCCAGAGGAAAGGAAAGAGGAGCATGCAGAGATACCATGAGGACGAGGATGGATTTCGGAAATGGCGGCGGGACAATCCGCAGGGATTCGTGCTGAATGAGGCCCGTGGGTATGTCCACTGGCGCCTAGATGAATGCGGCCACTTCAAGGACTTCATTCCTCCGCGTCCTTGGACAAGAAACCCGAAAGCATGCTTCTCGTCCAATCATGAACTGCGCACTTGGTTGAGTGAGACGGGTGCTTCAGTTGTCCCGTGTGCAAGCTGCAAGCCCGAATATTGAGCAGTCAGGAAATGTCGGGTTACCTGCGCGCAAGCATCTCGAACGGGAACCCTGAGAACAGGCCCTCATAAGGCGCTGGTGGTACGAACACCGGGGTGGTTCGGGAGTGATGGTCTGGGAGTACTTCTTGGATCCCGGTTACGCGGACGGAGTTCTCTTCCCGGATGTAGATAAGGACAAAGTCGAAGAGCCAAGCTCTGGGCGACTCCAGTATCCCCTCAGTGGAGCTACGGTGATCCTCTGTGAGGCCAAGAAGACATTGAGCCACGGTCTATTGGGCCAAGTCAGTACCTATCGGGATATGGCGCTATCCGCCGGAGCGGAAGTGACAAGAGACAGTCGTTTTGGCAGAGCGCGCGACTCCCAATATGGTGGCTCTCGCAGAGCGAATGAGTTTCCACTTGGTCATTTCACCGCTTGAATGAATAGCCCCTCAAATTCCTGACCCGCTCGCGCCCCCGAGTCGGCGCGAAAGCCGCTCCGCAGCCAGGCGCGCAGACATGCAACCCCGCCCCCACCCTGCTAACCATCTACCCCACGGGGCCCACCCACTCGAACCGGGAGGAAGCCGATGGGACGCTGTGTGCACTGCGGAAACGAGTACGACAAGTCCTTCCAGCTCGAGCTGGCGAACGGGGACCGGTACGTGTTCGACAGCTTCGAGTGCGCCATCTACGCGGTCGCGCCGACCTGCACCACCTGCGGCGTGCGGATCGTGGGCCACGGGCTGGAGGCCGACGGCCGCTTCTTCTGCTGCGACCACTGCGCGGAGAAGGCAGGGGTGGAGGGGTTGGAGGATCGGGTCTAAGGCGGGCCGCGGCCGCTCCACCCGCGCCCTTCAACTGGCGGCGGCGTGCCTCCTCCTCGCGCAGGCCTGCGGCTCCGATTCCGACACCGGCGCCTTCGCGAGCGCCTGCGCCGAGGTCCCCGGCTGCACCGACACCCGCCAGTCTCCCGCCCCCCAGGAGACGATCCTCCGGGTCGAGGTGATTCGGGGGGCCTCCGGCGAGATCGAGTTCGGCCGCGTCGACCCCATCGCCGTGCCCGAGGGCGAGGGCGTCCCCCTCGGCCGCTTCGCCGGATCCCACATGCTGGTCGGTCTGAATGCCGCCGGCGAGCCCGTCGACGGCCAGGTGTTCGCCTTCCCCCAGGTCCTGCGGGCCGAGCCTGCCGACGGCTGGTCCCCGCCGACCGAGGTCGACCTGAGCGGCCGCGAGGTGAGTGCCTTCGTTTACGTGCGCGCGAGCGAGGAGATCGAAGAGCTGGCCGTGATGGACGAGTCGGGGGACATCGTGGCCCGGGCTCCTGCGCCCCGCGGCGGCACCGCGGCCGCGGCCCACCCGCCCCTGGCCATGTCCCTCGTCCCCTCCGCCTTCGCGTCACAGCCCGCCGACAACGGCCCGTCCCTCCCCGCGCACTGCTCCCACGTCATCATCCTCGAGGGCGAGGCCGACCGGGAGCTGGCCCGCGGCGTCTCCAACGAGGCCGAGGTCGAGCTGGTCGTGCCCGGCCCCACGCAGCGGGCGGTGATCCACGGCGCGCTCGGCCTGATGACGCCGCTCATGTGCCACGGGATCGCCCGGATCGCGGTGGGCGATCTGCCGGAGGATCCGGGGACTGGCGGGGTGGTCAAGCAGCTCAGCACCGGGGACATGATGCTGATCAACGTGGCGGCGGGGTACACCGAGGACGAGCTGGCCGGGAGCGAGGAGCAGCGCCTGCGGATGATGCACACGCTGATCCACGAGACGGCGCACGCGGCGGAGGCGCTCCTGAACGCGAGCGGGTCGCGGCCGGCCGAGTTCACCGGTGACTGGACGCCGCCGTCGCGGGACCTGGCGTCGCGGACGGTGGAGCGGGTGCGGCTCGAGAAGAGCCTGATCGAGGAGTGGCAGCGGGTCCACCACTCGTTCATTGGGCTGAACTGGGCCGCCCCGTACTCGCCGGACGGCGAGGCCCGGCTGGCCGCCCGCGAACGCTCCGCCAGCGAGACCGCGAAGGCCGGCTTCATGTCCCGCTACGGCAGCACCTTCTACGCCGAGGACATCGCCGACGCCGTGGCCTGGACCTACCTGGGGGACGCCTACCGGCGGGCCGGCATCCCGGATGGCCGCCGGCAGACGGAGGACTACGCCTGCCAGCGGATGCGGGCCCACGGCGGCGACGGCGTGCCGAGCGAGTTCGCCGCCATCTACACCAAGCTCCACTTCCTGGCCGACCTGGGCCTGGTCCGGCCCGAGGACGTGGACGCCTGCACCGGTCCCGTCGAGCTGCCGAACGACCAGCCCGGGTTCCACGTCTGGGAGGACGGGGAGTACCGGAGGACCTACGGGCAGGCCGTCACGGCCGTCATCGGCACCAGCCCGACCGGCCGCCACGTCTTCGAGATGAAGGCCGAGGGCGAGTCGGGGTTCATGGGCGAGACGTACCCGGCGAGCGCGCGGCTGATCCTGGACCTGGGACCGGGCAGCGAGCCGATCGAGCAGGTGCCCTGGCCGCGCGGCGTCTACGACCTGCAGCTCCTGGCCGGCTACGACCTGGGCGCGATCGCCAACCGCGCCGGCGCCACCTCCGGCAGCGGGTTCTCGCTCCGGCTGGACGGCGCCCGCGCCGCCAACTTCGACGTCTACGAGGGCCAGGCCCTGGTGGCCGAGGCGTCGAACGAGCGGATCGCCGGCTCCATCGTCAT
>CAYODZ010000021.1:0-5893 GCA_964402835.1 uncultured Gammaproteobacteria bacterium | reverse complement strand
GAGACGATTGCATGCCTGTTGCAACCGGAGCGGCTGGTCACAGTCCGGCCGGGGCGACTGCGTGACTTTCAATTATTGCGCGTGCGGTCGCGCCGGGGTGAGGTGCAAAGCCACACACCCCTAGACTTGTTGCTCGACCTTCTCGAGCAAAAAATTGATTACTTCGCGACGATTGTCGACGATGTACACAAGCGGCTTGAGCAAGTGAGTCAGCGCGTGCTGGAAATCGGCGTAAGCGAAGTTGACGATGTAATTCGCGACCTTGCTCGCGCGGAGAACAGCATCGGCAAGGTCCGGCTCGCGCTGACCGACACGCAGCTCTCTGCGTTGTTCCTCCAACGCCAGTACAGGGACGACGAGTCGGTTACCATCGTGACAGAGGAAATCGTTCAGGACGCAAACGCATTGCTATCCCACTCAAACTTCCTGTTCGACCGGGTGACCTTCGTGATGGAAACAACGCAGGGGCTGATTAGCATCGAGCAGAACCAGATCATAAAAATGTTCTCCATCGCGGCGGTCGTGTTTTTGCCACCGACACTCGTCGCGAGTATCTACGGTATGAATTTCGAATTTATGCCCGAGCTCGAATGGGGCCTCGGTTACTTATGGGCGGTCGGCTTGATGATTGCATCCGGCGTTGCGCCGTATTTCATCTTTAAGCACAAGGGCTGGCTGTAGCACAGTGCGTTGGCCCCACCGAATCGCCGCTGGCATGGGTACTGCAGCGCTCGTCGTCCTGGTGTCGCTGTGGCTCACACTGCTGAGTCCATTCGGATACACGCCACCCGAAGGGCTGCCGCCGATTCCGGACGGCGAGCACCATGAAGTCTTCGTGTACGGCACCCTGCGGTATCCAACCATCCGGCGCGTCGTCATCGGCCGGCGCGGGGACGCGCGACCGGCCGTCCTGGAAGGCTTTCGGCGTCGACACCTGAACATCGAGCGGGCGGATGCCGAACACGTCGATGGCATGATCCTCGCGGTCACCAGCGAAGAACTCCGGCGGCTCGATCGCTATGAGCGGCTCGGCATCCGCTACGAGCGTGTACGGCTCGATCTTCGAGATGGGTCGGATGCCTGGGTGTACCGCAGGATGTCGCCATGACCACCACGCGTATGCCCCCATGGATGACGAATGCGTCCCGCGAGATGCGTCGCGTGGGTGTCGAGATCGAAATGAACGGGCTCGGTGTCGACACGCTCGCGTCAACGGTCGCCGAACTACTCGGCCTGTCGTCGACCGCCAAGGGGCGATACGAGCGCTCGCTGTGCGGAGACCCCGCGGGCGAGTGGGCCGTGGAAGTCGATTTCCGACTGCTGAAACAATGGGGCCGTGACGACGAAAAGAACGCGGCGGAGGATGCACTGAAATGGCTTTCCGAGCCATTGGTCCCGCTTGAGCTGGTCAGCCCACCCCTGCCCCTCGACCGTCTCGACGACGTCGAGCGCATCATCGTCGCGCTCCGTGCGGCCGGCGCGAAAGGCACATCGGACGCGATCACCAATGCGTTCGGCATGCAGCTGAACCCAGAAATCCCGGCCGAGGACGCCGAGACCGTGCTGCGCTATCTTAAGGCCTATCTGTGTCTGCAAGATTGGTTGTTCGAGCGTGCTCATGTGAATCTCGCGCGTCGCGCGACACCCTATGTGGACCCGCTACCCTTCGCTTACGCACGTGTAGTGCTGTCCCAGGACTACGCGCCTGACCTTGCAACCTTGATTGACGATTACCTGCTCGATAATCCTACGCGTAACCGCGCGCTCGACCTGATGCCGCTGTTCGCGCACCTTGACGCACCGCGCGTGCGCGCAACCACCGACGACCCGCTCATCAAGGCGCGTCCGACATTCCATTACCGATTGCCGAATTCTGAAATCCACCGACCGGACTGGCACTTTGCCGACGCCTGGAATGACTGGCTCGAGGTCGAGCGACTCGCGGCAGACGCACCCCGTCTGGACGCGTGCTGCAAGCGGTATGCAGAATTCTTGGCGCGCCCGCTCGACCGGTGGCTCGGCGACTGGTCGAAAGAAATCAAAGACCGGTGGCTCGACCGATAATCGCCATCACGGGACCCGTGCGGCGCGCGCATGGACCGCGGTGGTGTGTTGCGGCTGCGGTGTGGCTATACGGTGGTGTCCCGCTGCAGATTCGTCCGGGGGACGACTGGTCAGCGTGCGACTATCACGGCGTCGTCGTCACCGGCGGCCACGATATCGACCCCGTGCTCTACGCTGCCGAGGCCGAAGTCGAGCCGCGTCACGATCGCGCACGCGATGCGCTGGAAATGGCGGTGATTCAGGATGCGCTGCGGCGCGACCTCCCACTTCTCGGCATCTGCCGCGGCGCGCAGTTGCTGAACGTGTGTCGGGGCGGAACGCTGGTTCAGGATTTGCGCCCGCGCCGGAAGATTACTTCGCATCGCCGGACCGTGCTCCCGTTAAAGACGCTCTGCGTCGACAAAGATACAGGGCTCGCTCGACTACTCGGGCCTCGCAATATAAAAATCAATAGCCTGCACAACCAAGCGATTGACCGCCTCGGCGATGGGCTCCGAGTCGCAGCACACGACCTCGACGGCATCGTGCAGGCAGTCGAGGACCCGACCGCCCGTTTTCTGATAGGTGTCCAATGGCATCCGGAATTCCTAATCCTGTTCCGACGCCAGCGATATTTGTTCGAAGCTCTGGTCAAGTCCGCGCGGGAGGATTGACAAGCAATCTTATTTCGATATTATTCGAAATATGAAAACGAAGTCCGCCATTGAATCCCTGGCCGCGCTCGCACACGAGCAACGGCTGCGCGTGTTCCGCCTCCTCGTGAAGGCCGGCCCAGAAGGCCTAGCCGCGGGTCGGATCGGCGCCCGTTTACGCAGCGCGCCGTCGTCGCTGTCATTTCACTTGAAGGAGCTTGACCGCGCGGGACTCGTTACGTCACGGCAGGAGGGTCGCTTCGTGATTTACTCGGCGAATTTCAAGGCAATCGACGCGCTCGTCGCCTACCTGACCGAAAACTGCTGCGCCGACTCGGAGTGCGCGTGATGCATAACCTTCCGAATCTCGAACTTGCCTATGTACAACGGCCAGTCATCGTCGGCCACGCACCACGCATCTTGCTGCTGTACGGTTCGCTGCGCGAACGCTCATACAGCCGCTTCCTGACCGAGGAAGCCGCACGGCTCCTCAATTTTTTTGGTGCTGAGACGCGTATTTTTGACCCGCACGGCCTACCGCTGCCCGATGCGACCGCTGTGGATCATCCAAAAGTTCAGGAACTGCGCGCGTTATCTGAATGGTCCGAAGGCCAAGTTTGGTGTAGCCCAGAGCGGCACGGTAACCTGACCGGGGTGTTCAAGAGCCAGATTGACTGGATTCCGCTCGCGACCGGCGCGGTTCGCCCGACGCAAGGCCGGACGCTCGCCGTGATGCAGGTCTGCGGCGGCTCGCAATCGTTTAACGTCGTAAATTCGCTTCGCGTACTCGGCCGTTGGATGCGGATGATCACCATCCCGAATCAGTCGTCCGTGCCCAAGGTTTACCAGGAATTCGACGATGCGGGCCGCATGCGGCCTTCGCCGTACTACGACCGCGTCGTCGATGTGATGGAAGAACTCGTCAAGTTCACCTTGCTGACACGACCGGTATCGGCGCAGCTCACCGATCGCTACAGCGAACGCCGGTCGGCTGCCGTTCCACAAGCCAAGGCGAGCTGAAGCCCCGCGTTACCAGACGACCTGCGCACGCAGCCCAACTGCGTGGCCGTCGTGATCGCCGATACCGTACGGGCTCACCGCTGTGCTGCCTTCGACGTCGAAGAACACCCAGTTCGCTGTAAATCGCACTGCATCGGTCGCGTACCAGTTCAAACCGAGCGTCACGTTATCCTGCACGCCGCCGGCTACCGGGCCATCATCGAGGTCGAGCGTCGAATAGCGAAGCGCGAGTTCGAATGCGCCACGCCCGCCGTTCCCGACCGCGTGGGCCGGCTTCACCGTCCCGAAAGTGCCGTTGCCTGCGGAGTACGGTCGGTGCTCGCCGGTCAGAAACCAGCTCGCGAACACATACGCGCCGTCGAACGTCGCATCGCCGCCCGCCGCGAAATCAACGGTGCTGCGGATGTATTCCGCCTGCAGGGACAACGGCCCGCGTGTCGCGGCGAACTCCACGCCGACGGCGGCATTCGAATCCGCGTCGAGATTGCCAGTGTCGACCAATCGCGTGGAAAAAATTCGTGCCTCGGGACGCTGCCGGACGCGTAAGGCCTGGTCGCCGAGCCGCTTGTGGAAGCCGCTCGCGCCGAAATGCACGACGTCGGTATCGGTGCGCCTCGGTGCAAAGGTCGCGCGCGCCGCGAACCCAACGCCCTCGTCACCGTCGACGACCGTTCCCGGTGTTTCACCGAACAGGGTGGCACCGACACTCCAGCCTTCCCCACTCGTCGCAACCGACGCCCCGAGCGTTTCGCTGAACGCAAATACGTTCGGCGCAGCGCGCTCAAGGAAAGTCGCTTTCGGCAATCCGATCAAGTGCTCGAGCGAAAACGCCGGCTTCAAGTTTCCGACCGTGACGATTGCCGAGTTCCATCCGCTGAATTGCAGATATGCGTCTTTTATCGTCGTCCGATCGCCGGCGAAATCTGCCTCAAGCTTGTACGAAATCTTCGGCGCGATCGCGCCCGTCACGCCGATGCGCGCGGCGCGCACCTCCGTGCCCGTGGGATAGTCGTCGCTCGTGCCCCACGCCTCAACCATTACCCGTCCACGCAGCGAGGGCTCGGATTGGGCCATGGCGGGCGCGGGTGCAACCGCGACGAGCACGATGGCCACGAGAAGTACGCGAATCATGTGTTCATCCTTTCAAGAAATGGCGCGTTACCGCACAGAGCGGTTTGCTGATGACGATTAAGCTTCAACTATGGCCGTTACCGCAGTTGACCCAATCAAAATCATCTTCGCAATTCTTCTACCGCCGGTCGGCGTGTTCCTCGAAGTCGGGCTGAAGGGTCACTTCTGGTTGAGCATTCTGCTCACCCTGCTCGGCTTCATTCCCGGCATCATCCACGCGCTCTATGTGATTCTCAAGCACTGACCGCCCGCGGCGCCGTCGTAATGCGCAGCGCGATGTCGTCAGACACTTGCATCGAATTACCCGACCAACTGGCGTCTGCATTGCCAAGCGACGTCGCGATTTCCGATCCTTTCTTTTTGAGCGCCTCTGTCTCTTCTGGTCCCGCCACTAATCGCGTCACAGGTTCGCCGGCCGCGTCGCGCTCGGGACCTGCCTGCTCCAGCCAAAACAACTGAACGGTGCTGTCGTTCATGCGCCACCCCCGCTGACTCCCCAATGAGACGCACAGTGTAGCGAATCGATATTGACATACCTTTTGCTGCTATGTATTGTGCCGCTAGGTATGAACATCAACAAAGATTTGATTGCCGCTTCGTCGACGCCCTTGGTGTTGGCCATCCTGGCCGAGGCGGACAGCTATGGCTACGCCATCCTCCAGCGCGTACGGGAACTGTCGGGCGGGCGCATGGCCTGGACCGACGGGATGCTCTACCCCGTGCTGCACCGACTCGAGCGGCTCGGATACATCAAGGCCCGCTGGGAGGTCGCGGATACCGGACGCCGCCGGAAGTATTACGGCATCACGGACGGGGGCCGCACGCAACTCGCCGAAGAGCGCAAGCAGTGGCAGGCGGTCAATGACACGTTGCGTGGTATCTGGCGATTCACTATCGCGGCGCCGGCCGCACCACATTTTCAGGGAGCTTGAGCAATGGGTGTCCTCGAGGAACAGATCGACCAATGGCGCACCTATTTGCGCCGCCGGCAGGCCATTCACGCCGTCGATGTCGCGGAGTTGGAAGACCACCTGCGCGAGCAGATT
>CAYODZ010000020.1:0-5643 GCA_964402835.1 uncultured Gammaproteobacteria bacterium | reverse complement strand
TCTAATTCACGTTTGAATCAACAATCCTTCCGGCGACTTCAGCCGTTCACCGTTGCCGCGGTACACCAGCATCGGCGTCTTCACTTTCACGTCTTCGGTAAGACGCAGCGTCAGCGGGCCCGCGAGCAGCGTCGCGGACCGCGGGTCTTCCTCGCGGAAATCCAGCACCGTCAAACCGAGTCTCGCCCAGAACGGCAGCGATGCGTCGATGCGCCGCACGGGCAACTCGAGCGCGTCGAATACGCCGCACGACGAGAAGCCGTGGTCGTCATGCGGCGGCGGCGAGTGCGTGCGGCTCTCGAGCAGCGTGACCATCTGCCCATCCGGGCTCAGGAAACCCGCCTCGTGAAACTGGTCGTCCGCGGTTTTCGCGAATTCGAACTCGACGCCGAGGCCGCGTAGTGTCGGCAAGTAGTTCGCGAGCTCCGGGCGCACGAAAGTCAGCGCCGGCGAATCAAATTCATACGCGTGCAGCCCGAGCACCACGCGGCCGTCGGTCAGCGTTGCGTAGGGATGCGACCAGACGTCGTTCGTGTGAACTTGCTCGAAACCAAGCTTTTCCCAGAACTCGATGGAGTCGAGGATGGCGGGGGCGTGGAGTGATATCTCCAGAAATTTGCCTAGCATAAGTGGCGCGCGGCGAGGCCATGCAGCAGGCTGATATGGCCGGGCCGATCGTTGAGCGCGGGGATATAGCGCAGCTCGTCGCCGCCGGCTTCGATGAACAGCGCGCGGTTCTGGATCGCAATTTCCTCGAGCGTCTCGAGGCAGTCGGCGGCGAAGCCGGGGCAGACGACGTCGACGCGGCGCAGGCCGGCGTGTGCCCATTCCTTCAACGTGGCGTCGGTGTACGGTTTCACCCACTCTTCGCGCCCAAAACGGGACTGGAAGGTGATCGCCCAGTCTTCATCGCGGAGTTCGAGTGCATCGGCGAGCAAGCGCGCGGTGCGCTGGCACTCCGCGATATACGTGTCACCGTTGTCGAGGTAGCGCTCGGGAACCCCGTGGAACGACATCATCAGGCGCTCGCCCGCGCCGTTCGCGACGCGGTACTCAACGATGCTCGCGGTCAGCGCCGAAATGTACACCGGGTCATCGTGGTAGTCGCGCACAAAGGTCAAACCGGGCAGGCGGCGCCAGCGTTGGAGTTCGTCCGACACCGCGTCGAACACAGCCGCCGTCGTCGAGGACGAGTACTGCGGATATAACGGCAGCACGATCAAGCGTGTCACACCCGCGTCGCGCAGCGCACGCAGTCCGGTCGCAATCGACGGCTCGCCGTAGCACATCGCGAGCTCGACCTGGACATCGCCAGCCGGGTCGGCGGCGAAAACCTGCTGCAGGCCGAGCGCCTGCCGCTCGCCGATTGCACGCAGCGGTGAGCCTGCATCAGTCCAAATCTGCTGGTACTTGTGCGCGACCTCGCTGGGCCGCGTGCGCAAAATGAAGCCGTTAAGAATCAGCCACCAAATCGGACGCGGAATCTCGACCACACGCGGGTCCCACAGGAACTCCGCGAGGAAACGACGGACCGCGCGCGGCGTCGGAGCGTCGGGCGTGCCCAGATTGCACAGGAGCACGCCGTCCACGGTCAGTCGTTGCGTCCGTCAATCAGATCACGGAACGAGCGCGCCTCGTGGTCGGCCAACATCTGGCCGCTCTTGAGGCGTTCAATGTAGTTCTTGTACGCACGCATCGCCTGGTAACCGAAGAACAGCATGATGGGCACGTTCGCGAACAACATGACGCCCGTGCCGAGTCCGGCGAGGTTGTCGAGTTCGGTCGGCGTCGTGATGAAGCCGAGCGTCGCGACGATGATGAGCAGGCAGTAAACGAACTTGTAAGGCATCACCGACTTCTCGCCGGCCAAATAAATCATGCCCTGCTCGCCGTAGTAGCTCCACGAGATGATGGTCGACACCGCGAACAGCCACGACGCGAGCGTGACGAGCCACATGCCGAGGCCTGGATTCACCGAGTCGAACGCTTTTGCGGTGAGCGTCGCCCCCGCATAAGTCACGTAGATCCCGAGGTTATCGACCGTGAACGGTGCCTCGCTCGGATGCACGCCCCAGTCAATCGTGAAGTTGCGGCCGTCCAGCACGATGGATCCGTCGAGCCGGTGTTTCGTATTGCCGGTAATCGGGTTGTGATCCGAGTTGATGATCAGGAACACGCCGTCGCCCGCGCGCCAGTTGCCGTCGATGCGCGCCGGCGCCGGGCTGTCCTCGACGGTCCAGCCGCCACCCGGCGATGCGATGACCGCGGGCGCCTGGTCGAGATAATGCGCTTCGGCGGAGCGCTGCCAGATACCGGAACTCAGAATCACGAGCGCGGTAATCGTGCACACGACGATGGTGTCGATGAACGGCTCGAGACCCGCGAGGATGCCCTCGCGCACCGGCTCGTCGGTCTTCGCCGCGGAGTGCGCGATCGGCGACGAGCCCTGGCCCGCCTCGTTCGAGAACAACGCGCGCTTCATGCCCCACAGGAACGCATAGCCGACGGTGCCACCGAGGAACGCTTCCTGTGCTTCGAGCGGGTTGAACGCAGCCACGACGATGAGTTTCAGCATCGACGGAATCACATCCGCCTGCACGATGAGCACGTAGAGGCCCGCGGCGATGTACAGGAAGCACATCGTCGGGACGAGCTTCGACGCGACCGAGCCGATGCGCTTCACGCCGCCGATGATGGTCATGCCGACGATGGTCGCGAGGATGATGCCGCTCGCAATGGTCGGGACGCCGAAATATTCCTGGGTGATGGTGCCGACGTTCCAGGCCTGGAACATGTTGCCGCCGGTGACTGCGGAGATCAGCAGCGTCACGCAGAAGATGCCGCCGATGAATTTGCCGAGCGGCGCGAGCGATGGCTTCAGCGCAGCGACGCCCTTGCTGACCACCCACATCGGACCACCGTGCGGCTCATCGGGGTTGTCGGTGTTGCGATAAATCATCGACAGCGTGACTTCGGTGGTCTTGATGGCCATGCCGAAGAAACCGACGACCCACATCCAGAACACGGCGCCCGGGCCACCGAGCGCGATGGCGAGCGCGACGCCGCCGATGTTGCCGAGGCCGACGGTCGCGGACAGCGCCATCGACAGTGCCTGGAAGTGATTGACCGCGCCGGGGTCGTTGGGGTTGTTGTACTTGCCGCGCAACACGGCGCCGCCGTGCGTCAACGCGCGATATTGCGAGAATCCACTCCAGACGGTGAACAGGATGCCCGTCGCGAGCAGGATGTAGAGCACGGAGTCGTGCCACAGCACCCCGTTGATGGATTCAAGCCATGCGTTTACGCGTTGACCAAAGGTCATATTTTCTCCCGTTATCGCGGCGCAACGGCGCCGCGCCTACATTGTTTTATTTTTCGACGATTGCGGTGACGCCCATTCCGCCACCCGTGCAGACCGATACCAGAACGCGGCCCGAGCCGCGCTGTTCGAGCAGCTTCGCGGCATTCGCAAGCACGCGTGCGCCTGTTGCGCCGAACGGGTGACCGAGTGCGACGCTGCCACCCTTCACGTTCAACTTAGCGCGGTCAATGGACCCAAGCGGCGCGTCGAGGCCAAGGCGCTCGCGGCAGAACTCGGGCGACTCCCACGCTTTCAGCGTACACAATACTTGCGCGGCGAACGCCTCGTGAATTTCATAGTAGTCGAAATCCTGCAGCGTCAGGCCTGCCCGCGCAAGCATGCGCGGCACGGCGTAGGCCGGCGCCATCAACAGTCCTTCCTTCTTGTCGACGAAATCGACCGCTGCGACTTCGCCGTGGGCGAGATACGCCTGTGGCGTGTGTCCGTTCGACGCAGCCCAATCCTCGCTCGCGAGGAACACCGCCGCCGCGCCGTCGGTGAGCGGGGTGCTATTGCCGGCCGTCAGCGTGCCGTTCGTCCGATCGAACGCGGGCCGCAGCGACGCAAGCTTGTCGAGATTGGTGTCGGCGCGCACGAATTCGTCGCGGCTTGCGCCGCCGAATTCGCACACGAGGTCTTTGTAGAAACCCTCGGCCCATGCGGCGGCCGCGTGTTGGTGGCTCGCGAGCGCGAGCGCATCCTGCTCGCGACGCGGAATCTGCCATTCCTTGGCCATGACTTCGCAATGCTCACCCATGGACATGCCGGTGCGCGGCTCGACGACGCCGGGCGCTTCCGGCTTCAAATGCGCGGGTCGCAGGTCGAGCCACGGTAGCAGCCGTTGGCCGAAGGTTCTGCCGGCATTGGAGCGTTTCGCGATGCGCGCGAATTCATCGGTGTGGACGACGGGCGCGTCGCTGATGGAGTCTGCGCCGCCCGCGATGCCGGTCTCGATCTCGCCGAGCGCGATGCGGTGACCGATCTGCAACGCGGCCTCGAGGCTCGTGCCGCACGCGCGCTGCAAGTCGTACGCGGGCGTCTCGGGCGCGAGCCCGGAGCCGAGCACCGCCTCGCGCGCCATGTTCCAGTCGCGGGTGTGCTTGATGACCGCGCCCAGGGCGACGTCGCCAGCGCGATGGCCGGACAATCGGTATCGGGTGACGAGCGCGGACAGCGCGCCGGTCATGAGATCAACGTTGCCCAGGCGGGCGTAGTGGCTGCCGACGCGGCAGAAAGGGAGTCGAACGCCGCCGATAATGGCGACCCTGCGGGGTGTCGTGGTCATTCGAGTACGCTAGCACCATGCGAAAGCTGACGGAAGCCCGTGCCATCGCGGCGCTCGGCGCGCCACTGGTCATCAACAACCTGGTGCAGGTCGGCATGCAGGTCACCGATACCATCATGGCGGGACAGCTGAGCGCGCGTGACCTCGCGGCGGTCGCGGTCGGCGGCGCCGTCTGGATGCCGTTGTGGATATTCGGGTTGGGCGTGTTGATGGCGCTGACGCCGACGGTCGCACAGCTGCATGGTGCGGGCGAGAACCGCGCCATCGGCCACTGGGTGCGACAAGGCCTTTGGCTCGCGCTGCTGATCTCCGTGCCGATCGGCGCCGTCATTCTGAGCGCACCGGCCATCATGCGCGCCTTCTCCGTCGACCCGTCGATCGTCCCGCTCGCCGGGGCCTATGTGCGTGTGATGGCGGCGGGCCTGGTGCCGATGTATCTGTACCTCGTGCTACGTTTTTTCAGCGAGGGCACCTCAGAGACCCGCCCGATGATGTACATCGCGTTGGTCGCGTTGCCGTTGAACATGTTCGGCAACTGGTTGTTCATGTATGGCCCGGGGTTCTTTCCCGCGCTCGGCGCCGTGGGCGCCGGCGTGTCGAGCGCGATCGTAATGTGGGTGATGCTCGGCATGATGGTGATCAACGTCCGCCGGCGTCGCTACCGACCGTTTGAGCCGTTCGCGCATTTCGAGTGGCCGCAGCGTCAGCCGATGGCGGCGTTGCTGTGGCTGGGCATCCCGATCGGCGTGACCATCTTCATGGAGGGCAGCATGTTTGGCGCGGCCGCGCTTCTGATGGGGCGGCTTGGGGCCGACATCGTCGCCGGTCACCAGATCGCCGTGAACTTTGCCGCGGTGATGTTCATGATTCCGATGGGCCTGTCGTTCGCCATTTCGGTGCGCGTCGGGCAGCAGGTCGGACGCGGCAACCTCGGCGCAGCGCGCGAGTCGGGCATGATCGGCATCGGCCTCTGCGCCGCGATCATGGCGTGCTCTGC